>NZ_JBBBNY010000002.1:0-311861 GCF_037137055.1 Fulvimonas yonginensis
AAGGAGCCGGCGATCTTCGACGGGCGCAACCTGTACGACCCGGCGCAGGTGGAGGACGCCGGCCTGGCCTATTACGGCATCGGACGGGGGCGGTCGCTGGCGCACGCGCAGGTGGCGTCTGGAGAGAACCGGCGCACCGTCGCGATCGCTTGATCGAACGAATCGCGGGCCGTGCGTTCGCATGGCCCGCGGCAAGGGTAAATGCATGCGGCAATCCGATGCCGCCGTCGTCCCGTCCCCGGGACGGTGTCGCCATCCGCCAATCTATGCCAGGACGCACTCGTGAAACGCTTTTACCTCTCCGGCCAGCGCACGTTCCGCAATCGGGGTTGCGAAGCCATCGTGCGCAGTACCGTCGCCCTGCTGAAGGAACAATTCGGCGACATTGAAGTGTTGGTTCCCTCGGTAAACATCGCTCGCGATAGTGCGCAGTGGCCGGACGCTGCGGAACATGGCGTGCGCTTCGTCCGTGCCTACCTGCCGCCCCCCGCACGCTACTGGGTGCAGTTGCAGAGTCTGCCCCTGCCGTTGATCAAGCGCGCCGGCTGGCCGTTCCCCATGCCGCGCTGGCTACGTCGCCAGCTGGAGTCCGTGGATGCCGTGCTCGCGGTTGGCGGAGACAACTATTCGCTCGACTACCGCATCCCATCGCCGATCATGAGCGTCGATGGTTGGGCCATGGACCTGGGCAAGCCGGTAATGCTCTGGGGAGCGTCGGTCGGGCCGTTCGAACGCGAACCGGAGTTCATCGAACCGGTCACCCGCCATCTCGCGCGCATGCACTTCGTCGCGACGGGCGAGTCGATGAGCCACGATTACCTGGTCCACAAGCTCGGGCTGCGCAACGTCATCCGCATGGCCGAGCCTTCCTTCATGCTGGGCAAGGAGCCGGTTGAACTGAAACCGTTCTGGCCGGCCGGCGAAGGGCACGTGCTGGGTCTCAACGTCAGCCGCCTGGTCGAGCGCTACAAGCGGCCCGACATCGACGTGCACGCCGAAATCGCCTCGTTCATCCGCCATGCGGTGAGGCAATACCAGTTGGGCGTGCTGTTGATTCCTCACGCCGATCCACTGCGCGACGACCCGCGTGGGGGGGATGCCGGCTACATGGCACCGCTACTGGAGAAGCTCGCCGACCTGGGCGATTCGGTGAAGATGATGCCGAACGACTTCAACGCGGCGCAGACCAAGTACGTCATCAGCTATCTGCGCTTTTTCATCGGCGCCCGCGCCCACGCGGTCATCGCTGCGCTCTCCAGCGGCGTCCCTACCATGTCCATCGCCTACAGCGTCAAGGCCTGCGGCATCAATCGCGACATGTTCGGCAGTCAGGAGACGGTGCTGCAGGCCCACGACCTGTCAGCCCGTTCATTGCAGCAATCGCTGGAGCGACTGGTCGAGCGTGAGGATGCCCTGCGCGGTCTGCTCGAGCGGCGCCTGACCGAGTGGCAACTGGCCGCGCGCGCCGCCGCCGCGCGCATTTCCGACTGCCTTTATTGAGCGACAAGGGAGCACCCATGCAAGCCAGGAACGGACGGGAAAGTGCAGCCACCGCCGAAAAAGTCGCCGCGCTGACCAGGGCGTCCCCCGGGGTGGCGCCCGTGAGCGTGGTGGTTCCGTGCTACCGCTGTGTCGACACGATCGGCCCGGCGGTGGCCTCGATTGCAGGACAAAGGCTGCCGCCCGCCGAGGTGTTGCTGGTCGACGATTGCAGCTGCGACGGAACGCTGGAGCGTCTGCACGAGATCGCGCGCAGCTACCCCGACGGGTGGGTCAGGGTCCTTGCATTGCCGCGCAACGGCGGGCCCTCGGGTGCGCGCAACCTGGGCTGGTCGCATGCGCGACAGCCGTACATCGCCTTCCTGGATGCCGACGACACATGGCATCCGGAGAAGCTTTCCATCCAGATGGAGGTTCTCGAGAGCGATCCGAGCATCGCTCTGCTTGCCCATCGAATGAACGTGCAGCCGCGCAGTGCACCCGCGCCGGCGGTACGGCATCCGCCGCCGGTTACCGTGGTGCGCCCCAGCCTGCTCCAGATGCGCTCACCGTTCCCCACCGCTTCGCTGGTCCTGCGCCGGGACCTGCCGTTCCGCTTCGACGAGTCGCGGCGCCGCGCGGAGGACTACCTGCTGTGGGCGCAGATCCTGCTCAACGGTTATCGATGCGCGCGTGTGGAGCTGGTGCTGGCGTCCTGGCACAAGCCGGCCTTCGGCGCAGGTGGCCTGAGCGGCGACCTGGCCGCGATGCACGAGGCGGCCACCGAAGTGCGGCGCCAGTTGCATGCGCAGGGCCTGGTCGGCGGACTGCAGATGCGCGTCGTACAGGTGCTGAGCGAACTGCGCTACCTGCGCCGGCGCGTGATCACCTACACGCGGCGCTTCTTCCAGAACACGCAATCCCCTCGGGCCGACCAGGCGGGCTGACCATGAACCACACCCTTGCGCTGCCGGACACCCCGGACAACACCAACGCCCGCGTCATGCTCGGGTTGATGCTGATTGCCGGCGCGGTGCTTTTCGCCGACCTGCTGGTCGGCACGCGCAGCATCGACATCGGTACGGACACGTACGTGTACGCCGGTCTGTACGAGTCGCTGACCCGCCATGGCCTGGTGCAGAGCCGTTTCGAGCCGGTCTTCTATTACCTGACGGTCGCCATCGCCATGACGGGAGCGAGCCTGACCGCATACCAGGGCACCCTGTTCCTGGTGATGATCGGCACGGTGGTGGCCGCCACCCACCGCTATCACGCCTACCTGGAAAGCGATTCGCGGTACATGACCTTCCTGGCGGCGTCGCTGATGTTTCTTTTCATCTCTCCCGTGATGGCGAACGCCTCGATCAACGTGGTGCGCCAAGGGCTCGCCTCGTTGCTCGTGTTCACGGCTCTTCTGGCCTTCCACCAACGGCAATGGCGCGCGTTCTTCCTTTGGGGCCTGTTGGCCACTGGCTTTCACTATTCCTCGGTCATGTACCTGTTTTTCGCGCCGGTGCTGCTCTTGCCGCTGCGCCTGTTGCGGACAGTGGGCATCCTCGCCTTCCTCGCGTACTGCAGTGGACTGACCATGCTGCTGGTGCGCGTGCTCGCACCGAGCGTATACACGTTCGTGATGGCCTATGACCTCCATGCGAACTATCGCTCGGGCGTGCGCCTGGATTTTGCCGTGTTCTCGCTGTTCTGGTACCTGCTGCCCTATGCGCTGGCCCCGCTGGTGCACCAGCCCGTGCGCGAGAACATAAAGCGTGGCACGGCCGTCTATCTGGTGCTGATGCTGCCGTTCTTCGCGGTCGGCTGGGGCAACTTCTCCAACCGCTTTCTGCTGCCGGCCTGGCTCTCGGTCTCCCTGCTGCTGGCGGCCGTGTGCTGTGACAGCCGCGTGGCGCCCCTGCGCAACCCGTTGGTGCTGCGCATGGGGCTGGTGGCTGCCTGCGGTGTCTTCTACTTCTACGTGACGCGGGGAATCGTGGTGTGAACGGTTTCAGGGGCAAGGCCGGGCCACGTGCGACGGCCGAAGGGGCCAGGTTGGCCTGAGACGGCCGGCAGGCCGTGGAACATGCACATGGGGTGAATCCATGACCGCTACTATCGAAAAGGCTGCAACGGCGGGGGCGGGAACGCCGCGGCGCAGGATACAGATCGGCCTCTCCCCCCATGCGGGCGAGCCGGATTTCTCGGTGCTCGCAGACCACCCCGGCGGTGCTTCGGCACTGGATCTGGTATCGATCAGCGACCTGTTGCGCAATTCCTTCGTCTATCCGCCGCACACAATCTACAAGGACGTCAAGGTCGCGACCACCGGCTTCGACCCGACGCAGGATCTGCATGAAAGTCCGCGGTTCCACTTTGCGCGCCAATCGGCGGCTGCACCGGCGCGGCCACCAGCCAGCGCCGTGGACGCCGAGGCGCTGGTCGACACGTACCACCGCCTGCTGTGCGAGGCCATCGCGCGTACCACCGGGTCGATGTGCTCGCCTTGGATGTTGCAGAGCGGCGGCAAGGACTCCACTTCGATGGCGATCGCACTGGCCGAAGCCCGCCCGCAGACCACCTGCATCACGTACCTCGGGGGGTCGGAAGAGAACGAGGTCGGATCCGCGCGTCTGGTGGCACGCCGCCTCGGTCTGCGGCACGAATCGCTGGTGTGCGATCCGGCCCGCGCATACGACCGCTATCTGGCGATGGTGCCGCGAATGCCTCTGCTCACCGCGGACTTCGCGGTTCTGTCCTATGCCGATCTCGCCACGGAGATCGCCGCGTGCGGTGGCGACGGGGTCATAGATGCGCTCGGATCCGACCCCTATTTTGGGGTGCCGGCGCACTGGCAGCAGCGCATGCTCGGCCTGCTCGCACTCGGACTGCGGTTGCCGCCCGGCGTGTTCCGCTCGAGCCTCGTCGGTCGCAACTTCAAGCTCTGCTATGCGTTGGGAACCCTGCAGATGGATGCGTTCGAGCGCTTCTATGCCGGGTCGCGGTTCACCGATGCCGAGGTCGACGAACTGTTCGGACAGCCGATCGCCGATCGGTCGCGTCAACGCCTGGAGCTGTTCCGCGCGGACATTGCGGCCGCGCAGACGTTGGAGGCTCGTCGGCGCGTCTCGGCCACCATCGTCGAGGCGGCGATTTTCGGCAAAGGGATGTACGCCGCAAGCGCACTGGGACTGCGCGTGGTTTATCCCTACTGCGAACCGACGCTGTGCGATTGGGTGTTCCACCAAGTGCCGGACGAGTACCTCATGGCACCGGACGGCACCAACAAGGTGCTGGTGCGTCGCCATATCGCCCGCCATTTCGATCAATTGCCTTACGTCATCGCCAAGGGCTCTTTCCGTTTCGACCTGTGTGGCTTGGCGCGTCAGCGCTTCGATCAGGTGCTTGATTTCGCCCGCCGGGCGCAGGCACTGCTGCCTGGGGCCCCGCGGTGGCTGGAGGCGCACCGCCACCGCATGGGCAACAAGTATTTCGCCTCGAAGTTCTACCTTCTCGCGATCGTGTTGCCCTGGTTGCTCAGCCGCATGAAGGCGACGCAGGTTGCTGCGGGCAACGCTTCGGACGAGGTGAAAGAGTGACCGTGCGCAAAACGTGGCGACGTGCTCTTCGCGAGCGAACCGGATTTCACCCGACCACCGCATTGCGGCTGCTATCTGGATGGCGAACGGTGACCGAGGTGCGCAGGTCATGAACGCCTATCCGGAAGGCCTGTCCGGGATGCCGGCATCTCCCTCTTCCGTCTCGATGAACACTGCGAACGAAGCCAACGCCATGCCCGATCCCGCAGTTGCCACGCAGGACGCCGCGAACCGCATCAAGCTGAGCGCCTCGCCTTATCGAGGCAATGCCGACTTCACGCCGCTGGTCGGGATCACCGGCGGGCTGAAGCTCGATCCGGTCTCTATTGCGGATCTGCTGCGCAACGCGTTCGTCTATCCGCCGCACTCGATCTATCGGGACGTGAAAGTGGCAAGCCTGGGCTTCGATCCCGAACGCGACCTGCACTCGGCGCCGGAGTACCGCTTTTCCTATCGTTCCTCACCTGCGCCCGCCCGACCGGGCGAGGAGTCGGTGGACGAAGAGGCGCTCCTGCAGACCTACCACCGCCTGCTGTGCGAGGCGGTCTCGCGATCCACCACCGGTATGCACGCTCCGTGGCTGTTGCAGAGTGGCGGCAAGGACTCGACCTCGCTGGCCATCGCGGTGGCCGAGACCCGGCCGGACGCGCGATGCCTGACCTATCTGGGTGGGCGCGAGGAGGACGAGGTCGCATCCGCGCGCTCGGTGGCACGGCAGCTCGGCCTACGCCACGAGGCGCTGGTATGCAAGCCGGCGCGCGCCTACGACCGCTATCTTGCGATGGTGCCGAGGATGCCGTTGCTTTCGGCCGATTTCGCCCTGCTGTCGTATGCCGACCTGGCTACCGAGATCGCCCAGAGTGGCGGCGACGGCGTGATCGATGGTTTGGGCTCGGACATCTATTTCGGCACCCCGGTCGACTTGCGGCGGCAGGTGCTGGTCCGGATGGCGAGAGGCATCCGGCTGCCCTCGGGTTTGCTGGAGGCCAGCCCGCTCGGGCGCAGTTTCGTCGCCTGCTTCGTTCTGGCCACGTTGGGGATGGATTCATTCGAGCGATATTTTCCCGGCTCGCGCTTCAGCGACCAGGAAGTGGATCGCTTGCTGGGGCGGCCGGTCGCTGCCCAATCGCGCCAGCGCCTGCAGGTGTTCAAGGACGAGCTGGCGGCCACCGTGTCCGATGAAGGGCGACGGCGCGTGTCGCTGGCCATCGCCGAGGCGGCGGCCGCTTTTCCGAAAGGGCAGTACACCACCAGTGCGCTGGGCCTGCGCCAGGCGTATCCGTTCTGTGATGCGCAGCTGAGCGAGTGGGTCTATCGCCATGTGCCCGACACCCACCTGATCGACCGTGAAGGGCACAACAAGCCGCTGGTGCGCAAGCACATCACCCGCCGTTTCGGCGAGTTGCCGTACGTGAAGGCCAAGGGCTGCTTCCGCTTCGACCTGTGCGGCTTGGCCGCCGCGCGTTTCGATCAGGTGCATGCCTTTGCGGTACAGGCGTCCGAATTGATGCCTGGAGCCGTCGGCTGGCTGGAAGCCCATCGCGGCCGCATGGGAAACAAGTTCTTCGCGTCCAAGTTCTACCTGCTGGCGATCATCCTGCCCTGGCTGCTCAGCCGGGCCGGTGCCTCGCGCTCGCTGGAGCCACTCGAATGACTGCATATCGGCCGTCCACCCGCCGCGACTTCCTGCGCCATGCGTTGGCATGGGCGGCCCTCCCGCTGCTGGCACCGCTGACGCGCCGCACCTGCGCGGCCGGCTGGCCGGCGGACGCCGCGGGATCGGGCACGATCATCGACGTGCGCACCAAAGGAGCGCGCGGCGACGGCAGCCACGACGATACCGCAGCGATCCAGGCGGCCATCGACGCCTTGCCGGCGGCGGGGGGCGTCGTGAGGATCCCGTCCGGCAACTACATGGTCGATGCGACGCGTGCCATCAATCTGCGTTCCAACATGCGCCTGGAGATGGCTCCGGACGCGCAGCTGACCGCGCTGCCGAATGCGCGCAAGCGCTACCACGTGATCAAGGTATGGCGCGCCGAAAACGTCGAGATCGTTGGCGGGCGTGTGGTAGGCGAGCGTGACCGGCATCAGGGCGAAGGAGGGGAGTGGGGCTATGGCATCAACATCCAGGCGTCACGGCACGTAAAGGTATCGGGAACCCACCTGTCCGACTGTTGGGGCGATGGCATGTGGATCGGTGCGCTGGGCAAGGGACCGGGCGCCGATGTATCGGTCGACGTGACGGTGGAAAACGTGGTTTCCACCAACAATCGGCGCCAAGGCCTCTCGATCGGGCCTTGCCAGCACGTGCGCATCATCAATTGCACCTTCAGCGGGACGCACGGCACCGCGCCTGAGTCGGGCATCGACCTGGAGCCGATGGACCAGGGAGACGTACGCGACGTACTGATCCAGGGCTGCGTGTTGACCGGCAACAAGGGCAGCGGTATCGAGGTGCACCACCATGTCTCCGGTCTGGTGATCCGCCAGTGCACGATCCGGGACAACAAGGGGTACGGCGTGCTCGCCGTGCACGCGAGCGACCTCTGGATCGACGGCAACACCATTACAGGCAACGGGTTGGCTGGTGTGGCGCTGGCCAAGCGCACCAGTGACGTGAAGATCACCGAGAACACCCTATCGTCGAACAGTGCGCGCCGCCTGCGGCATGCGTTGAAGGCGCTGACCTCGGAACGGGGTGGCGGTGGAGAGCACGCCGGAGAGCTGCGCATCGACCCGACCGCTACCAACGTTCACGTTTCGGGCAACACGTTCTCGTCCTGACGGACACCCGGGGGCAGGAGCAGGCACAACAAGGACCCGCGATGAAAGTCATTTTCTACGCCAACACCGACTGGTACCTCTACAACTTCCGTCTGTCCACCGCGCAGCGCCTGCAGGCGGATGGGCACGAGGTCGTGATGCTGTCGCCACCCGGGCCGTTTGGCGGTCGCTTCGCCGCACGCGGTTTCCGCTGGATCACGTTGCCGATGGATCGCGCAAGCCTGAACCCGCTGCGCGAGGCAGTGACGTTCAGGCATCTGGTGCGGGTCCTGCGCCGCGAGCAGCCGGACCTGCTGCACAACTTTACGGTCAAGTGCGCGGTTTACGGTGGCGCGGCCGCCCGGCTGGCCGGAGTGCCGGCCACGGTCAATGCGGTCGCCGGCCTCGGCTACGTGTTCACCAGCAACGGGCTCAAGGCCCGCTGCCTGCGGCCACTGGTGCAGACGTTGATGCGCGCCACGCTGGACCACCGCCGCTCGCTGCTGGTCCTGCAGAATCCGGACGATGCCGACATCTTCCGCCGTGCACGCCTTGTTGCGCGGGACCGCATCCACGTCATCCGCAGCTCGGGCGTGGATACCTCCCGCTTCAGGCCGAGTTCGATGTCCGGATCGGAGGGGCGGTTGCGCGTGCTGCTGGCAGCGCGGCTGCTGTGGGAGAAAGGCATCGGCGAGTACGTGGAGGCAGCCCGCCTGCTCAGGAAGCAGGGTCGCGACATCGAGTTCGTGCTCGCGGGTGCCCCCGATCCCGGCAATCCGCGCTCGGTCGACGAAGCGCAGGTCGAGCGCTGGGCAGCCGAAGGAGTGATCACCTGGCTGGGGCATGTCGAGGACATGCCGGCCCTGCTGTCGACGATCGATGTAATGACCCTGCCGAGCTACTACCGCGAAGGCGTACCCAAGAGCCTGATCGAGGGGGCAGCGGCCGGCCTGGCGCTGATCACCACGGATCAGCCGGGATGCCGCGAGGTGGTGACCCGGCATGGCATCGATGGCCTGGTCGTGCCGCCGCGCAACGCCGCGGCGCTGGCGCAGCTGGTCGCCCGGCTGGACGACGACCGCACGCTGCTGCGGCGGCTCGGCGAGCGGGCGCGTGAAAAGGCGATTGCCGAGTTCGACGAGCGCATGGTCATCCAGCGGACCATCGACGTGTACGAGCGCCTGCTCGGTACCGACATGCCCGGTGGCTCGCTCGCCGGCACGGCTTCCTGAGGCCGTTCTGAAAGAACAACGCCGGGGCATCACTGCCCCGGCGTCGCGGGTTGCCGGCTCGGGCCTCACGGGCCCTTGCGCCACCGCTCACTTCGGCGTCAGCGTGTTGTTGTACTGCGAGATGCTGTAGGTGCTGGTGCCGATCTGGATGTCGCGCGTCTGGCCGCCGCCCGAGCGGGTCGGCGAGATGTAGCGCGTGCTGTTGTACTGCAGCGTGTTGCCGTGGATCTTCGCATCATGCGTCTTGCCACTCATGCCTACGCCAGCCAGGCCGTTGCGGGTGGCCTTGTTCTTGGCCACGTTCAGGTGCGGGGCGCTCACCGCCAGCACGCCGAAGCCGTGGTTGTCGGTCAGGTTGTTGGACTTGATCGTGATGTCAGAGATGTTGTAGTGCAGTTCGATGCCGTTGCCGCGGTTGCCCGACATCGTGTTGTTCTCCAGCCGCACGGTGTTGGCCGGGCCCTGGTCCTGCGGCTCGATGTCCACACCGGCCTCGGGCAGGGTGCCCCGAGTGTCCTTGAAGGTGCTGTTGACGATGTAGACGTGCTGGGCCGGGCCGATCGACAGGCCCTGGCGGCGGTTGTGCTGCGAAACGATGTTGTTGACCGTCACGTAGTTGGAGCGGCGCAGGCTGCTGCCCCAACCGGTCGCGCCGATCCACATGCCGTCGCCCCAGAATTCGGACAGCTTGACGTTGTGCACGAAAATGTTCTTCGCGCCCTGGATGTTGATGCCGTAGCCCCATTCGCCGCCGGAGCCCTGGTGGCGGGAACGGTCACCGGTCATGCGGCCGCCGACGATCTCGACGTTGTTGACGTTCCAGACCTTGACCACGTGGTAGCGGCCGGCGTCATTCGGGATGACCATCAGCTCGGCATCGGGATCGAGCTTCAGGCGCTGATGGGAGTGCAGACGCAGGGCCTTCTTGGCGTTGATCATGTAGCGGCCGGCCGGCACGTAGACGGTACCGCCGGTGTCCGGCAGCGAGTCGATGGCGGCCTGGATGGCAGCCGTGTCGTCGTGCGTACCGTTACCGCGTGCGCCCTTGTCCTTGACGTTGACGCTGGCCTTGCCGATCGAGATGTAGGGGTTGGCGTTCCACCAGGAAGCAGCAGCAGCAGGAAGTGCCACGGCAGACAGAGCCAGCGAAGCGGCTGCGATCATCAAGGGCTTCGTGCTGAACTTCCGCTTGGTGTGGGCCGGCTTTGCCGAGAACTGGGTGTCGTGTGGATTCATCATCAGGGGTTGACCCTCTCGTCACGTGAAAGTGACGCGAACCATGCATGACCTTCACGGAGCCTAACAAGCTCAGCCATTCGGGTCTGTTCATGTAGATCGGACAGCAGAGCGCCCGCACAGGCAGGCGTGTGCACGCTTGCGCGCGGCGCGCGCAAGCGCTGGCGAATGCACCTTCCGGATCCGGCTCAAGTGCCGCCGGCGGTGGCCGTTACCGATTCGGTCGCCGCGTGGCAGCGAGGGTGTGTGGCGCACGTTCACAGGGTGGCGAGCCACCGTGCCACACGCCTGTCTGTGTGCCCGGCCGGGTTTGTGTGACGGCTGTCGCGCGGTCTCGGCGAGCGCCCGGAGCGCTACCGGGCCTTTTTGCCAACGTGGTCATAAATCCACCAACCGGGGTCTCCTGTCGAGCTTGCTTGGGTGCGTGAAGATCGCGCATTTTTTGCGTCAGCTTCGCGTGACGAAGCCCATACCCGACAAAACTCGAGACCTCGCTACACATGAACATTCGCCTTCATAATCAGAAGCTTGCTGCTTCCTCTCGCCAGCCCGTCACCGCGAAGACCTCTGTGAAGAAGCCGTTGCTGGCCCTTGCCGCACTGGCCCTTTCCGCGACCGCCGCACCCTCGTTTGCCGCCGATTGGTGGAACGCCACCCCGTCCATCGCCATCGGCAAGAGCGCTTCGGTAGACGTGCGCAGCTTCGGTGCGCTGGGCAACGGCGTGCACGACGATACCGCCGCCATCCAGGCGGCCATCAACTCGCTGCCGTCCGACGGTGGCACAGTCACCGTCCCGGCCGGCCACTACATGATCAACGCGCTCAAGCCGATCAAGATGCGCTCGCACACCCGCCTGCTGATGGACAGCATGGCGACCCTCGAGGTGATCCCGAACAGCGCGAGCCGCTACTGGGTGATCAAGGTGTGGGACGTCACCGACGTGCGCATCGTCGGCGGCAACCTGGTCGGCGATCGCGCCAAGCACATCGGCACCAGCGGCGAGTGGGGCTATGGCATCAACATCCAGGGTTCCAAGAACGTGATGGTCAAGGGCGTGAGCCTTTCCAACTTCTGGGGCGACGGCATCTGGATCGGTGCGACCGGCTGGGGCTCGAGCGCCTCGCGCTCGGACTACGTCACGATCAACGGCGTGGTGTCCAGCAACAACCGTCGCCAGGGCCTGTCGATCGGCCCGGCCCAGCACGTCTACATCGTCAACAGCACCTTCAAGGACACCAACGGCACGCTGCCCGAGGCCGGTATCGACATCGAGCCGCAGGACCAGGGTCCGGCGAACACCATCCGCCTGGAGAAGAACACCTTCTCGGGTAACCGCGGCAACGGCATCGAGCTGCACTCCAACATCTCCGACGTCGCGATCGTCGGCAATACCATGACCGGCAACCGTGGCTTCGGCGTACTCGGCATTACCGCCCCGTACATCACCGTCTCCGCCAATACCATGACCAAGAATGGCTTGGCCGCGGTGGGCGCGAGTGGCAAGTCGCACAACTGGTCGATCGTCGGCAACACGCTGCAGTACAACAGCACCCGTTACATTTCGCCGACCAACACCGGCGGCGGGCTCGACCGCGACCTGCAGATCGGCACCAACACCTACGGCATCTCGGTGTCCGGCAACATCTTCTCCAACTCGAAGTACAACAACTACACCCGGTAAGCATCGCCGGCGTGTTTCTCCCCGGGGCAGCCAGGCGGCTGCCCCTTTTTTATTGGCTGAACCAAAGTTCGGGGGTGCCATCACGTTTCCGATCCCTGAACGGTGGATTCACGTCTCCACCGCAATCATCGCCCGGTAGGTCCGTTTGCGAAGCATGATCCGGCGGCGGGCCGGTCGCCGACGACAAGCTGGAAGGATTCAACCCCGATGGATGCGATCGACCGTGTGAGCGACAGCCGGCAGGGCACGCGCGAGAAACTCAGTGTGGTCATCCCCGCATACCGATCCGAGCAGTGGGTCGTGCGGGCAATCCGCTCGGTGCTCGCCGAGGGAGCCGCCCCCGAGAATGTCATTGTGGTCGAAGACGGCGTCTTCGACGGTACCGCAGAAGTGGTACGGGCCGAGGGTGTCCGGTTGTTGTCGACGCCGCAGAACCGCGGGGCGCCGCGCGCACGCAACCTCGGCCTGGCCGAGGTGCGTACCGATTACGTGATGTTCCTGGACGCCGACGACTACGTCGAGGACGGGTTGCTGGACGGACTGGTCCGTGCACTCGACAACGAGGGCGCTGACGTGGCCATCGGCCCGTGGGTGTTCGACGGCGAGGGACGCGACCGTGGCATGCTCCGGCGTCCACCCCACCTGGACAATGGCGACCGCATCTTCCATTGGCTCATCCACGCGTTTTTCCCGCCCTGCTGCATCGCATGGCGGGCAGAGGCCGTGCGCGCCATCGGCGGCTGGGACGAGCGGCTGAGGAAAGACCAGGACGGCGAGTTGATGATCCGGGCCCTGACCGGCGGTCTCAAGGTAGCGGTGTGCGAGCAGGGCAACGGCGTGTACTGGCAGCACGACTCGCCGCATCGCGTCACCCGCGCGCACATCCAGGACGTCATGTACGCAGCCGACATCGTGTTCGACCGGATCGAACGCTGGGTCGCCACGCAAACCGACCCGGCGGCGATCAGCCGCTACCGGCACGCGCTCGGGCGGGTCTGCTGCAAGACCGCCTGGGTGGCCTTCGCACATGGCGAGAATGCGCTGGGCGCGCGCTGGAGCGCCAAGGCGCGTGCCTTCGGCTTCGACGGCAAGGGGTACAACGCGCGCAGCTCGCTGCTCGCAGCCTTCCTCGGCATGCGGATCTCCTCGCGCCTGAAGGCGCGCACCAGTACGATGTACCGGCGCGTGGCGCAACGCTGAGCCGCCCTAAGTCACCGGCTCGACCCGCCTCACGACCCGTGCGGGGTTGCCAGCGACCACCGCCCTGGGCGGTACGTTCCGGGTCACCACGCTGCCGGCGGCGACTACGCTGCCGCGTCCGATCCGCACGCCCGGGAGCACGATGGCATTCGCGCCGATCCAGACCGCGTCCTCGATCACTACCGGCTGGCCTTCGTCTACCGTGTCCACACGTCGGTCGACGTCGTCGAAACAGAGTTCGTGGCCGTTGCAATCTATGATCTGGCAGTTCGCTGCGATGAGGCACCTGCGTCCGATGCTCACGGAGCGGTAGGCATGGATGCAGCTACCGTGGATCCGGGTCTGCTCGCCGATATGAATGCGTGCACCCGGTCGGTCGGCCATCAGCTTGACCGGGCTGTGCATGTTGAGGTGATAGCCGGCATTCGACGAGTTGAGCACCGCGCTACGACCGACGTGGATGCTCGCGCCGCGCGCGATGGCGATGTGCGGTTTGCCCTTGATCAGCACGTGGTCTCCCAGGTGCAGGCCCCGGATCCGGGACAGGCGCAACGTGTAGTACGAACGGTACGCGTGCTTGGCCAGCGCCCTGGCCGTCCTGTGCAGGGACCCCGTGCTGCTGGTGAATCGGTCGGCTGGCGAATGCGGGCGGTCGTCGGGCGGTGGGTTCATCGTTCACCTCCTTGAGTCGTCACGCACGCCTGTGGGCGCACGTCATTCCGTTCGCCCTCAGGCGGGCCGGAGGAGCCGCGTGAAGGGCGATCACATTCCTAACTGGGTATCGAACGCAGGGTGAAGCCGCGGTAAAGGCCCGGCACCGCTGCGGTGGCCGTGAAATGCGCGGTTGTGCCGATCCTGCTCGGCGCCAGCGGAGGCCCGGTCACGTCGTGCGCAAGGCCCGCTATACGGACGTTTCACGGTCGTACAGCCAACGTTTGCGGTCTCGACAATACCGCTCGAGCCCGCTTGTGCTGCGCCCCCGATTCCCCATGACAGAACCCCGCGTACGCGGTGCTCATCGCATGTTCGACATGCATCACATCCACCGCGACTTGCGCCGCCACAGCGTGCGCGGGGCCGTCGCCACCCTGATCAGCCAGGTTGGGCTCTTCTGCATCCAGCTCGCCGGCATGGCGGTGCTGGCGCGCCTGTTGATGCCTGCCGACTTCGGCGTATTCGGCAAGACCATCGCATTGACCGGGTTCATTACGGTGCTGCGATCGGGCGGACTTTCCCTGGCGACGGTACAGCGGGCCGAGATCACCCACGCACAGGTAAGCACGCTGTTCTGGCTGAACATCGCGGTAGGGCTCGCGGCTGCAGGCACATTGGCTGCGTTGAGTCCCGCAATGGCTTGGTTCTACAAGGATCCGCGCGTCCTCTGGCTGGTGGTCGCGCTGGCAGGCTCGATCATCATCGACAGTCTGAGCATCCAGCACGCCGCATTGATGCAGCGACAGATGCGCTTCGGCGCCATAGGCTCGATTGCCGTCGCCGCGCGCATCGTGGGCTTCCTGATCGCGATCTACAGCGCATGGCTGGGTGCCGGGTACTGGGCGCTTATCATCCAGCAGTACGGCAACAGCGTGGCGATGCTCGTGCTCACCGTATGGAGTTGTCGCTGGCTGCCGGACCTGCCGCGACGCGGCAGTGGGGTGCGGCCGATGGTGGCGATCGGGGCGCACCAGAGCCTTTCCAACGTCCTCAATTTCGCCAACCGCAACGCGGACAACATCCTGATCGGCCGTTTCGTGTCCGACGTGGCGCTCGGCTTCTACAGTCAGGCCTACCGCCTGCTGCTGATGCCCGTGCAGCAGATCAACGCTCCGATATCGTCCGTGGTGGTCCCGGCGCTGAGCCGCCTGCAGGACCAGCCCGAGCGTTTCGCGCGCTTCTACTACCGTGCGCTGGGCGGCATGACCTTCCTCGGCATGCCCGTGATCTGCTTTCTGCTTGCCGATGCCCACGCGGTCATCCTCGTGATGCTCGGCCATCGCTGGCTGCCGGTGGTGCCGCTGTTCCAAACGCTCGGGGTGGCCGCCTTCATGGGGACCTTCAACGTCGCTCCGGGCTGGGTCTACAGCGCTCTCGGCCAGACCGCACGCCGGCTGCGCCAGCAGCTGTTCTCCTGCCCGGTCACCGTGGGGGCGTTCTTCGCGGGCCTGCCTTGGGGGGCGATGGGAGTTGCCGCTTCCTTCAGCATCACCCGGGTGCTGCTCGTGTGGCCTGCACTGGCATACAGCTATCGCGGTTCGCCCATCACCACGGGTGGAACCTTCGCGACGCTTGCGCGCCCGGCGATTGCCTCGATCACCGCCGGCCTGCTGCTCTGGGGGCTGCATCAGGCTGTTGCCTGGCCCGGCCACCTGCTGCTGATTCTCGTCGATGCCTTGTTCTACGGGCTGGCGTATCTGGGCATCTGGATGCTACTGCCTGGCGGGCGGGCCCATCTGCGCGAGATGAAGATTCTTCTGGACGACCTCAAGCCCAAACGGAACCAAGGTGCCCGCAATGAACCTACCGTCGAGATGGATACCCGAAAGCCTGCGTCGGAGCGGACGGAACGTCCGCCAGTTCTGCAGGCACAAGAGCGCGCGGATCTGCCGGCGTCCGGTACTCGTCGGCGGTAACCAGAAATCCGGTACCACGGTCATTGCGGCGTTGCTGGCCAAGGCCGCTGGCCTGCGCTTCAGCAACGACCCGTTCTGGCACATCGCGCATTTCGATGAGCAGGCTACGATCGTCGATGATCTGCTCGCCGGGCGCCGGAGCATCGACGAGGTCGTGCGCCGCTACCCTGCATACTTCTCGGCGCAGATCATCAAGGATCCGAACTTCTCCTTCATCTATCCGGAACTCGAGCACAGGTTCCCGGACTCGCCGCGTCTGTTCATCGTGCGCGACCCACGCCAGAACATCCGCAGTATCCTCAATCGTCTTCGCATCGACGGGCGGCTCGAGGCGCTCGGGCCGCAGCAGGAACGCGCGTTGGACCATGCAAGGGGATGGCAGGCCATTCTTGCCGGCGATGGGCTCGGCATCAGCCACGGCAGCCACATCGCGCGGCTCGCCCAGCGGTGGAATCTGGCGATCGAGCGCTACTGGGAGCGACGTTCCTCGATCCGGCTGGTGCGCTACGAGGACTTTCTCGCCGACAAGAGCGGTTGCATAGCGGATCTCGCCGAGGATCTTGGTCTGCAGGTGGTCCGTGACATCCACGACGAGCAGGACCGGCAGTTCCAGCCGCGCGGCAACCGCTCGGTCACGCCGGAGCAGTTCTTCGGCAGGCACAACCTGGCCCTGATCGAATCGATCTGCGCCGAGGGCATGGCGCGGTTCGGCTATGAACCCAGCCTGGCGCATGCCTGACGCGCAGGAAAATACGTTTCGTCGACGTTAAGCCGAGGACGATGCTCAAGCTGTGCCGTGCGCGTCGGCCGATGCCTGTCGCCCCCGACGCGCGGCGAGCATCTCCTTCGCGGGCAAGTTAGGACGACTGCCATGATCATCTCGCACAAGCACCGGTTCATCTTCCTCAAGACCAACAAGACGGCCGGAACGTCGATCGAGATCGCGCTTTCCAAGTTCTGCGGTCCCGAAGACGTCATCACGCCGATATCTCCAGCGGACGAAGAGATCCGTCGCGGGCTGGGTTATCCGGGTCCGCAGAACTACATGGCGCCCTGGCGCGACTACGGCTTGCGCGACCTGGCCCTGCTGGTTCTGAAGGGGCATCGAAAGATGCGCTACTTCAACCACATCAGCGGGCGCGAGGTGCGCGAGCTCGTCGGTGCAAAGGTGTGGAACAGCTATTACAAGTTCTGCTTCGAGCGCAATCCGTACGACCGGGTCATCTCGCATTACTACTGGTGCAACCGCACCGAACCGCGCCCGCCGCTGTCGAGTTTCATTCATTCGCCCAAGGCCCTGGCGCTCAAGCGCCGCGGCTACGGCGTCTACACCATCGACGGCGAGGTGGCTGTCGACCGCATATGCCGCTACGAGGCGATCGCGGAGGAGCTGGAGGAGGTAAGGAAGGTCATTGGCCTGCCCGAGCCGCTCGAGCTGCCTCGGGCGAAGTCCAAGACGCGTGCCGACAACCGCAGCTACCGGGAGGTGCTGGGGGAGGAGGAGCGGAGCTGGATCGCGCGTACGTTCGGCGAGGAGATGCGACTGATGGGCTACCGCTTCCTCTTGCCGATCTGGTGCTGCGTGAGCGTGAGCCTGCCCTGGTTGCAGGACATGCTCTCGGATTTGCTCACAGATGCCTGAATCTCTTCCGCGCGCGCCGACGCTAAATCGACGATCGCGCTGGAAAGATCCGTGTATGCCCCAGGCGAGGAAGCCGCAAAATGGATGTAAAGCCGCCCCATAGGCGTGGATCGGAGAGGTCAGCCGTCCGGCACGTGCTGGTGGTCGGTTGCGCCCGCTCAGGGACCACGTTGCTGCAGTCGGCGCTGGCAGCCCACCCGTCCGTGTTTTCTTCGCCGGAGACGCACTTTTTCATCGACACGGTGGGTCAGCGTGGTGAGCGTCTGTTCGCGCTGCCACCGTCAACCCCGGGCGAGACTATCCGACGTCTGCTCCACCGCGCCCGCGTCAGGCTGGGCATTGCCCATCCGAGGGCTTGCCGGCACAGGCTGGCAAGCTTCGTGACGGACGCGGGGCGCGCGGACCTGGTCAAGTACGTGCCGCGCTACCCGCTGTCGATCGACTCGGCGGCGCGCCGGTACGTGGAGCTTGGCGATCGGATCGCCCGGGAATACGGCAAGAGCGTCTGGCTGGAGAAGACACCCGGACATCTCCATTACTTGGAGACCATCGAACGCTACGTGCCCGATCTCAAGGTGGTGTGCATCGTACGCTCCGCCCAGGACACCATCGCTTCGATGTACGACGTAGCCAATCGCTATCCGGATCGCTGGCTCGCCCCTTACCGGACGGTCGAGGGTTGCGTGGCCCGCTGGCTCGCCTCCGCCCGCGCGGCCTACCGCCAAGCCGGTGTCCCGAACCGGATGTTCGTGGCCTACGAGAAGCTGGTCGCGGAGCCGGCGCCGGCTCTGGTCGCAGTATGCGAATTCGCCGGCATCAATTATCACCCGCAGATGCTCGCAGAACGCCGCGGGGTCTACCGGGCCATCGTCCGTGACCGCGAGCCGCACAAGCGCAACGTCCAGGAACAGATCCGCTCGCGTAACGGTACCAAGTTCCAGGAACTGTTCGACGAGCGGCAACGGGCTTCCATCCTGGCCGCGCTCGGTGATTGGCCCGAGCGCATGCAGGCCCTGTGCGAAGGCCGCCTGCAGGCCGAGACGCCCCTCCAACCATCGGCGGCACGCATGGCATCCGCGTGAGCATTCGTTCAGCAAGAGTCGATTGACGATGATCGCATCCCCCAGCGCAGCCTGCCGCACCCCCTCCCTCGCCGGAATCCATCCCGCGCTGCCGGCGGCCGCGGCGGTGGTCGATCCGCCACCCGTGTTCCTGCTCGGTTCGCACAAGAGTGGGAGCAGCCTGTTGCGCAGCCTGCTGGACGGTCATCCGCAACTGGCGGTGCTACCCAAGGAGACGCACCTGTTCCAGTTCACCAACCATTGGGTGGACTACCGGCGCAGGCGCAACCTGCCGCGCACGCTCGATCGCCAGCAGTTCCTGGACGGGCTGGTGCGGCATATCCGCGAGGACACGCGCGGCGACGATCCGTACGCGGACGCACCCGGCTTCAGCTACCGCATGGACGTGCTCGAACCACGGCTGCGCGCGCTGGATCCGAGCGACATGCCGGCGTTCTTCCTCGGCTACATGCGCGCCGCCTATGAGGCATCCGCAGGAGCGGCGCCATCGGCCGGGCAGGCACTGGTAGAGAAGTCGGTCGAGCACGCCGAGTTCGCCTACGTGCTTGCCAGCTACTACCCGGGGGCGCGCTTCATCCACATCGTTCGCAACCCCTATGCAACGCTGGTGGCGGTGCGTCGCATGCTGCAACGCAAGAGCCGACGGTTCCCTTACCTCTGGCCGATGGCGTGCTCCCTGCACAACTCCTATCACCATCTGTTCACCAACCGCCTGGCGGTGCCGAACTACCTGTGTGTCCGCTTCGAGGACCTCGTGGCCGATACAGCGACGACCATGCGCGCGGTCGCCGGCTTCCTGGGTATCGAGTACCACGATCAGCTGACCCGTCCAACCTCGGTGGGCCAGCACTGGAACGGCAACAGCACCAGCAACGAGTCCTTCGGCGGGGTTTCCCGCCGGCCGTTGCAGGCATGGCGCGAACAGATCACCGATTACGAGATCGCACTCGCCAACGCGGTCGCGGAACCCGTGTTCGAGGCCTTCGGTTACGAGCGCATGCATGCGCGCCACCCCTACCGCTGGATCCCCTGGGAGCGCCCGCGCGCGTATGTCGCCAATCGCATGGCGCTGTCGCTGGGAGCCTGAACGCAAGGCTGCCCACGGCCCGGGGCGCCGCCTTGCACTAACGCGCGCATAGCGATTTCTTTCACGATTCGTGACCTAGAGTCCGCCTGTTCGCGCCGTCGTTTCCTGGCGCGCCTTGACGAAAAGAGGATGGAAGCCCATGGCCGTAGCCGTCATGCCGGAAGAGAGCAACGCCCCCCGCACACCGGAGTCCGGGAGCAAACCACCCAGGGTCGAGGCCCTGGCCCAGGCCTCGCACCTGAAGCGCCTGGAAGCGGAGAGCATCCACATCCTGCGCGAGGTTGCCGCCGAATTCGCCAATCCGGTGATGCTCTACTCGGTCGGCAAGGATTCCTCGGTGCTGCTGCATCTCATGCAGAAGGCCTTCTACCCGGCACCGCCGCCAATCCCGCTGCTGCACGTGGACACCACCTGGAAGTTCCGCGAGATGATCGCCTTCCGCGACCGGCGAGCGAAGGAAACCGGCTGCCGGCTCCTGGTGCACATCAACCAGGAAGGCGTGGCGCAGGGCGTGGGACCGTTCACCCACGGTGCCACGGTGCACACCGACATCATGAAGACGCAGGCGCTCAAGCAGGCGCTCAACCAGCACAAGTTCGACGCGGCCATCGGCGGCGCGCGGCGCGACGAGGAGAAGTCGCGCGCCAAGGAGCGGGTGTTCTCCTTCCGCAACGCGCAGCAGCGCTGGGACCCGAAGAACCAGCGCCCGGAGCTGTGGAACCTCTACAACGCGCGCATCCACAAGGGCGAGAGCGTGCGCGTGTTCCCGCTGTCCAACTGGACCGAGCTGGACATCTGGCTCTACATCTACCGCGAGAAGATCGAGGTGCCGTCGCTGTACCTGGCCAAGGAGCGGCCGGTGGTCGAGCGGGAGGGGCAGTTGATCATGGTGGACGACGAGCGCATGCCGCTGGAACCCGGCGAGGTGCCGCAGATGCGCAAGGTGCGCTTCCGCACCCTCGGCTGCTATCCGCTCACCGCGGCGATCGAGTCCGAGGCCGACACGCTGCCGAAGGTGATCCAGGAAATGCTGGTGGCGCGCACCTCCGAACGGCAGGGCCGCATCATCGACCACGACACCAGCGCCTCGATGGAAAAGAAGAAGCAGGAGGGTTACTTCTGATGGACATGGAAGCGATGGACCAGGGCACGGCCGGCGCGGTCACCGCGATCGACGACTACCTGCAGCGGCACGAGAGCAAGAGCCTGCTGCGCTTCATTACCTGCGGCAGCGTGGACGACGGCAAGAGCACGCTGCTCGGCCGCCTGCTGTACGACACCAAGCTGCTGTTCGACGACCAGCTGGCCGCCCTCGAGGGCGAGAGCCTGCGCCATGGCACGCAGAACGGCGAGCTGGATTTCGCCCTGCTGGTGGACGGCCTGTCGGCCGAGCGCGAGCAGGGCATCACCATCGACGTCGCCTACCGCTTCTTCAGCACCGACCGGCGCAAGTTCATCGTGGCCGACTGCCCGGGCCACGAGCAGTACACGCGCAACATGGCCACCGGCGCCTCGACCGCGGACCTGGCCGTGGTGCTGGTCGACGCGCGCAAGGGCCTGCTCACGCAGACCCGCAGGCACACCTACATCTGCAGCCTGCTGGGTATCCGCCACGTGCTGCTGGCGGTGAACAAGATGGACCTGGTCGGCTACGCGCAGAGCACTTTCAAGCGCATCGAGAGCGACTACCGGCTGGTCGCCGCCCAGATGGGCATCGAGCAGGTCACTGCGATTCCGCTGTCCGCGTTGCGCGGCGAGAACGTCTCCAGCCGCTCGCAGGCGATGGGCTGGTACGGCGGGCCCAGCCTGCTCGAGCACCTGGAAACCGTGCAGGTGGAGCGTGCCACCAGCAAGCTCGGCTTCCGCATGCCGGTGCAGTGGGTGTGCCGTCCCAACCAGAACTTCCGCGGCTACGCGGGCCAGGTAGTGGCCGGCTCGATCGCCCCCGGCGACGAGGTGGTGGCGTTGCCGAGCGGCGTGCGCTCGCGCGTGGCGCGCATCGTCACCGCCGACGGCGACCTGCCGCGCGCCAGCGCCGGCGACGCGGTGGCGATCCAGCTCGAAGACGAACGCGACATCAGCCGTGGCGACGTGCTCGCCGCGACCGCGTCGCCGCCGCAGGTGGCCGACCAGTTCGCCGCCCACGTGCTGTGGATGGACCAGGCCGCGCTGCTGCCGGGCCGCCCGTACTGGATGAAGATCGGCGCGCGCCTGGTCACCGCCCAGGTCACCGAGATCAAGCACCGCGTCGACGTGAACACGCAGGAGAAGCGCCCGGCCAAGCGCCTGGAGCTCAACGAGGTCGGCTACTGCAACCTGGGCCTCGACCACGCGATCGCGTTCGAGTCGTACGAGGACTGCCGCGAACTGGGCGGCTTCATCCTGATCGACCGCCAGACCAACGCCACGGTGGCCGCCGGCACGCTCGCCTTCGCGCTGCGCCGCGCCGACAACATCCACTGGCAGCACACCGACGTCGACCGCGCGGCCCGCGCGCGCATCAAGGGCCAGGCGCCGGCCTGCCTGTGGTTCACCGGCCTGTCCGGCTCGGGCAAGTCGACCATCGCCAACGCGGTGGAGCGGCGTCTGCACGCGATGGGTTATCACACCTACATGCTGGACGGCGACAACGTGCGCCACGGCCTCAATCGCGACCTGGGCTTCACCGAGGAGGACCGTGTCGAGAACATCCGCCGCGTGGCGGAGGTCGCGCGGCTGATGGTCGATGCGGGCCTGATCGTGCTGGTGTCGTTCATCAGTCCGTTCCGCAGCGAGCGCAACATGGCGCGTACGTTGTTCGGCGAGGGCGAGTTCCGCGAGGTGTTCGTCGATACTCCACTGGAGGTTTGCGCACAGCGCGACCCCAAGGGTCTGTATGCCAAGGCGCGCGCCGGCCAGATCAAGAACTTCACCGGTATCGACTCGCCGTACGAAAGGCCCGAGCGGCCGGAGCTGCACCTGCAGACCCAGGGAGTCTCGGTTGACGAGTTGGCCCAGCGGGTGATCGATACCTTGCTGGCGAACTGAGTGCTTGCAGCGCCGCCGTCGCCCGCGAAGGGGGCGGCGGCGCTCCGTCATCAGAAAGCTGCAGTTCCGGTCCGGCGTGCGCCGCCTGGATTCACCCACCACCCGATCAGATGCACTGCCGCTCGCTTCGGGGGAACAGTTTCGCGGTGCCCGTTCCGCGCTGGCTCGCGCGGCCGAAGGCGTGCAGCTCGTAGAGTTCTTCCAGACGCCGGTTGCAACTGGCGATATCCATCGTGGCCACCACGTGCTCGCGCCCGCGTCGACCGAAACGTTCCGCCAGGTCGTCGTCCTGCAGCAATGCCACGAGCCCCTCGCGGATGGCTTCGACATCCTTTTCGGCATGTGCGAATCCGGTTTGCCCGTGCACGATGCCCTCCTGTGCCCCGCCGCGGGCGGAGGTGATGACTGGCACACCGCAGGCCTGGGCCTCCAGGATCACGATACCCAGCCCTTCGGCATCACCGTTGTCGGCCGTGATGCTGGGCAGACAGAACACGCGCGTGTCATCCAGGCAACGTCGCACCTGCTCGGCCGGGATCGCGCCGAGGAACGCCGCCCGCACTCCATGCTGCTGGGCGTAAGACTTCAATTCGGCCTCGAGCGGTCCGTCGCCCACGATCACCAGGCGGTACTCGGGAAAGTCGTCCTGGATCTGTTCGAATGCCTGCAGCAGGTAGCGGCATCCCTTCTTTTCCACCAGGCGTCCCACGTACAGGATGTCGCGGCGGGAGGCGATCGGCTTCGGGCCCGGAGTGAAGGCTGTGGTATCCACGCCGATGTGACTCACCGTGATCTTTTCCTCGGGCAGGCCGAAGGCCATGGCGGACTGGCGGATCGCTTCGGATACGGCGATGAAGTGGACGCGCCGGTCCTGCGCGAGCTTCAGCAGGCCGGCCGGGAATCCGCGCATCAGGCGACCCCCGTGGCCGGCCTCCCACCAGCTGCGATAGGTGTTGATGTCGTAGCCGTGCAGGGTCACCAGCGTGGGCAGGTTGAGCTGGCGCGCAAGCGGCCAGATCCGGTATGCGTCGGTGGCGAAGTGGATGTGCAGAAGATCCGCGCGCTCGCCCTTCAGTGCCCTGAGCTTGGGCCATGACCAGATCAGGTAGGGCGAGGCCAGATTGGCCAGATGCTGTGCCAGGCGGCGCCGGTAGCCGAGAAGCCGTACATCCAGCCCGTCCAGCGCCAGGCCCCGGCGGGCAAGCCCGTCGCCGACCAAAATGCCACGCCAGCTGGAGAGCATGCGCACCTGCTCGCGGATGAAGGTTTCCGAGTAGGGCAGCAGGCGTGACTTGTACACGAGCACGGTTGGCTGCCTGCCCCGACGGGTGTGTGGCTGGGTGTCCGTGGATGCCCCGCTGTGGTCTGCCGCGGAGCGCGTGCGCACCCGTTCGCGTTGCCGCTCACCTGGATCGTGCGTGATGGCCGGTGATGGGCGATGGCTTTGCAGGATCATGGGCGTTCCTGTGTCGTAGCAGTGGCGTGGGCCTTGGGTTCAGTCGAGCGTGCTGGCGACGCGCGGTGCGACAGCTGCCGCATCGTTCTCGCCTGGAGGGAGGCCCTCGCGGGGGGCGGGCTCGGGCCATCCGAACCTGGCGCCGAGAGTCTCGTCCCATTCCCTTGGTTCGAATACGTAGCGGCCTGCACCCGGGGTAAGGGTGAGTTCCCCTACGTAGACCCGCCCCTGATGGAGGTAGAAATCGACCCGCATGTAGCCCAGCGGTTCGGCCAGTCGCGTGGCCACGTGGAGCATTTCCTCGAGCGGCTTCGGCCGGGGTGCCGTGCTACCGCTGGTCTTCTGGTGCAGCAGCTTGAACGGGGCCGGGCTCCAGTCCTCCAGGTAGAGATCCTGGGTCAGGTACTCGAAACGGCCCTGCATGTGCTGGATGAACACGAAAGGTTTCTGGCCCGGGCCCGGGTTGAACACATTGAACTTGTAGTCGGCCGGCGGCTTCCCGTCGGTGAGCAGGGCCTGCTCGAAAAGGATGCGCGGGGGGATGGCGCGATAATGCTTCTCGCGCATGCGGATGGGAAACTCGGAGGTCAGCCAGAGGTTCGCCAGACGGGCGAGCTCCGCCGGGTCCTCCGCCTGTTTGTTGCGCACGATCCGCAGTTGCCCGCAGCTGTGGTTCGCCTTCATGACGAAGCATTCCGGCAGGGCATCGAACGTGCCTGGCACCACCTGGTCGCAGATCAGGTACGCCGGCACCAGGTATTGCGTGCCGACCGTGGCGGAAATGTAGCTGCGCACCTCCACCTTGTCGGCCAGCCGTGAAAACAGCGGCGAGGGATAGCGCATCCGGTGGAAGATCTTTTCCGAGAACCTGCGGGGTTGCGCGAAGTTGCAGAGTGTGCCGTGGGCAAGCAGGTACTTGTACTGGTAGAACACGCAGTCCGGCAGGGCCATGACCACGGGTGACATGCGATCGCGCAGTGCCTTCAGGATGGTCATGGCGACGCCTGCTGCGTGATGGAGCCGTCCTGGCTTCCGCTGTCGTTCGCAAGCCTGTCGGGTGCCGCTGGCGCGATCCTGCGGCACGCCAGAAGTGTGGCGGCAACCAGGAAAGCATTGAGCAACGCACCGCTCACGCAGAACGCGGCGACCGCGATCAGGTCGCTATGCAGCCAGGCGAAGGCCAGCCAGATGACCGCAGCGCGCAGCATCAGGCTGACGATCTCGTAGCCAAGGAAAAAGCGCTGCATGCCCAACGTCGCGATGGCTGCGACGCTGGGACGGTTGAGAAAGCCGAAGTACAGCCAGACCGCCAGCCAGCGCGCATATTCGCCGGCCATGCGCCACTGGTCACCGAACACCAGGTGGAACAGCCAGGGGCCGGCGGCGACCACCAGCCCGAAGGGCACGAGGCCGGCGGCCGCCAGGAAGACGGTGGCACGGGAAATGAGAGGCCCCAAGGGCTGGCGCTGATGGGCTGCCTCGGTGAAGCGGGGGTAGAACACGTCGCCCACCGATTTGCCGACCAGCCGGATCGGCATCGACATCACGGTTCGGCCCAGCGAGTAGAAGCCGGCGGCGGAGGGTCCGAAGAAGCCCGCCAACATCAGCACCGGCAGGCTCTGCGATGCGGCGTTGATGCAGACCTGTGGCGCGCGATAGAGCGGGAAGTCATGGTGCTCGCGCGCGAGTGCGGACATCGGCCGCTTCGGCCCCGGGCCGTCGTCCCCGGCGGCGAAGGTGCCACGCATGCCCAGGCCGAGCATGAAGGCATACAGCCCGTTGCCGAGCGTGGCGATGACGATCAACACCGCGGCTACCGGATGGAACCAGCCCACCCCGACCTTGGCGGCGTTCTGGATCAGCGATTGCAATACGGCCACGCGGGCGGTGGCCCGGAACTGCTTCTTGCGGATGCGCCATTGCTCCATCACCTGCATCCAGGCCGACAGCAGCACCGCCAGCGGCAGCAGCATCAGGTAGTCGCGGATGGTCGAGAGCCCGAGCAACCGGGCCAGCGGGTCGCCGGCAAGACCGAACGCCAGGGCGAGCAGCACCGAGACCCCGAACCCGATCAGCATGGACAGCTTGGCGATGGCCCTGGCATCGGCATCCGACCGCGGCAGCACCATGGCGATCGGATAGGTCAGCGAGGCCACCGGCGCCAGCACGCCGAGCACCGCCGTGAACGCGCCCAGTGCACCGAACGCCGCCGGGCCGTACTGGCGCGCGACGAGCGGCGCGAAGATCACCGTCACGACCTGGGCTGCCGCCGTGCCGGTGGTCACTGCCACGACGTTGCGCACGAACGGTCGACGCGCAAGCTCACGCAGCCGTCCGCGCAGACTGTCGTGCTTCGGGTAGACGATCGAATTCACTCGCTTGAGGTTCTCGCGGGGGGGAGCAGGGCCGGATTGTCGGGCGCCGGTGTGTGGAGGGTCCGTGCAGTGCCCATGGGCGGCGGCCTCCGTCCGGGACCGTCATTCCGGCGGAAGAGGCGTCACCCGATGGGTGGCGGGATCCCGGCACCCCAGCGGTCGAGCGACCGCTGGGGCGACGTGCGGCCCTGCCTACTTGGCGGCCGAGCCGCGCTTGGGACCGTGCACGTTCTTGCCGTAGGGGGAGAGCAGGCTGACCGACGATCGCAACCGGATCACGTTGCTAGGCAGCGCACCGGCCTTGTGCCCGATAGCGGGGCGCACGCCGTCCGCCTGGTAGGCCGCCTGCGCCTGCAGCTTCTGCCAGATGCGCCCCATCAGCGTCACGTAGATCACCGTGAGCGCGCCAAAGGCGAGCAGGTTGCTGCCGGGGGCCAGCGAATGGGTCAGCATGCCGGTCAGCGCCAGTCCGATCGCCAGCACCACCAGCGCGACCAGCGTGGTGCGCGGGCCCAGCCCGGCCTGCATCATCATGTGGTGGATGTGCCCGCGGTCGGGCTTGAACGGGCTCTTGCCCTCGCGGATGCGGCGCACCATCACCGCCAGCGTGTCCAGCACCGGCAGCGCCACGCACCAGAGCACGTCGATGGTGGACAGTTCCTGGGTCTTCGGGTCCTGGCTCAGGTGGATCAGTGTCCAGGCCAGGATGTAGCCGATCACCATGCTGCCGGCGTCGCCGAGGAAGATCTTGCGCCCGACCAGCCCCAGGTTCGCCGCCAGGTAGGGCACCAGCGCGCCCGCCAGCAGCACCAGCACCACCACGCCCGGCCACTGCGGCTGGCCCTGGTACATGATGATGGCGCCGATGCTGACCAGCGCCAGCGTGCCGGCCAGACCGTCGATGCCGTCCATCATGTTGAAAGCGTTGAGCAGGCCGATCACGGCGACCACCGTGAGCGGGATGCCGAACACGCCCAGCTCGAACTCCTGGCCGAACAGGTGGCCCAGGGTATGGATCTGCACCCCGGTCACCGCGACCATGGTCAACACCGCGGCGGTCTGCACCAGCAGGCGGGTGCGTACGCTGAGGTCGAAGCGGTCGTCCAGGGCGCCGACCAGGGCGAGTACCGCCGCCGTGGCGAGCAGGCTATTGGTGAACAGGTGCGCCTCGCCGTCGACGAGGGTGCCGGCAAGCACGCCGGCAAAGGCGGCCAGGCCGCCGATCAAGGGAACGTGACCGACGTGGTGCTTGCGCTCGTTCGGCCGGTCCACCAACCCCCAGGACTCGGCAAAGCGGTAGAGAATGGCGATCGCCAGGCCGGAAACGCAGGCGGCCGTCAGACAAGCGATTAGTATCCGGGAGTACTGCATAGTGGCTAGTCCCATCGTCCTGATCGGGCCATGCCGGCAGACGGTCGCGCTCGTCGTCCGGACACAGCACCACCTGCGTTCGCAGGCAAAACCGGATATCCCCGTTCCCTAGCCCCTGCAAGGAGCTTCCGGCTAGGGTAGGCAGCCGCCAGTGCAATTCTCGTCAACGGTAGACAGGCGCCAAAGCGCCTGCAAAGAAGGCGCCCGTGGGGCTGTCCGGCCCGCTTTCCGGTTCAGTGGAACATCAGGTTGATGACCACCAGCGTGGTCACCAGCATCGCCAGCGTCAGGGGGGCGCCGACGCGCAGGAAGTCCTTGCCGCGGTAGCCGCCGGGGCCGGCCACCATCATCAGCGCCGGGTGGCCGGAGCTGAGCAGGAAGGTGTTGGACGAGGACACCGCCACGATCAGCGCGTAGGCCGAGGGGTTGCCGCCAGTGGCCACCGCCACGCTGATCGCGATCGGCACCATCATCACGGTGGCGCCCACGTTGGACATCACCTGCGAGAACAGCAGGGTAAGCACCGCCAGCGAGACCTGCAGGATCCAGGGCGAGGCGTCGCCCAGGTGCAGCAGCACCTGCTGGGCCAGCCAGGCGGCCGTGCCGGTGGCATCCATCGACCAGCCCAGCGGGATCAGGCAGGCGGTCACGAAAATCGTCTTCCAGTTGACCGCCTTGTAGGCCTCGTCCATGTTCAGCACGCCGGTCAGCAGCATGCCGATCGCGCCGGTCATCATGGCCACCGACAGGTCCAGGTGGGTGAACAGGGCCAGGCACTTGGCCAGCAGGAAGAAGCCCACCGCCTGCCAGATCTTGCCGGGGCGCTGTTCCTCCTTGGGGATGTCGGTGACGACGACCAGGTCCTTGTCCTCGGCGGCGAGCGCGAGGTCGCGCCAGCTCGAGTGCAGCACCAGCGTATCGCCGGCGCGCAGGTTCACCCCGCGCACGTCGTCGCGGAACACCTGGTCGCCGCGGTTCACCGCCAGCACCGAGATGCCGTAGCGCTTGCGCAGGCGCAGCTCGCCGACGCTCTGCTTGAGGAAGCGCGAGGAGGGCGGCAGCACCGCCTCGGAGATGCCGGCGCGGGTGGGGTTGAACAGCTCGCCCAGCTGGCGCATGCGCGGCGAGACCTTGCACAGCTGGTTGTTGGCGAAGCGGTTGACCTCCTCGCGCGGCGCCAGCACGCCGAGCACCGAACCGACCCAGATCACGTAGTCCACCGGGGGCGCCATGCGCGCGTCGTTGCCGCTCTTGATCGCCAGGATCAGCGGCGCGCCGTGCAGTTGCTCGACCTCGCCGATGCTCATGCCGACCAGCGGGCTCTCGGCGGTGACCGTGAGTTCGGCGGTCTCGCCGCCGATGCCGTAGGTCTCGGCGAAGTAGCTCTCGGTGCGCCCGGGGGTGACCTTCAGCCGCTCGTCCTCGCGCTCGGGCAGCAGCCGGCGGGTGAACAGCCAGAAATAGGTGATGCCCAGCAGTGCCAGCACCAGGCCCACCGGCGTGACGCTGAACAGGCCGAACTTGGGGATGGTGTGCGCGCCCGGCGGCAGGTTGGCGTTCGCACTGGCGATCAGGTCGTTCAGCACGATCAGCGGCGAATTGGCGATCAGCGTGGTGTTGGTCGCCGTCAGGATGCAGAAGCCCATCGGCAGCAGCAGCCGCGAGATCGGCACGCCGGTGCGCGCGGACAGGCGGCTGGTCACCGGGATCATCAGCGCGGCCAGCGCCTGGCTCGGGATCACCGCGCTGAACAGGCTGGTGACCGAGTTGATCACCACGCCCAGGCGCGATTCCTTGCCGCGCGCCATGCGCATCACGAAGCTGGCGGTCAGCGAGAGCACGCCGGCGCGGTCCAGCCCGGCGCCCATGATCATGATCGCGATGATCGCGATCACCGCGTTGCCGGCGAAGCCGTTGAACACGCGGTCGGATGGAATCAGTCCGGTCAGGCCGATCACCACCACTACCAGCAGCGCCACCATGTCGGCGCGGATCCACTCCAGCACCAGCATCAGCATGGTGAAGCCCACCAGCCCGAGCACCAGGATCATTTCGGGGGTGAGCGTGAGGGCCACTAGCGAGCGTCCAGGAAGGGCTGGGGGTGGAAGCGGATGGGATTGTGCAGTGGATGCCTCACGTGGCCGGGTCCGTCCCTGTTTGTGCGCCAGTATAAGCGGCGCATTGCAGTGGCTGGTGAACCTCGGGCCTGCGTGGTTGAACCCGCGCCCCTGCGGGGAGAGGGCAGGGTGAGGGGCCGGGGCTGGCGGGAAAGCGGATCGGCCAGGGGCTTTGAGAATCGCGCCGACGAACACACCCGGGGCTGGCGCGAGCCCTCATTCCAACCCTCCGCCCCGTCCTCGATGACGGACGGGGAGAGGGGGCAGAGCTACGTCCTGCGATAGAGCAGATCCCACACGCCGTGTCCCAGCTTGAGGCCGCGCCGCTCGAAGTGCGTCTCGATGCGCCAGTCCGGCTTCTCGGCGTACTGCCCCGGCGCCACCGCGTTGCGCCACCCGGGCGCGGCTTCCATCACCTCCAGCATGTGCTCGGCGTAGGGCTGCCAGTCGGTGGCCAGGTGCAGCAGGCCGCCGGGCGCCATGCGCGAGGCGAGCAGGGCGACGAACGCCGGCTGCACGATGCGCCGCTTGTTGTGGCGCTTCTTGTGCCAGGGGTCGGGGAACCAGATGCGGGCCTCGGCCAGGGTGGCGGGGGCGATCTCGTGCTCGAGCACCTCGACCGCGTCGTGCCGGTAGACGCGCACGTTGCGCGCGTCGCGCGCGGCCAGTGCGTTCATCAGCCGGCCCACGCCGGGACCGTGCACCTCCACCCCGATGTAGTCGCGCGCCGGGTCGTGCTCGCTGGCCCAGGCCAGCGCCTCGCCGTTGCCGAAGCCGATTTCCAGCACGCGCGGCGCGCGGCGCCCGAAGCGCGTGTCGAAATCCTGCGTCGTCGCGCTGTAGTCGATGCCGAAGCGGGCCCAGTGCGCGTCGAAGGCGCGCTGCTGGGCGGGCGTCATGCGGCCCTCGCGCAGCACGAAGCTGCGGATGCGGCGAAGGTGTGGGGGAAGGTCCGGAGTGGGAGGCTGGTCGGTCACGTCGGCATGCGCCTGCAGGGGAGCGTGGCGCCGGCGCGATGTCGTGCGCTGGGCCGCGGGACCGCGCATTGTAGCGGCGGCGCCCGGCGGGCGCCGCCCGGTCGGTCAGTGCTGCGCGTCGAAGCGGCGCGGCGGTTCGCGATGGCCGCGCGACTGTGCGCCGCCCTGCGAGCCGTTGGCCGGCGCGGCCCGTGGGGCGGGAGCGGCCTGCGGCACCGGACGGAAGGCGTCCGCTTGCGGCACCCGCGGCGGCATCGCACGGGCACGCATCGCCGCATCCGGTTCCCTCAACTGCATCGGCGGCACGGGGCGGGCGCTTTCGCCACGCGGCATCGGCCGTTCCTGCATCGCCGCCTGCCGGCGTGCCGCCTCGATGCGGGCCGCCCGTTGCTGCGCGGCGAAATCGGGTGCCCGCAGGTCCCGCGGCGGCGCCACGTCCGGCCGGCGCCAGGCCGGCGCCGGCGCGCCGGCGCGCTCGATACGCGGCACCTGGGGCAGGCCCGGGGCCGCCCGGGCCGCCCGTTCGCGGTCGGCCTGGGCGCTGGAGACGAAGCTCACGCCCGGGCGTGGCCGGCCCGCGGGCTGCGCCGGCTCGGGCCGGCGCACGAAGCGCGCCGAAGGCAGTTCGCCCGGGCGCAGCGGTGCCGCGCGCAACTCCCGCGTCGCCGGACGCGCCGGCACGGCGCGCGGTCCGGCGCCCTCTGCACGCGGTGCCGGCGCGAAGTGTGCGACCGCCGGCAAGGTGTCGGGTCGCGGACGCAGCACCCGCACGCGCTGGTCGGCCGCTCCGCGCACCGGCCCCCGGGCCGGCCGGCCGGCATCGATCGCTTCGCGCGGCGCGTGGCGTGCCACCACCTCGCGGCGGAAGCCCTGCGCCGGGAGCGGGCGCGCCTGCGCCGGGCGCGGCGGCACGAAGCTGCGCGCGGTCGGCTTGGGCGTGGCGGCGCGGGTCAGCACGGCGGCGCCGCGCAGCTCGCGCGGGTCGATCCGCAGGCGGTGCGGCTGCACGCGGTCGGCGTCGGCGAAGGCGCGCGCCGGGACGGCGGTGAAGCCGCGCGGCGTGCCGTGGCCGAGCGCGCGCACCGGCGGCGCGATGCCGCGGCGCCAGCCGTCGTAGCGGCGGTCGATGCGGTTGACGATCACGGTGCGGTTGCGCACGTAGATGTTGGTCACGTTGACCTGGGTGTAGTAGCGGCGGCTGCTGCGGTACCACGGGTCGTAGATCTCGCCCGGGCCCAGCGGGAACCAACCCACCGGCGCGCTGCCCACCGAAACGCTCCAGTGGCTGCCGCCGACGAAGGCGACCAGCGCCGGGGCGTACACCGGGCGCCAGCCGATCGGGCCGGGCACCCAGCACCAGCCGTCGCGGCGCCAGGCCCAGCGCCCGTAGTGGTAGGGCGCGAAGCCCCAGGGCGCGTCGTCCACCCAGGTCCAGCCCCACGGGGCCACCCAGGCCCAGTGGCCGTCGCGGTAGGGCGCCCAGTCGGCATCGACGTCGGCCGGATACCAGACGGTGCCGTAGTCCGGGTCGCTGCGCCATTGCCCGTAGCGGTCGAGGTCCTGGTAGCCGATCACGTCCTCGGAGACGTAGCGGCGCGACACCGAGCCGGCGTAGCGGCGATCGCGCTCCTGGCACCAGGCGTCGAAGTCGTCGCCGCCGCCGACATCCTCCAGCACCACGTCGTCCAGCGAGGCGTCGGCGAAGCGGTAGCTGCGCCCGGCGATCACCGGACGCTGCGCGCCGTTCTCGCCGTACACCGTGGCGCTGCCGTCGAAGGCGGTGACGCGGGTGCCCCGGCCGTCGCGGTCGACGTCCACGCGGAACGTGCCCGGGTGGTCGACCACCAGTGCGACGGTCGGCGTGTCGATCTCGTAGCTCTCGCCGTCGTCGAGCCGGCGCACGGTGAGATTGAGCGTGCCCTGGGTGAGTTCGAGCTGGGCGATCGAGTCGTCCAGCGCGAGGAAGCCCACGTCGGTGCCGCCGTCCAGGCGCAGGGCGGCGCCGTCGAGCTCGAGCTCGGCACGGGAGCCGTCGCTGCTGGACAGCCGGTCGCCGCGGGTGAGCGGGCGGTTGATGCTGGCCTCGCCCCAGTCCTGCGCGCCGGAGGGCAGCAGGCCGACGTCGCCCTGCAGCCAGGAGAGCCGGGCCACGCGGTCGGGCGGATCGCCGCCCCCGTCGTCGCTCTGCGCCTGCACCGCGCCGACGGCACACAACAGCAGGGCCGCGGCGCACAGACGCCAGGCCCAACGGAACATCGGACGAGCTCGCATGATTTTTCCTCCGCCGTCTCCCTTCCTGGAACGGCCCACGCCACCGGGCGCTGACCGATTATGGAGCGGCCGTCCGGCGCGCACCGTCCTGCGCCATCTGCGGTTCAGCCGGCCGCCATGTGCGGTTCATCTGCCGTGCGGGCTGCAAACGTTTTCCAGCGAGGCGGATGCCTGGGCGCTTGTCGCGCGGGGCGCTCCCCGTTCCACAACGGTCGCTCCCGGGTTACCATCCGCGGCGAACGCGGGTGTAGCTCAATGGTAGAGCTGTAGCTTCCCAAGCTACTGACGAGGGTTCGATTCCCTTCACCCGCTCCAGTCTTTCGCTCCAACCCGGCAGCCCGATCCCCATCGGGCCATCCTCCCTCCCGGACTGCGGCGTGTGCGGATGAGTGCAGGCGTGATCACCCTCGGATGGCGGGAGCGGCTGGCCTTGCCGCAGCTGGGCATCGGCCAGCTCAAGGCCAAGCTGGATACCGGCGCGCGTTCCAGCGCGCTGCACGTGGACACGCTGGAGACCTTCCGTCGCGGCGACGCCCTGTGGCTGCGCTTCTCGGTCTCGCCCGGGCGCCGTCACCCCCATGCCGTGCTGTGCGAGGCGCCGGCGCTGGACCGGCGCGTGGTCGTCGACACCGGCGGGCACGGCACCGAGCGCTGGTTCGTGCGCAGCGAGGTGGTGCTGGCCGGCGAGCGCTTCGAGATCGACATCAGCCTCACCGATCGGCGGCATATGCTGTTCCCCATGCTGCTCGGGCGCAGTGCATTGCACGGGCGTTTCGCCGTGGATCCCGCCCTTTCCTACACCCAGCCGCGCCCCCGGTCCGCGTTCGCGCGACCGGGCCTGTCCTGATCCGCACGGAAACCCCATGAAAATCGCGATCCTGTCGCGCAACACGCGGCTGTATTCGACCCGCCGGCTGGTCGAGGCCGCCCGCGAGCGCAACCACGTGGTGCGCGTGCTGGATCCGCTGCGCTGCTACGTGCGCATCACGCCGCGCGACGTGGCCATGCGCTACAAGGGCAAGGCGCTGCGCGACATCGACGCGGTGATCCCGCGCATCGGCACCACCACCACCTTCTACGGCACTGCGGTGCTGCGCCAGTTCGAGATGATGGGCGTGTACACGCCCAACACCTCGGACGCGGTGCTGCGCGCGCGCGACAAGCTGCGCTGCCTGCAGATCCTGGCCGCGCATGGGCTGGACATGCCGGTCACCGTGTTCGGCGACAACCCCGACGACACCAACGACCTGCTGGCGATGCTGGGCGAGCCGCCGCACGTGATCAAGCTCAACGAGGGCAGCCAGGGCACCGGGGTGGTGCTGGCCGAGAAGCGCAGCGCCTCGCAGAGCGTGATCGAGGCCTTCCGCGGCCTGTACGCCAACTTCCTGGTGCAGGAGTTCATCGCCGAAGCCAACGGCAGCGACCTGCGCTGCTTCGTGGTCGGCAAGAAGGTGATCGCCGCCATGCAGCGCGAGGCCAGCCCGGGCGACTTCCGCGCCAACCTGCACCGCGGCGGCAGCGCGGTGAAGGCGACGCTGAGCGCGGAGGAGAAGCGCATCGCGGTGCGCGCGGCCGGTGCGCTGGGCCTGGGCATCGCCGGGGTCGACCTGCTGCGTTCGCGGCGCGGCCCGCTGATCCTGGAGGTCAACGCCTCGCCGGGCCTGGAAGGCATCGAGACCGCCACCGGCGTGGACGTCTCCGGCCACATCATCCGCCACCTGGAGGAGCACGCCGGCGCATGACGCCTTCACGCCGGTACGACGTGCGTCGAGCGCAATTAACGGGCCGGTGAGCCGGCATTAACCGCGCTGTAACCGGGCCCGTCCTATAAAGACCCCACTGCAATGTGCTCGGCACTCAACCGCAAGGTCTGGTGGCAGCAGATTCGGTATCGGGGCAGTAAGCTTCGGCCCAGGTGCGGCGACGCGAGTCGGCATCTGGGCCTTTTTATTGGCCGAGGCCCCAGGTGCGCCGGCTTTCCCCACCGCAAGCTTGTTAAGCTTGCTCCCCCAAGCGGCCCTGGCCGATGGCCTGACGGAGTGGCGCATGCGTGTCCTAGTGATCGAAGACAACAGCGATCTGGCGACCAATATCGGGGACTACCTGGAGGACCGCGGCCACGTGGTCGATTTCGCCGGCGACGGCGTCACCGGCCTGCACCTGGCCGTGGTGCACGACTTCGACGTGATCGTGCTCGACCTCACCCTGCCGGGCATGGACGGCCTGGACGTGGCCAAGAAGCTGCGCCACGAGGCGCACAAGCAGACGCCGGTGCTGATGCTCACCGCACGCGATGCGCTGGAACAGAAGCTCACCGGGTTCGAGTCCGGCGCCGACGACTACATGACCAAGCCGTTCGCGCTGCAGGAACTGGCCGCGCGGCTGGAGGTGCTGGCGCGCCGCGGCAAGGGCCCGCAGAGCCGCGTGCTCAAGGTCGCCGACCTCACCTACAACCTGGACACGCTCACCGTCACCCGCGACGGCAAGTCGATCCAGCTGAACCCGATCGGCCTCAAGCTCCTGCAGGCGCTGATGGAAGCGAGCCCCTCGGTGGTCACCCGCCAGGATCTGGAACAGCGCGTGTGGGGCGAGGAACTGCCCGACAGCGATTCGCTGCGCGTGCACATCCACGGCCTGCGCGCGGCGATCGACAAGCCGTTCGACAAGCCGCTGATCCACACGCGCCACGGCATCGGTTACCGCATGGTCGAGCCGGATGCTGTCCAGACGTAAGCTGCGTTTCCGCCTGATCGTCTCCTTCGCGCTGTTCGGCTTCGGCCTCAGCGCGTTGTTCGCATTTGCGGCGCTGAACATCCGCACGCGCGTGGAGGACCAGCTGGTCAACGCCAGCCTGCTCGACGACGCCAAGTGGGCCAACCAGCAGGCGCGCGAGCATCCCGGAGAGGCCGGGCCCGGCTCGCGGCTGCTCACCGGCATGATCAAGAGCGAGCGCACGCTCTACAAGGCGCCGCTGGCCTGGCAGAACCTGCCCAACGGCGTGCACGACATCTACGAGCCGGACGAGACCGGCAAGACGCACCACTACAAGCTGGCCGTGTGGCGCGAAGGCGGCATCATCAGCTTCCTGCGCTACGACGTCTCGCGCGAGGAGCTGGGCAAGCAGCAACTGCTGATCAGCGTGATCGGCGCGGTGTTCGTGTTCGGCCTGCTCTCGCTGGTGCTGGGGCTGTGGCTGTCGCGCAAGGTGCTCAAGCCGGTCAGCGAGCTGGCACGGCGGCTGCGCGACTTCCGCAAGGCGGGCAAGGCCGAGCCGCTGGCGCCGTACTTTGCCGACGACGAGGTGGGCGAGCTGGCACAGGCGCTGGACGAGTACGCCGCGCGGCTCACCGCGATGGTCGAGCGCGACCGCGAGTTCAATTCGGACGTCAGCCACGAGCTGCGCACGCCGCTGGCGGTGATCGCCAGCACCACCGAGCTGCTGCAGGGCTCGCCCGACCTCACCGACAAGCTGCGCGAGCGCCTGAAGCGCATCGAGCGCGCCTCGCGCCAGGCCAACGAGCTGATCGAGGCGCTGCTGCTGCTCTCGCGCGCCGAGCGCCGCGGCCCGACGCGCGGCGAGACCACCGAGGTGGCGCGCGTGGCCGCCGACGTGATCGAGAGCCAGCGTCCGCAGATGCGCGACAAGCCGCTGGACATCGAGCTCTCCGTCGCCGAGCCGGTCAGCGTCAACGCGCCCGCCTCGGTGCTGTCGGTCGCGCTCACCAACCTGATCGGCAACGCCATCAAGTACACGCTGGAAGGGCTGGTGCGGGTGGAGATCGGCGCCGGTCGCGTGGAGGTCATCGACACCGGGCCCGGCATCAAGCCGGAGGATGCCGAGCGGCTGTTCCAGCGTGGCGTGCGCGGCGAAGGCGCCGGCGGCAGCGGTGCCGGCCTGGGCCTGGCGATCGTGCGCCGGTTGTGCGACCTCTACGGCTGGCAGGTGTCGATGCGCCCGCGCAGCGACACCAACGGCGCGATCGCGAGCCTGGTGTTCGAGCCCGCCTGATCGCTGCACCCGCTCCCGCTCCGGGCTCGGGCCGCCAGTGCATCGCCAGAAAGAAGGCCGCATCGCTGCGGCCTTTCGTTTCCGTCCCGGCTCGACCGGGAGCGCGGGAGCAGCTGCCGGCGAAGTGCGCTCAGACCGGCTCCAGCCAGCCCCACTGGTCGTTGGTGCGCCCGTCGAACAGGCCGAAGTACAGCTCCTGCAGACGGCGCGTCACGCGCCCGGCGGTGCCGTTGCCGACCTGCTTGCCGTCGATCGCGCGGATCGGCGTCACCTCGGCGGCGGTGCCGCACATCAGCACTTCGTCGGCCAGGTACAGGTACTCGCGCGGCAGGTCGCGCTCGATGACCTCGATGCCGTCCTCGCGCGCCAGCGTCTTGAGCGTGTCGCGGGTGATGCCGGTGAGGATCGAGGCGCTGGCCGGCGTGGTGTGCAGCACGCCGTCGAACACCAGGAACAGGTTCTCGCCGGCGCCCTCGCTGAGCAGGCCGGTGTTGGCCAGCGCGATGCCCTCGCCGAAGCCGAGCCGGCGCGCCTCGCGCGCGATCAGCTGGCCGGAGAGGTAGTTGCCGCCGGCCTTGGCGCCCGCCGGGATGGTGTTCGGTGCGAAGCGCTGCCAGCTCGACACGCAGGCGGTGATGCCCTGTTCCAGCGCCTCCGGCCCGAGGTAGGGGCCCATCGGCCAGGCCGCCACCGCCACGTCGATCGGCGTCTCGGCGGAAAGGCCGAAGCCGCCGAGGCCGCGGTAGGCCACCGGGCGCAGGTAGGCGGCAGTCAGGCCGTTCTTCCTGATCACCTCGCGACAGGCCGTAGCCAGCTCGTCCAGCGAGTACGGCAGCACCATGTCGTAGATCTTCGCCGACTGGTACAGGCGCTTGAGGTGGTCGGTGAGGCGGAAGATCGCCGCGCCGTCCGGCGTGGCGTAGCTGCGGATGCCCTCGAAGACGGAAGAACCGTAATGCAGCGCATGCGACATCACGTGGGTGGTGGCCTCGCGCCACGGCTTGATCGCGCCGTTCTGCCAGATCCACTCGGGGTATTGCTGCGCCATGGCGGTTCTCCGTGCAGGGGACCGCCCATGATACCCGCTGCGTACCCTCCGCCGCGCGTGCCTACTCCTGCCGCAGCCACAGGCAACCGGCATGGCGCTCGATGGCGAAGCGGGTCTGCTCGGTGTCGCCGCTGCCGTCGGCCGCCACCGTGCGCACGACCAGCTCGCCGGAGGGAGCCGGCTCCGCCGCAGCGTCCGAAGCGCCCTGGTCCGTGCCGATGTCCAGCAGCGGCCGGCGCATCAGCGCGGCCAGCGCGCGGATGTCCGCGACCGCGGCATGCTCGCCGTAGCCGTGCCAGAGCATGAGCCCGGCCAGCCGGTTGGCATCCCGGTTGGCGAAGGCATCGATCGCTGCCTGGCGCAGTTCGTCGGCATCGGCCGCGCAGGTCACCGCCGGCGGTCGCAGCGAGGGCACGACAGCCGTCGAGCCCGCCGGCGCGGGCGTGGCCTGCAGCGCGGCGCAGGGCTGGTCGGTGTAGACCGGGTGGCCGTCCGCGCCGACGCAACGGCGGATCGCCGTCTGCGCGCGCGCCGACCCGGCGGTCAGGAACAGGAACAGCAGCAGGGTCAGGCGCAGCGCGGGCATGGGCCGAGCATAGCCACCCCGCCCGCAGGCTTCAGTGCAATTGCGCAAGCACCGCCCGGGTGGCGCGGGCGCGGTTCAGCGTATAGAAATGCAGCCCCGGCGCGCCGCCCTCGAGCAGGCGCCGGCACAACTGCGCCACCACCTCGGCGCCGAGCGCGCGGATCGCCTCGGCGTCGTCGCCGTGCGCCTGCATGCGTTTGGCGATCCAGCGCGGGATCTCCGCGCCGCAGGCGTCGGAGAAGCGCTTGAGCTGGCTGAAGTTGGTGATCGGCATGATGCCCGGCACGATCGGCACGCCGACGCCCAGCCGGCGCACGTCGTCGACGAAGCGGAAGTACGCATCCGGATTGAAGAAGTACTGCGTGATGGCGCCGTTCGCGCCGGCGTCCACCTTCGCCTTGAAGTGCTGCAGGTCGCGCAGCGCGTCTTCCGCCTGTGGGTGCGTCTCCGGGTACGCGGCCACCTCGATGTGGAAGTGATCGCCGGTGCGCTCGCGGATGAAGGCCACCAGCTCGGCCGCGTAGCGGAAGTCGCCCGGCGAGGCCATGCCGGAGGGCAGATCGCCACGCAGCGCCACGATGCGCCGGTAGCCGGCGGCGCGGTAGCCATCCAGCAATTCGGCGATCTCCGCCCTGGTGCCGCCCATGCAGGACAGGTGCGGCGCCACCTCCAGGCCGTGCGTGCGATGCAGCCGGGCGACCGTGTCGCCGGTGTAGCTGAGCGTGGAGCCGCCGGCGCCGAAGGTCACCGAGACGTAGTCCGGCGCGTACGCCTTGAGGGCCTGCGCGGCCCGGTCGAGCTGCGTGCGCTGCTCGTCGGTCTTGGGCGGGAAGAATTCGAAGCTGATCGCCGGCATGCGTGGTCCCCGGAGTGGTTGCACGCATTTTATGCATTCATCGCGATAAAGCGATATCGCGGTCGGAGCGAGCTGGCTCGCGAGGCCTTTTCTGCGAGCAGAGGAAGAGCATCGCGAGCGAGCTCGCTCCTGCAGGGGTCGGGGGGCCATAGGGCATGGCATGGAAAAAGGGCCGCATCGCTGCGGCCCTTTGCCGGCGGGAGACGGGCGTCTCCCGGCCAACCGGATCGTCTCCCCGGCGTACCGGGACGGCGCCGGCTCAGTAGCGGTAATGGTCCGGCTTGTACGGGCCTTCCACCGGCACGCCGAGGTACTTGGCCTGCTCGGGCGTGAGGGTGGTGAGCTTCACGCCGATCTTCTCCAGATGCAGGCGCGCCACCTCCTCGTCCAACTTCTTGGGCAGGATGTAGACCTTCGGCTCGTAGAAATCCTTGTTCGCCCACAGGTCCATCTGCGCCAGCGTCTGGTTGGAGAACGAGTTGGACATGACGAAGCTGGGATGGCCGGTGGCGCAGCCCAGGTTCACCAGACGGCCCTCGGCGAGCAGGAAGATCGAGCGGCCGTCCTTGAAGGTGTACTTGTCCACCTGCGGCTTGATGTTGGTGCGCTCGGCGCCCGAGGCGTTCAGCGCATCGACCTGGATCTCGTTGTCGAAGTGGCCGATGTTGCAGACGATCGCCTGGTCCTTCATCGCCTGCATGTGCTCCAGGCGGATCACGTCCTTGTTGCCGGTGGTGGTGACGTAGATGTCGCCGCGGCCCAGCGTGCTCTCGACCGTGTTCACCTCGAAGCCTTCCATCGCCGCCTGCAGCGCATTGATCGGGTCGATCTCGGTGACCACCACGCGCGCGCCGTAGGCGCGCAGGCTGTGTGCGCAGCCCTTGCCGACGTCGCCGTAGCCGCACACCACCGCGACCTTGCCGGCCAGCATCACGTCCATCGCACGCTTGAGGCCATCGGCCAGCGATTCGCGGCAGCCGTACAGGTTGTCGAACTTGCTCTTGGTGACCGAATCGTTGACGTTGATCGCCGGCACCAGCAGCTTGCCCTCCTGGGCGAGCTGGTAGAGGCGGTGCACGCCGGTGGTGGTCTCCTCGGAGACGCCCTTCCAGTCTCGCACGACGGTGTGCCAGTAGCCCGGACGCTCCTTGTGCACGCGCTTGAGCAGGTTCTTGATCACCTGCTCCTCGTGGCTGGACGAGGGCGTGTCGACCCAGTCGCTGCCGTTCTCGAGCTCGTAGCCCTTGTGGATCAGCAGCGTGACGTCGCCGCCGTCGTCCACCACCAGCTGCGGACCCAGGAAGCCGCCCTTGCCGTCGGGGAAGGAGAGCGCATCGAGCGTGCAGTCCCAGTATTCCTCCAGCGTCTCGCCCTTCCAGGCGAACACCGGCGTGCCGGTGGCGGCGATCGCCGCGGCGGCGTGGTCCTGCGTCGAGAAGATGTTGCACGAGGCCCAGCGCACGTCGGCGCCGATGTCCTTGAGCGTCTCGATCAGCACCGCGGTCTGGATCGTCATGTGCAGCGAGCCGGTCACGCGCACGCCCTTGAGCGGTTGCTGCGGCGCGTACTTGCGGCGGATCGACATCAGGCCGGGCATCTCGTGCTCGGCGATGTCGATTTCCTTGCGGCCGAAGTCGGCCAGGGCGATGTCGCGGATCTTGTAGTCCGGGCGAGTGGTTTCTTTGCTGACAGCGTTCATGGTTTCTCCGGTTCGAGGCGGCAAGCAGCCGCGTCGCGTTCACCGGGCGCCGTTGTGGAACGGGCCGCGCCGAGCCTGGCCGCAGATCGCGGGCGTGGCCTGCGGGATGCAGGTACCGTCCGCGCGACAACGGTCGCAGCGCCCCTCGGCGGGCCGGGGAAGCGTGCATTGTAACCGCAACCGTGACGCCGGTTGCGGCTAGGCTAGTCCGATCCCCGCGACGGAGCCCGCCATGCCGCACACGCCCGAGGAGGAGTACCTGCCGCACGACGGCCCGCTGCGCGAGGACGTCGGTCGCCTGGGCGCGCTGGTCGGGCGCATGCTCGCCGAGCAGGAAGGCGAGGGCTTCTTCCGGAAGGTGGAGGCGGTGCGCCAGGCGGCGATCCGGCGCCGTCGCGAGGGCGCGCCGCCGGACGCCCTCGCCGGCGCGCTGGCCGGGCTCGAGGCGGGCCAGGCCGAGGCGCTGGCCCGCGCCTTCGCCACCTATTTCCAGGCGGTGAACACCGCCGAACGGGTGCACCGCATCCGGCGCCGCCGCGACTACCAGCGCGAGGGCAGCGCGCCGCAGCCCGAGTCGCTGCTCGACGTGCTGGCCCGGCTCCGGGCCGAGGGCGTGGACACAGAGGAGCTGCTGGGCTGGCTCGGGCGCCTGTGGATCGAGCCGGTGTTCACCGCCCACCCCACCGAGGCGGTGCGCCGCTCGCTGCTGGAAAAGGAGCAGGCGATCGTGCGCGCGCTGGTCGACGACTTCGATGCCGGCCGTACCCCGCAGGAGCGCGCCGAGGACGAAGACCGCATCTTCATGGCGCTGTCCACCGCCTGGCAGACCGCCGAGGCCTCGCCGGTGCGCCCTTCCGTGCAGGACGAGCACGACCATGTCGGCTTCTACCTGGCCAACCCGGTCTACCGCATCGTGCCGGCGCTGTACGAGACGCTGGACGACGCGCTGCAGGCGGTCTACGGCGTGGCGGTGCCGCTGCCGCGCCTGCTCGGCTTCGCCAGTTGGGTCGGCGGCGACATGGACGGCAACCCCAACGTCGGCGCCGACACCATCGCCGCCGCGCTGGCCACCCAGCGCGCGCACGTGCTGGAGCGCTACCTCGCCGACGTCGTCGCACTGGCACGGCTGCTCAGCCAGACCGAAGGGCGGGTGGCGGTCGACCCGGCGCTGGGCGCGCGCCTGGCCGATTACCGCGCGCGCCTGCCGCAGGCAGCCGCGCGCATCCGTCCGCGCCATGCCGACATGCCTTATCGCTGCCTGCTCACCCTGGTCGGCGCGCGGCTGGAGGCGACCGGGGAACAGGGCGCCGAGGGCTACGCCTCGCCGGCCGGGCTGCTCGACGACCTGGCGCTGATCGAGCGCAGCCTGCTCGCCCACCGCGGCCTGCACGCCGGCGCCTATGCCGTGCGGCGGCTGATCCGGCGCGTGCGTACTTTCGGCTTCCACCTCGCACGACTGGACGTGCGACAGGATTCGCGGGTGCACGACGAGGCACTGGCGGCGTTGCTCGAGGACCCGCGGTGGCCGCAGCGCGGCGCCGCGGAGCGTGCGGCACGCCTGCGACCCTACGCCGGAGGCGGGACGGCCTTCGCAGGCTGCGACGATGCCGGCGCCGCCGCGCTGCGCGATGTTTTCGCCACCCTGGGCCAGGCACGCGAACGCTATGGTGCAGACGCCATCGGCCTGTACGTCATCAGCATGGCCCGTTCCGCCGCCGACGTGCTGGCGGTGCTGGCGCTGGCCCGGTACGGCGGTTTCACGCACTCCGCTGGCGCCACCGGCAACGACGCCCACGGCTTCGCTTCCAGCCCCGGACGGGACGGCCAGGCTCGGAGCGTGCCCCTCGACATCGCGCCCCTGTTCGAGACCATCGACGACCTCGAGCACGCGCCCGCCACCTTGCGCGCGCTGCTGGACGATCCGGTCTACCGCGCGCACCTGCGCACGCGCGGCGAGCGCCAGTGGGTCATGCTCGGCTACTCCGACAGCGGCAAGGACGGCGGCACCCTGGCTTCGCGCTGGGCGTTGCAGCGCGCGCAGGTGGAGTTGCTGCAGGTGGCGAAGGAGGCCGGCATCGCGCTGGCCTTCTTCCACGGTCGCGGCGGTTCGGCCAGCCGCGGTGGCGCGCGCATGGCGCCGGCGCTGATGTCCTCGCCGCGCGGCTCGGTGGCCGGCGTGTTGCGGGTGACCGAACAGGGCGAGGTGATCCACCGCAAGTACGGCATCCGCGCGCTGGCACTGCGCAACCTGGAACAGACCGTGAGCGCGGTACTGCGCGCCTCGCTGCGTCCGCGCGCGGAGGAGCGGCGCGAAGCAGCCTGGCGCGAGCGCATGGCGACGCTGGCCGCGCACAGCCGGCGGCACTACCGCGCGCTGGTCGAGCGCGAGGGCTTCGTCGAGTACTTCCGCAGCGCCACGCCGATCGATGTCGTCGAGCGCATGACCCTGGGCTCGCGGCCGGCGCGACGTCGCAGCATGCGCGGCGTGGAAGACCTGCGCGCGATCCCGTGGGTGTTCGCCTGGACCCAGTGCCGTTCGATCATCACCGGCTGGTACGGCCTGGGCAGCGCACTGGAACAGGGGGCCGCCGACTTCGGCGAGGCGGCGCTGGCCGAGATGGCCCGGGACTGGCCGTTCCTCGCCAACGCCCTCGATGACGTGGCGATGGTGCTGGCCAAGTGCGACCTCGACATCGCCGAGGCCTTCTCGCGCCTGGCCGGCGAGCTGCACGCGCCGTTCTTCGCGCCGATCCGCGAGGAGTTCGAGCGCACCCGCGCATGGATGCTGCGCCTGCGCGGCAGCGACGCGCTGCTCGCCGACAACCCTCGCCTGGCGGTCTCGATCCGGCTGCGCAACCCCTACGTCGATCCCATGAGCCTGCTCACCGTGGACCTGCTCGCCCGCTGGCGGGCCGGCGAGCGGGAGGACGACGCGTTGCTGCGGGCGCTGGTCGCCTGCGTCAACGGCGTCGCCCAGGGCCTGCAGAACACCGGCTGAGCGCGCTCCGGCAGGGTGCGTCCGCCTGCGGATGACGGCCATCCGAAAGCGGACGGCCGGGGCGCACCTGGCCAGGGGCGACCTACGGCGTGGCGCGGTTCTCGCCGTTGGCACGCCTGTTGCCAACGATGCGCCATGGACATCACCAACACCACGTACAAGCTTCGCAAGCGCCGGCGGCTGCGCTGGGGCGCCGCCATCGCCGCGCTCGTCGTGGCGGTGCTCGCCGTCGTGCTGTTGCGCCTGGGCCCCGCGCTGCCGACCGCCGAGCGCGCCAGCCTGTGGATCGATACCGTGCAGCGCGGCGACATGCTGCAGGAGGTGCGCGCCACCGGCACGCTGGTGCCGCGCTCGAGCCGCTGGCTTGCCGCGGCCACCGCGGCGCAGGTGCAGCAGATCCTGGTCTGGCCGGGCGCCACGGTGAAGCCCGACACGGTGCTGATGCGCCTGGGCAACCCGGAGGTCGAGGACAACCTGCGCAATGCGCAGGCGCAGCTCGCCGCCGCCGAGGCGGACGTGGCCGCCAAGCGCGCCGAACTGCACTCGCAGTTGCTGGACCAGCGCGTCGCCCTCGCCCAGGCGCGCTCGGACTACGCCTCGGCCAAGGTCAAGGCCGAGGCGGACGCCAAGGCGGTGAAGAAGGACCTGATCCCCCGCGTGCAGTACGAGCAGGGCCTGATCGCGCTCGGGCAGCTGAAGTCGCGGATGGCCATCGAGCAGGAGCGGGTGGACAACTTCGCCGCCAGCATGAAGGCGCAGATGAATGCGATCGAGGCGCGCGCGCAACAGCAGCGCAGCAACCTGTTGCTGCGTCAGCGCCAGGCCGACGCGCTGCAGGTCACCGCCGGCATCGACGGCGTGCTGCAGGAGGTCGCGGTACAGGAAGGCGCGCGCGTCGCCGAGGGCGCCAGCCTCGCGCGCGTGGCGCGGCCGGACGTGCTGATCGCCCGGCTGCAGGTGCCGGAGGTGCAGGCCAAGGACGTCGCCATGGGCATGCCGGTCGGCGTGGATACCCACAACGGCGTGGTGGCGGGGCGCGTCGAACGCATCGACCCGGCCGTGCGCAACGGCAGCGTGCAGGTGGACGTGGCACTGCAGGGACGCCTGCCGCCGGGGGCGCGCCCGGATCTCTCCGTCGACGGCCGCATCCGCATCGCGCGGCTCGATGGCGTGCTGTCGGTGGGACGCCCGGCGCTGGCCAAGGCCGACGGTGACCTGAGCCTGTTCCGCCTGGATGCCGGTGGCGACACGGCCACGCGGGTGCCGGTGCGCATCGGCGCCGCCTCGGTCGATCGCGTGCAGGTGCTGCGCGGCCTTAAGGCGGGTGACCGCGTGATCCTCTCCGACACGAGCCAGTGGGACGGTTATGACCGTATCCGCATCCGCTGAGTTCGCCATGCCCGTGGCGGCGCCCCCTGTGCGCGGGCCCGCGGCCACTGCACCATCGCGGCAGCCCGCTGTCGCCTACATAGCGCCCTTCCGCCGGGGCGACGCGTGTTTCCAGGAGAACCCATGAACCCGACCAGCAACGTCATCACCCTCGAAGGCATCCGCAAGGTCTTCCAGACCGACGAGGTGGAAACCCATGCACTCTCGGACGTGCACCTGAGCGTCGCGCACGGCGAGTACGTGTCGATCTCCGGGCCGTCCGGCTGCGGCAAGACCACCTTGCTGTCGATCCTGGGCCTGCTCGATACCGCCAGCGCCGGACGCTACGTGTTGAACGGGCACGACGTGGCCGCGCTCAACGCGGCGCAGCGCGCGCGCATCCGCAACGCTGAGATCGGCTTCATCTTCCAGGCGTTCAACCTGATCGGCGACCTGTCGGTGCAGGAGAACGTGGAACTGCCGCTCACCTACCGCAGCGGCATCGGCGCCACGGAGCGGCGCGCGCGGGTGCAGGAGGCGCTGGAGCGCGTGGGCATGTCCCACCGCATGCGCCACTACCCGGCGCAGCTGTCCGGCGGCCAGCAGCAGCGCGTGGCGGTGGCGCGCGCGCTGGTCGGCAAGCCGGCCATCCTGCTCGCCGACGAGCCGACCGGCAATCTCGACTCGCGCAACGGCGAGGCCGTGATGGCGCTGCTCGACGAGTTGCACAAGGGCGGCGCGACCATCTGCATGGTGACCCACGACGCGCGCTACGCAGAGCTCGCCCAGCGCAAGATCCGCCTGTTCGACGGCCGCGTCGTGGACGAGGAAACCTTCGAGCGCCTGCGTCGCGAGGACGAGCAGCGCCTCGATGCGCTGATCGGCAGCCGCATCGAGGTCGGCGCGTGAACGTCTGGGTCGGCGAGGTCTGGCGCGCATGGCGGGCGAGCCTTCGGCGGCCTGGGTTCCTGCTGCTGGCCTCCGGCGTACTGGCGCTGGGGATCGGTGCGAGCGTGGCGGTGTTCGCGCTGATCCAGAACACCGTGTTGCGGCCGCTGCCGTTGCCGCAGGCCGACCGGCTGGTCGTGCTGGGGCCGTGGTGGGACAACGGCCATGTCGGCGGTCTTTCCCCGCACGAATACCAGTACCTAGGGCCGCCGAAAGCATTGCAGTCGATGGGATTGGCCCATTTCGGCGCCGCGGTGAACATGGCCGGCGCGGGCGCACCGGCCCAGGTGCCGGCGATCCGCCTGGACCGCAACCTGTTGCCGACGCTCGGCCTGAGGCCGCTCCTCGGACGCAACTTCACGGCGCGCGAAGACGGCCCCGGCGGCCCCAAGGCCGTGATGCTCGGCGAAGGACTGTGGCTGCGAGCCTATGGCGGCGATCCCAAGGTGATCGGGCGCAGCCTCGAGATCGAAGGGACGCCGCATACGATCGTCGGGGTGTTGCCGGCCGCCTTCAACACATTGCTTGGTCCGGGCGACGTGATGCTGCCGACCGCCTTGCCGACCGCGAGCCGCGACTACAACCACAACGGCGCCATCGCGATCGGTCGCCTGGTGGACGGCGCCGATATCGCGACCGTCTCGGCACAGGCCGACGCGCACGAGCGCGCGATGTTTCGCGACATGGGCATGGGTGGCGACTGGAAACGCCCGCGCTTCGGGGCCGAGCGCCTCGCCGACGCTTTCCAGCAACAGACCCGGCCGGTGCTGATGCTCTTCCTGGCGAGCGCCGCGGCCGTGCTGCTGATTTCCCTGGTCAACCTGGCCAACCTGATGCTGCTGCGCGCGCTGTCACGCAGCCACGATGCGGCCGTGCGTGCGGCATTGGGCGCCCCGCGGCTCAGGCTGCTGCTTCCGGCGCTGAGCGAGGGACTGCTCGTTGGTGGTTGCGGCGCGTTGTTGGGCATGGCGCTGGCTGGCTGCGGGCTGAGTCTGCTGCAGGGGTTCATTCCCGCGCCATGGATGTGGGGCGGCCGCATCCACATTGGTCTGGGCGCGTGGCTGATGGCCACCGGCATCGGCTTGCTCGGCGCGTGGCTGGCTGCCGCGCTGGGCCTGTGGCGCAGTCGCGACACGGTCACGGTGGAAGAGCTGCGCGAAGGCGGACGTCACGGCATCGGCCTCCGCAATGGCCGTCTGAGCCGAACGCTGGTGGTCGCGCAGGTCGCACTGGCGGCGGTCCTGCTGTGCACCGCGGGCGCGTTGCTGCATGCGCTGTACGACGCCTCGCGCTTGCCGTTGGGGTACGACCCGGAGCATGTGCTGACCTTCGATCTGGCACCGCTGAAGAGCGACAACCCGGACCTGGCATCCATGGAGCGGTTCTCGCGCGGACTGTTGCAGCGGCTGCGCACGATCCCCGGCGTGACCGGGGCAGCCGTGGCGACCAACCTGCCCACCAGCGACGACAACTACGGCTCGTTCAACAACGGCATGCGCACGCCGGCTGGCGATCACTTGCAGGCACAGCTCCACGGCGTCGACCGGGAGTTCCTCGATCTGTTCGCGATACCGCTGCGCAGCGGACGGCAATTCACCAAGGACGACGTGCGTGGCGGCGAGCCGGTGGCGATCGTCAGTCAGGACCTGGCCGACAGGTACTACGGCGGGCGCGCGCTCGGCCAGACGATCGGCATAGAGGTCGCAACGGGAACGCCGATTCAGGCCCGCATCGTGGGGGTGGCGGGCATCACCTATCAGCGGGGGCCGCTGCAACCCCACCAGCCGGTGGTGTACGTGCCGCTGGGGCAGATGCCCGAGTCCACGATGGCGATCTTCCGCGAACTGGAGTCGCTTCGCTTCGTGCTTCGCGGACACGGCAACCCGGACGGCTGGCGCGCAGGCGTGCGTGCAGCCATGGCCGAGATGGCGCCCAGGCAACCGATCGCCAGGCTGCGCACGATGCGCAGCATCGTGGGTGCAACCACGGCCGATGCCCGCCTGAACCTGTTGCTCATCGGGGTGTTCGCCGCATTGGCATTGTTGCTGGCGGTCGCGGGCCTTTACGCGGTGATGGCCGTGGCCGTTGCCGCGCGCGAGCGCGAGTTCGGCGCGCGCCTGGCCCTGGGCGCGTCACCGGGACGGCTCGCGCGGCTGGTGCTGGGTGGTGGGTTGTTGCAGATCGCGCTCGGCCTTGCGCTGGGCGTGGCCGCCACGTTGGGGCTTTCGCGCATCCTGTCGGTTCTTCCCGTCGCTTCGTTCAATGCGATCCGCGGACTGGACGTGGCGGTAGCGAGCAGCACGTGCCTGGCATTGGTCCTGGCGGGCCTGCTCGCGTGCCTGCGGCCGGCGCTGCGGGCGGCGCGGGTGCCGCCGATGCGCGCGTTGCGGGGGGAATAGGCATGAGTCGCGGGTTGGCACACATCGACGGCCGGTGGCCGGCAAGAAGGCACACGACATGAACATCTGGCTCAATGAAATCGCGCGCGCCTGGCGCGCCAGCCTGCGGCGTCCCGCCTTCCTGCTGCTGGCCTCCGGCGTGCTGGCGCTGGGCATCGGCGCCAGCGTGGCGGTATTCGCGCTGATCCAGAACACGCTGCTGAAGCCCTCGCCGCTGCCGGACGTCGAGCGCCTGGCGATCGTGGGCAACGTTCACGGCGGCGAGGTATGGGCGATCTCCAAACAGGCCTACCAGCATCTGGGGAAGATCGAGGGCGTGCGCTCGATCGGGCTGCTCGGTGGAGGTACGGTGGCGAACATCGCCGGAGCGGGCGAGCCCGAGCAGGTGACGGTGGCGTACTTCGACCGCACCCTGCTGCCCACCCTGGGCCTGCGCCCGGTGCTGGGACGCAACTTCGACGCCCAGGAAGACCAGCCCAACGGGCCCAAGGCGGTGATGCTGAGCCATGGCCTGTGGCTGCGCCGCTTCGGTGGCGACCCGCAGGTGATCGGACGGCGCATGCAGGTGGAAGGCGTGCCGCATACGATCGTCGGCGTGCTGCCGGCCGCGTTCGCCGACCTCATGAACGACGGTGCCATCGCGCTGCCGATGGCGCTGCCGCCCAACAGCACGGACAGCGGCACGAACTACGCGGCGATCGCCCGGCTGGCCGCGGGCACGTCCATCCGGCAGGTCGGCGCGCAGGTCGACGCGCGCCTGCGCGCCACGTATCGCGACCTGGGCGAACCCCAGTGGGAGCAGGCGCGTGGCGGCGCCGAACGCCTGCTCGACTGGCAACACCGGGATGCCCGTTCGCTGCTGACGGTGTTCCTGGGCAGTGCGCTGCTGGTGCTAGCCATCGCCCTGGTGAACCTGGTCAACCTGATGTTCATGCGCATGCTCTCCCGCGGGCACGACGTGGCGGTGCGCGCCGCGCTGGGTGCACCGGCCATGCGCCTGATGCTGCCGGCCATGAGCGAAGGCGCACTGGTCGGGTTGTGCGGCGCCTTGCTCGGCCTGGCGCTGGCCAAGTTGGGGCTCGGGCTGCTGCAAGGCGTGATTCCGGCCGAATGGCTGTCGGCAGGGCAGGTGCGCCTGGGTGGGTTCGCCTGGGGGCTGGCGCTTGCAGTGGGGTTGTGCGGGGCGCTGGTCGCGGCAGTGCTGGGGTTGTGGCGCAGTCGCGCCGCCGTGGCCGTGGACGAGTTGCGAGAAGGAGGACGCAGCGGGCTGGGCGTGCGCAGCGGCCGGCTCGGCCGAGCCCTGGTGATCGCCCAGGTGGCGCTCGCGGCCATCCTGTTGTGCGTCGCGGGTACCATCGCGCGCACGCTGTACGACGCCTCGCAACGCTCGCTGGGTTTCGAAGCCGAGCACATACTCACCTTCGAAGTGGCGCCCGTGCAGGCGCGCTACCCCGACGCGGCCGCGGTGCGGGATCTTTCCGAGCGCCTGCAGGAGCGCCTGCGCGCCCTGCCCGGCGTCACCGAGGTCAGCGCCGCCACGAACCTGCCCAGTGGTGGGGCCAGGGACCAGTTCAACATGGGCGACCTGCATCTCCCGGGCGGGCCGCAGTTCTATGTCCAATACCACGGCGTGGCGCCGGGGTATTTCGAGCTGTTCGGCATCCGCCTGTTGCGGGGGCGCACTTTCCAGCGCGACGACCGGCAGGGCGCCGAGCCGGTGGCGATCGTGAGCCGCAACCTCGCCGACGCGAAGTTCGCGGGCCACGCGCTCGGCAAGACGATCCAGCAGGGCGAGGGCGAGCATGCCTGGTCGGCGCGCATCGTGGGTGTCGTGGAGGACACCTATCAGCGCGGTCCCTTGCATGCGCCCGAGCCGATGCTCTACGTGCCCCTGGCGCAGATGCCCGAGGACACGCTGGCGATCTTCCGTGGCTACGAACCGCTGCGCTTCGTGCTTCGCGGCCACGGCGAGCCGATGCAGTGGCGCGAGGGCGTGCGTGCCGCGATGGGCGAGGTCGCCCCGGAGCAGCCGTTCGCCAACCTGCGCGCGATGCGGGATGTCGTGCGCGGGACGACGATGCGGCTGCGGCTCGAACTGCTGCTGGTAGGCCTGTTCTCCGGGCTCGCCCTGCTGCTCGCCGCGGCGGGACTGTACGCGGTGATGGCGGTGGCCGTCGCCGCGCGCGAGCGGGAGTTCGGCGTGCGCACGGCCCTGGGCGCGCCACCGGTGAGGCTGGTGCGGCTGGTGTTGCGCGGCGGGATGGTGCAGATCGCCTGGGGGCTGCTGATCGGCCTGGCCGTGGCCCTGGTGGCGACCCGGCTGCTGTCCGAGGCCCTGATGCGGCTGCTCAACCGCGCCAGCGGGCTCGATCCGGTCGCGCTGCTGGGCGTGTGCCTGCTGCTGGCAACGGCCGGGATGCTGGCCTGCGTGTGGCCGGCGGTGCGTGCGTCCCGCGTGCATCCCATGCGGGCCCTGCGCGGCGACTGAAGCCGATGGCGAGGCGCACCCGCCGTGCGGTCCGGTCCCGATGCGGCCGCATGCACCGATCCGCCGTCCCGCGTGGCGTCGGGTGCTTTGCGCCGCGGGGACAGTGGAGTCGGTGTGCCGGCGCTATGCTTCACCCCGAGTCACGGGCGAGCGCATGAACACCAAACCCGAACCAACCGTATTGCTGGCCGACGACCAGGCCGACGTGCGCGAGGCCTTGCGCCTGTTGCTGAAGTCCGACGGGCTGGCCAGCGTGGCCGCCGAAAGCCCGGCTGCCGCGCTGGACGCGCTGCGCAAGCGCGAGTTCGCCTGTGCACTGATCGACCTCAACTACGCCCGCGACACCACCTCCGGCGACGAGGGGCTGCAACTGCTGGCGCGGCTGCGCGAGCAGGCGCCGGAGTTGCCGGTGGTGGTGATGACCGCCTGGGGCAGCGTGCCGCTGGCGGTGGAGGCGATGCGCCGCGGCGCCGTCGACTTCGTCGAGAAGCCCTGGGACAACGTACGCCTGCTGCGCGTGCTGCGTGCGCAGATCGCGCTCTGCGAGGGCGCCCGCCGCCAGCGCCGGCTGGAGGCGGAGAACGCGCTGCTGCGCGGCGCCGGCGCCACCGAGCTGGTGGCCGAGTCGGCGCCGATGCGCCGCGTGCTGGAGATGCTCGAGCGGATCGCCCCGAGCGACGCCAACGTGCTGGTGCTGGGCGAGAACGGCACCGGCAAGGGCGTGATCGCGCAGCGCCTGCACGAGCGCTCGGCGCGCGCCGGGCGCTCGCTGGTCAAGGTCAACATGGGCGGCATCGCTGAGAGCGTGTTCGAGTCGGAGATGTTCGGCCACGTACGCGGCGCCTTCACCGATGCCAAGGGCGAACGCATCGGCCGCTTCGAACTGGCCGACGGCGGCACGCTGTTCCTGGACGAGGTCGGCAACGTGCCGGCGTCGCAGCAGCCCAAACTGCTGCGCGTGCTGGAGGACGGCGAGTTCGAGCGGCTCGGTTCCTCGCGCACCCAACGCGTCGACGTGCGGCTGATCTCGGCCACCAATGCCGACCTTGCCGAGGAGGTGGCGGCGGGGCGGTTCCGCCGCGATCTGCTCTACCGGCTCAACACCCTGGAGCTGCGCCTGCCGCCGCTGCGCGAGCGCGCCGAGGACATCCTGCCGTTGGCGCGCGCCTTCCTCGCTCGCAGTGCCCAGCGCTACGGTCGCCACGGCCTGCGACTGGCACCCTCGGCCGAGCGGGCCCTGCTCGACTGGCGCTGGCCGGGCAACGTGCGCGAGCTGCAGCACCTCATGGAGCGCGCCGCGTTGCTGGCCGACCGTGACCAGGTCGAGGCGGCGGCGCTCAACTTCGGCGCGTCCGCGCAGCCCACGCAGGATCTGGATGGCATGACCCTGGAGCAGGCCGAGGCCTGGCTGGTGGCGCGCGCCATGGAACGGCACGCGGGCAACCTGCAGCACGCCGCCGATGCGCTCGGCATCACCCGCCAGTCGCTGTACCGGCGGCTGGAGAAGCACGAGCTGCGCCCGGCCGGCACCCATGTCGACACGGACTGAGTCCGGCGCCGCGCATGCCGGGCGCATGCCGCGCTTCGAGCGCCGTGTGCTCGGCGGCAGCCTGCTGGTGGCCGCGCCCGGCTTGCTGGGTGCGCTGGCGCTCGCGTGGTGGCCGCCGTCCGAGACCACCCTGCGCTGGGCGTGGCTGGTGGCGATGGCAGCGGCCACCGCCGGACTCGCGCGTTGGCAATACCGGCGCGTGGTGTTTCCGCTGTACACCCTGGCCGGCCTGCTCGAGGCGTTGCGCGAGGGCGACTACAGCCTGCGCGGGGTGGCGGGCGGCGTGCTCGGCGACGTGGTGTACGACCTCAACGCGCTGGCCGAGCGGCTGCAGCAGGAGCGGCTGGACTTCGAGGAATCCTCCCATCTGCTGGGCAAGACGCTCGCAGCGCTGGACAGCGCTGTGATGGTGTTCGACGAGCGCTCGCGCCTGCGTCTGCTCAACCCGGCTGCGCAGCGGCTGCTCGACGGCGAGCGCCACAAGCTGTTCGGCCTGACCGCCGCCGAGCTGGGCTTGGCCGGGCTGCTGGAAGGCCCTGCCGACAGGGTCGCGGTGCACGCTTTCCCCGGACGCAGCGGACGCTTCCAGTTGCGCCACGCCGCGCTGCGCGCGGGCGGACGCGGCGGCCGGCTGCTGGTGGTCAACGACGTCGGGCGCGTGTTGCGCGAAGAGGAGCGCGCCGCCTGGCAGCGCCTGCTGCGCGTGCTCGGGCACGAGGTGAACAATTCGCTGGCGCCGATCCAGTCGATGGCCGGCACGCTGGCGACATTGGTGGCGCGCGAGCCCCTGCCGGAGGACTGGCGCGAGGATTTCCGCGGCGGGCTGGACCTGATCGGCAACCGCGCCGGTGCGCTGGCTCGTTTCCTCGCCGGTTACAGCAGGCTGGCGCGCCTGCCGCCGCCGCAGCGCGTCGCGTTCGATCTGGGAGAGCTCATCGGCAAGGTCGCGCGACTGGTCCCCGCCGCCGGGCCGGCACGGTTGCAGATCACGGTGGAGGCGGGCGAGCCACTGGCCGTCGTGGCCGATGCCGACCAGCTGGAGCAGGCCCTGATCAACCTGATCGGCAACGCGGTCGAGGCCGCTAGGGCGGAAGTGCGGGTGCGCTGGCGCCGCGACGGCGAGTGCGCCTGCATCGAGATCGAGGACGACGGCGAAGGGCCGCCGCCCAGCGACAACCTATTCGTGCCGTTCTTCACGACCAAGCCGGGCGGCTCCGGCATCGGCCTCGCGCTGGCGCGGCAGATCGCGGAGGGGCACGACGGCGGCGTGTCGCTCGCGCCGCGCGAGGACGGCCACTGCGGTGCGCGGGCCCGGCTGTGGCTGCCGCTCACTCCGGTGGCGTCGCCCGGGTGACACCCCGCGCCTTCGCACCGGCGCCTGGACGGGCATGCCGCGGTGGTCGGCCGGGTCAGCCTTCCAGCTCGGACCAGCGGGTGTAGGCCGCGTCGAGTTCGGTCTGCAGCTTCGCGAGGGCGTCGTTGGCCTGCACGATGGCCGTGCTGTCCTGCTGGAAGAACGCCGGCTCGTTCATGGCCGCGGTGCGCTGCGCGATGTCCGTTTCCAGCTTCTCGATGCGCGCGGGCAACTGTTCCAGCTCGCGCTGGTCCTTGAAGCTCAGCTTGCGCTTGGCTGCCTGCGGTGCCGGTGCGGGTGCCGGAGGTGCCGGCGCGGACGAGGGCGCCGCTGCGCTCGCGGGCGCAGGCGGCGTCGGGCGCTGGCGCAGCCAGTCGCTGTAGCCGCCGACGTATTCGCCGACCTTGCCGTCACCCTCCAGCACCAGCGTGCTGGTGACCACCGCGTCGAGGAAGGCGCGGTCGTGCGACACCAGCAGCAGCGTGCCCGGGTAATCGGCCAGCAGCTCTTCCAGCAGCTCCAGCGTCTCGATGTCCAGGTCGTTGGTCGGCTCGTCCATCACCAGCAGGTTGGAGGGCTGGGAGAACAGCTTGGCCAGCAGCAGCCGGTTGCGCTCGCCGCCGGACAGGCGGGTGATCGGTGCGCGCGCCCGCTCGGGCGAGAACAGGAAGTCCTGCAGGTAGCCGACGATGTGCTTGCGCTGGCCGCCGAGCTCGATGGTCTCGCGGCCCTGCGCCACGTTGTCCAGGGCGTTGAGGTTCTCGTCCAGCTGCACGCGGTGCTGGTCGAAGTAGGCGATCTGCAGGCCGGTGCCGCGTTCGACCCGACCGTGCTCCGGCGTCATCTCGCCGAGCATGATCCGCAGCAGCGTGCTCTTGCCCGCGCCGTTGGGGCCGATGATGCCCACCCGGTCGCCGCGCATCACGGTGGTGGAGAGATCGTCGATCAGCACGCGTCCGCCGTAGCTCTGGTGCACGTGATCGAGCTCGATCACCTTCTTGCCGGAGGCTTGCGCGCCGGCCAGCGTCATCCGGGCCGTGCCGGCCAGCTCGCGCCGCTCGGCGCGTTCGCGGCGCATCACCTTGAGCGCCCGCACGCGGCCTTCGTTGCGCGTGCGCCGCGCCTTGATGCCCTGGCGGATCCAGGCTTCCTCCTGCGCCAGCTTGCGGTCGAACAGCGCATTGGCCTGCGCCTCGGCATGCAGGCGCTCCTCGCGCCGGCGCAGGTAGTTGTCGTAGTCGCCGGGCCAGTCGGTGAGCCGGCCGCGGTCGATCTCCACGATCCGTGTGGCCAGCGCGCGCAGGAAGCTGCGGTCGTGGGTGATGAAGACGATCGAGCCGTCGAAGCTCTTGAGGAAGCCCTCGAGCCAGCCGATCGCCTCGATGTCCAGGTGATTGGTCGGTTCGTCCAGCAGCAGCACGTCCGGCTTCCGTACCAGTGCCTGCGCCAGCAGCACGCGCCGTTTCATGCCGCCGGACAGCGCGGCGAAGTCGGTCTCGCCAGGCAGCTCCAGCCGCGCGAGCACCTCGTTCACGCGCCGGTCAAGATCCCAGCCCTGCCGCGTCTCGATCTGCGCCTGCACCTGGCCCAGCGCGTCGAGATCCCCGGTGCCCAGCAGATGGTGGTAGCGCGCCAGCAGGCGGCCGAGGTCTCCGAGGCCCTCGGCCACCACGTCGAACACCGGCCCATGCGTGGACTGCGGCACTTCCTGCGCCATTCGCGCCACGGTCACGCCGTTCTGCACCCTCACTTCACCGTCGTCGGGTTGCAATTCACCGGCGATCAGCTTCATCAGGGTGGACTTCCCCTCGCCGTTGCGGCCGACGACGCAGACGCGTTCGCCGCGCTCGATCGACAGGTCGACACCGGCCAGCAGAAGGGGACCGCCGATGCTGAAATCGACGCGCTGCAATTGGATCAGGGACATCCGCGAAGTCTAGCGGAATGCGGCGCGCACAAGGCCCTTGAGAACGCGCGCCGCTTGCCGGAGGCGGCGGCGCGGAGGATATCCATGCGCATTGCCCAGATCCCACCTCTTTGCGAATCCACGCCCCCGCGCCTCTACGGCGGCACCGAGCGCATCGTCGCCTACCTCACGGACGCGCTGGTCGATCTCGGCCACGAGGTCACGCTGTTCTCCACCGCCGACGCGCGCACCCGGGCCCGGCTGGTCGCGGTACGCGACCAGGCGATCCGGCTCGACCCCAATCCTCTGAAATCCGAACTCGCCGCGCACCTGTCCATGCTGCAGGAGGTGCGCCGGCGTGCGGACGAATTCGACGTGCTGCATTTCCACGTCGACATGCTGCACTTTCCCCTGTTCGAGGACTGCGCCGGGCGCACGATCACCACGCTGCACGGGCGGCTGGATCTCAAGGACCTGCCCGAGGTGTACCGCCGCTGGCCGCAGTACCCGCTGGTGTCGATCTCGCACCAGCAGCGCGAGCCGCTGCGCTTCGCCCACTGGGCCGGCACCGTGGCGCACGGACTGCCGGCCGACCTCTACCGCCCGCATCCGCGTCCGAAGGGGCACTATCTGGCCTTCCTGGGCCGGATGTCGCCCGAGAAGCGCCCCGATCGCGCGATCGCGATCGCCCTGGCCAGCGGGATGCCGCTGAAGATCGCCGCGAAGGTGGACGTCGCCGACCGCGCCTACTTCCATGAAGTGGTCCGGCCGCTGCTGGACAGTCCCCTGGTCGAGTTCATCGGCGAGATCGACGACGGTGCCAAGGAGACCTTCCTCGGCAACGCGGCCGCCCTGCTGTTCCCGATCGACTGGCCCGAGCCGTTCGGCCTGGTGATGATCGAGGCGATGGCCTGCGGCACGCCGGTGATCGCGTGGAACTGTGGCTCGGTGCCCGAGGTCGTCGACGACGGCGTCAACGGCTTCATCGTCGACAGCGAGGCCGAGGCCGTGCAGGCCGTGCGCCGCCTCGGCACGATCGACCGACGCCAGGTCCGGGCCGTCTTCGAACGCCGCTTTTCCGCAGAGATCATGGCCAGCAACTACGTGGACCTGTACGAGCGCCGCTGCCGCGTCGCGCCCGCGTTGCCTGCGTGGCCGCTTGCATACGAGGCAGGATGATGAGTGAAGCCACCCGAGACGACGAAACCCCTTCGGCTGGCACCGCGCGCGGGCAGTACTCGCTGAAATCCGGGGACACTTTCGTGGTCTGCGATGCCTTCGGCGACATCCGGGGAGGTGCCGACGGGCTGTTCCACAACGACACGCGCATGCTGTCGGAGTTCCGGCTGGATCTGGGCGGCAAGCCGCCCTCGCTGCTCAGCGCCGCGATCAGCCACGACAACGTGCTGTTCACCTCCAACCTGAGCAACAAGCCGCTGCCGCCGATGGGTGAGCGCGCCACGCCGCAGGGCGTGATCCATCTGGAGCGCGTGCGCTTCCTGTGGGGGGCGCGCCTGTACGAGCGGATCTCCTGCGTCAACTACGGCGACAGCGAGGTGCGGGTGACGCTGACCCTGCGTTTCGCCGCCGATTTCCGCGACATCTTCGAGGTGCGCGGCACGCCGCGGGCGCGCCGAGGCACCCTGCATGCGCCGCAGGTCGACGCCGACGCGGTGGCCCTGCGCTACGATGGCCTCGATGGCGTCACGCGCTGCTCGGTGGTGTGCTTCTCCGCCCCTCCCGACCGGCTCGCCGGCGACGCGGCCGAACTCGCCCTGGTGCTGCCGCGTCTGAGCCGCACCGAGCTCTACCTGGAAGTGGGCCCCGAGCGCGTGCAGCCCTCGCGCGAGCGCTTCCGCGCGGCCGCCGCCGAGGCCCGCCGTGCCATGCGCAAGCGCCGCGGCCACGGCGCCCGGCCGCGCAGCAATGCCAGGCTGTTCAACAACTGGCTCGAGCGCTCGCGGGCGGACATCGCGCTGCTTGTCAGCGACTTTCCCACCGGCCCCTATCCCTGCGCCGGCATTCCCTGGTTCGCCACGCCGTTTGGCCGCGACGGCATCATCACCGCCATGCAGCTGTTGTGGCTGGATGCCGGCCTGGCGCGCGGCGTACTGGGCTACCTGGCCGAGCACCAGGCGCGGGAGACCTCGAGCTTCCGCGACTCGGCGCCGGGCAAGATCATGCACGAGACGCGCAAGAGCGAGATGGCCGAATTGGGCGAGGTGCCGTTCGGGCGCTACTACGGCGGCGTCGACACCACGCCGCTCTACATCATGCTCGCCGGCGCCTACGCCGAGCGCACCGGCGACGAGGTGTTCATCGACAGGCTGTGGCCCTCGCTCACGGCCGCGATGGGCTGGATCGAACGCACCTGCGACCAGGATCCGCACGGCTTCCTCACCTACGCGCAGGGCGAGAAGGGCGGATTGCTCAACCAGGGCTGGAAGGACAGCGAGGATTCGGTGTTCCACGCCGACGGCACGATTCCGCCCGCGCCCATCGCTCTGGTGGAGGTGCAGGGCTACGTGTTCGCGGCCTTGCGCGCCATGTCGCGGCTGGCCGAGCGGCGCGGCGACGAGGACGCGGCCGAGCACTGGCGGCACCGCGCACTGGCGATGCGCAAGGCGGTCGAGGAGTTGTTCTGGGACGAGGAGCTGTCCACCTACGGCATTGCCCGCGACGGCCGCGACACGCTCTGCCGCGTGCGCGCATCCAACGTCGGCCATCTGCTCTACGTGGGGCTGCCCAAGCTGTGGCGCGCGAAGAAGGTGATCCGCCAGTTGCGCACGGCCCCGTTCGACAGCGGCTGGGGTGTGCGCACCCTGGCCATGCAGCAGGCGCGCTACAACCCGATGTCCTACCACGACGGCTCGGTCTGGCCGCACGACGTGGCCTTCTGCGCCGCCGGCATGGCGCACTACGGCGAGCGCGAGGACGCCGTGCGCCTGCTCGGCGAGACCTTCGAGGCGGCCGTCCACTTCGGCATGCGCCTGCCGGAACTGTTCTGTGGCTTCCCGCGCGCCACCGGCGAACCGCCGATCGCCTACCCGGTGGCCTGCCTGCCGCAGGCCTGGGCCGCCGGCTCCGTGTTCATGATGCTGCAGGCCTGCCTGGGCATCGAGGTGGACGGTCGCCGCGGCGAGGTGCGCATCGACCGTCCGAGGCTGCCCGACGGCCTCGACCGCCTCACCGTCCACAAGCTCGACGTCGGCGGCGACACCATCGACCTGGGCTTCGAGCGCATCGGCGCACGCACGGTCGCCTTCCGCGCCGGTGGCTCGATGGACGTGCGGATTCTGGCCAAGGTGTAGCGCGCCAAAAAAAACGGGCCGCCCCGGGGCGGCCCGTTGGTGCGGCCGATGGCCTACTTGCGCCTGCCGTTGAGCCCGGCGTCGGCGCGCAGCGCCTCGGCCTTGTCGGTCTTCTCCCACGAGAACGCAGTGAACGTGCTGCCGTCGGCGGCCTTCACCTCGTAGGGGGCGCGGCCGAAGTGGCCGTAGCTCGCCGTCTGCTGGTACATCGGGTGGATCAGGTCGAGCATCTTGATGATGCCGTACGGACGCAGGTCGAAGTGCTTGCGGATCAGCTTCTCGATCTTCTCGTCGCTGATCTTGCCGGTGCCGAAGGTGGTCACCGAGATCGAGGTCGGCTCGGCCACGCCGATGGCGTAGGACACCTGCACCTCGCAGCGGTCGGCCAGACCCGCGGCCACGACGTTCTTGGCGACGTAGCGCGCCGCATAGGCGGCCGAGCGGTCCACCTTGGACGGGTCCTTGCCGGAGAACGCGCCGCCGCCGTGGCGCGCCCAGCCGCCATAGGTGTCGACGATGATCTTGCGCCCGGTCAGGCCGCAGTCGCCCACCGGGCCGCCGATCACGAACTTGCCGGTCGGGTTGATGTGGAACTTGGTGCCCTTGTGCAGCAGCTTGGCCGGCAGCACGGGCTTCAAGATCTCCTCGCGCACGGCCTCGACCAGGTCCTTCTGCTTGACGCCCGGATCGTGCTGGGTCGAGAGCACGACGGCGTCGATGGCGACGGCGACGTCGTTCTCGTAGCGCAGGGTGACCTGGCTCTTGGCATCCGGGCGCAGCCACGGCAGCGGCGAGTTCTTCTTCTTGCGGATCTTGGCCTGCTGCTCGACCAGGCGGTGCGAGTAGTAGATCGCCGCCGGCATGAACTCCTTCGTCTCGTTCGTCGCGTAGCCGAACATCAGGCCCTGGTCGCCGGCGCCCTGTTCCTCGGGCTTCTTGCGGTCCACGCCCTGGTTGATGTCGGGCGACTGCTTGCCGATCAGGTTGAGGATGCCGCAGGTGGCGCCGTCGAAGCCGACGTCCGAGCTGTCGTAGCCGATGTCCAGGATCACCTTGCGGGTCAGCGCCTCGAGGTCGACCCAGGCGGAGGTGGTGATCTCGCCGGCGACGATGGCCACGCCCGTCTTCACCATCGTCTCGCACGCGACGCGCGCGCGCGGATCCTGCGCCAGGATCGCATCGAGGACGGCGTCGGAAATCTGGTCGGCGACCTTGTCCGGATGGCCTTCGGACACCGACTCGGAGGTGAAGAGGTAGTTGCTCATCGCGGTTTATATCCTTCCTTTCGGATACAGAGATAAAGAAGCCGCGCATGATACACGCGCGCGCGGCGGTTTGCAGGCCAGCCTACTATCCAGGGGTGAAGGTTTCATGCCCGTTCAGCCGGCGGACGGCTGGACGGCCAGATGCGGGCCATTTGCGCCACGGACGTTGCAGGAGCGGAGCCTGCTCGCGATACCTTCCCGCTCTGGCGCAGGATGGGTGCCGGAAAAGACATCGCGAGCAAGCTCGCTCGCACAGGAGATCGGGAGAGCCGGGTTTCGCTCAGGCGGCGCGTTCGAAGGCGATGCCCGCGGCCAGTCCTTCGAAGTACTCGGCCGTGAGCCGCAGCTGCTCCGAAGCGCTCTCGGCGCAGTTGACCACGTGCCGGAACGCCGCGTTCTCCGGCCGGTCCTTGGCGTACCAGCCCAGGTGCTTGCGCGCGATGCGTACGCCGGCGTGCTCGCCGTAGAAGGCGTAGAGGTGCTCGAGGTGGCCGAGCAGGATGGCGGCGACTTCGGCCGGTGCGGGCTCGGGGAGCGTCTCGCCGGTGGCGAGGTAGTGCGCGATCTCGCGGAAGATCCAGGGTCGCCCCTGCGCGCCGCGGCCGATCATCACCGCGTCGGCGCCGGTGACCTCGAGCACGTGGCGGGCGCGCTCGGGCGTGGTGATGTCGCCGTTGGCCAGCACCGGGATGCGCGCGGCGGCCTTCACCGCGGCGATGGTCTCGTACTCGGCCTCGCCCTCGTACTTGTCCGCGCGCGTGCGGCCGTGCACCGACAACGCCGCGATGCCGCTGTCCTCGGCGATGCGCGCGATGTTAAGCGCGTTGCGGTGTTCGCGGTCCCAGCCGGTGCGGATCTTCAGCGTCACCGGAACCTCGACCGCGCGGACCACCGCGTGGCAGATGCGCGCCACCAGCGGCTCGTCCTGCAGCAGGGCGGAGCCGGACCAGACGTTGCACACCTTCTTGGCGGGGCAGCCCATGTTGATGTCGATGATCTGCGCGCCGTTGGCGACATTGAAGCGCGCCGCCTCGGCCAGCATGGCCGGGTCGTAGCCGGCGATCTGCACGCTGACCGGCTCCGGTTCGCCGGCGTGATCCATGCGATGCAGCGACTTGCGGGTGTGCCACAGCCGGGGATCGGCGGTGGTCATCTCCGACACGGCCAGCCCTGCGCCCAGCCGCTTGCACAGCAGGCGGAACGGCTTGTCGGTGACCCCGGCCATGGGCGCGAGCACCACGGGCGGGTCGATGCGGTAGGGGCCGATCTGCATCCGCCTATTGTACGGGGTCGCGCAGGGCGGGCTTCAGCCCGCCGCGGCCGCACCGGAGCGGCCGGCGGAAGCTACGGTGCCGCACCGCGTCGTCGGGTGCGGGCGCGCCAGAACAGGAAGCCGGTCACCAGGAAGAACGGCGGCAGCAGCCCGGACACGAACACCAGCGTGCGCCAGACCGGTCCGGTGGTGCCGGCGTGCAGTGGATAGATCGCATTGTTCACCTGCGCGCCGGTGTCCGCACCGGTCGCGTCGACGGCGCCCAGTACGCGTACCCGGTAGGGGTCGATCCAGATCATGCTGCGGCCGGTGGGATTCCACTCGCCCGGCACGTGGGCGCGGATGACCAGGCGGCCGTCGCGCTCGCTCGGCAGGGTCACGCGGCTCAACGTCGCGCCGGGCAAGGCGCCGCGCGCGGCCGCCAGCACGGCCGGCCAGTCGATCGGGTCCTCGCGCGAGCCGATCGGCGCCGGCGGCGGCGACTCCCGCGCGTCGGCGAACAATGCCTGCAGCGCCTGCCGCGTGCCGGCGTGGTAGCACATCGAGGTGCCGGTCAGGGTCACCAGCAACAGCAGCGGCAGGCTCAGCGCGCCCAAGCTGCGGTGCCAGGTCAGCCAGCGCCGCACCGGTGGCTGCGCATGCGGCTTGAGGTGTGCCAGGAATCGCCCGCGCCCGGGCCACCACAGCACCACCCCCGAGACCAGCAGGATCAGGCTGGACCAGCCGAGCACGCCCAGCCAGGTTTCGCCGGCGTGCCCCGCCAGGAGGCGGGTGTGCCAGTCGCGCAGGGCGAGCAGCACGTCGTTGCCCGCCGAGCGGGTGAGCAGCAGCTCGCCACTGGCCGGATCCAGGTAGCGGCGCGCGCCGCCGTCGAAGTAGAGCTGCCACACGGGCAGATCCGCATCCGGCAGGTCGGCGCCGCGCAGGCCCCGTGGGGCCCATTCGCGCGCGATCCGCCCGAGCACCGCCGCTTCCTGCGCCGGCGTGGGCAGGGTGTGCCTGGCGAGTTCCGGGTGCGCCGCGCGCAGCCATGGCCCCTGCAGGGCCAGTACGCTGCCGCTCAACGCGACCAGTGCATAGGCCGTGCCCAGGCTCAGGCCCAGCCACAGGTGCAGTTTGCGCAGCCAGTGGCGCAGCCCGTGTGCGGCGGATCGGACCGGTACGGCCTGACGAACGGCGTCGCGCACGCTCAGAACACCTGCTGCCAGGTCAGCGAGGCGGTGCGGCCGCGGCCGGCGAAGTAGGAGTCGTCGTCGCCGACCGTCTGCGAGACGTAGTTGATGTATTGCTTGTTGGCCAGGTTCTGCACGCCCAGCGTCCAGTCGCCGGCACGGCCCGCGTGCCACTTCAGATAGGCATCGGCGGTCGCGTAGCCGTCGAAGTGCGCGCTGCGCTCACCCAGCGTGGCGAAGTCCCGGCTGGCCAGGCGCGAGAGCTGCAGGTAGCTCGACAGCGCATCGCTCCAGCGCTGGGTCCAGGACAGGTTCACCCGGTGGGGCGCGATGTTGGCGCCGTCCAGGTCGGAATCGACCTTGCCGTCGCCGTCCCGGTCCGAGCGCCCGTGGTTCATGGCGTAGGACAGGTCCAGCCGGGTACCGGCGCGCGGCGTCCAGCCGGCGCGCGCTTCCCAGCCGCTGATCCGCGTGCGCTGGCGGGCCACGTCGTAGACCTGGTTGGGCGCGTCGAACACCAGCAGCGCACCCAGCTTCGAGCTCGAGGTCCAGTAGCTGACGCGCGCGTTGAACGCCTGCCCGGTGAATTCGGCGCCGACCTCGCGGTTGTCCGACACCACCGGCTTGAGGTCCAGGAAGTCGCCCACGCGCTGGCCGGGCGTCTTGATCGCGCGCAGCACGCGGCCGACGTCCGGCAGGGTGTAGCCCTGCGCGTAGCTGGCGAACAGGTTCAGCGCGTCGGTGAGGTACCAGACCGCGCCCAGGTTGGGCAGCGTCCTGGTGAACGTGCGCGAGCCACCCTCGACGGTCACGCCGTTGTAGAAGGCGAGCGTGCGGAAGGTGGGCACTTCCAGGCGTCCGTGCTCCTGGCGCAGGCCGGCGTTGATCGACAGCGCCGCCACCGGCCAGTACTCGGCCTGCAGGAACGGCGCCCAGCCAGTGTAGGTGCTGCGCGGCACCCAGTCGCGCCCGGTGCGGGCCAGCGACTGGTGGGTGCGGTCGCGGTAGCCGTCGGCGCCGGCGAGTACGGTGAGGGTGTCCTCGAGCAGACCGCGCCGCGCCCAGGAGAGCCGCGCGCCGTCCTTGTCGGAGATGTTCTGCGACTGGTCGAACACCCGCGGCCCGTAGGCCGGGTCCTGGAAGGTGGCGAAGGTGCCTCCGCCGAACAGTTCGCGGTTGGCCTGGTGGTAGAGCTGCGTGCGCAGCTCGCCGCCGGCCAGATGCGGATCGCGGTAGTCCAGGCTGGTGGTGAGCACGCGGTTGCGCGGCGCCTCGCCCGGCTGCTTCGCGCGCCCCGAGGTCGTCGGGATGCCGGCGTCCATGTCGCCGGAGACCGCGCTGTAGTCACCGTCGCCCTGCAGCTGGAAGCGGTTCGCCGTCAGTTGCAGGCGACGCCCGCCGGCGAAGGTGTAGCCGAGCTTGGCGAAGCCGTCCCGGCTGTTCGAGTCCATCAGGTCGCCCTGGGTGCCGTCGACGCCGATCAGCCGTCCGCGCGCATCCGAGTACATGCCACGCTTGCGCCAGGAGGCGCCCACGACCATGTCGAACGCGCCCGAGCGCGCGCCGAGCAGCCAGGCCGCGCCGTAGCCCAGCCCGTCGGCACCCTGCGTCGGCGCGCTGGCATCCAGGGTGAGTTCCTGACGCACGCCGTCGCGGTCCGGCGCACGCTTGGTGATGATGTTGATGATGCCGCCGGCCGCGCCCAGGCCCTGCAGCGAGTTGGAGCCCTCGACGATCTCGATGCGCTCGATCATCGCCGGGTCGATCGTGTAGCCGTCGCGCGAGCCGTTGCGCAGCGGGCTGGACTGCGGCACGCCGTCGATCATGTACAGCGGATTGCGTCCGCGCAGGGTCTGGCCGCGCACCGAAAGCTTCTGCGTGGACGGCGCGTAGGAGGGCACCAGCGCGCCGATGGCGTCGCCCAGGTCCGGGGTGATCGCCAGCTGCTGCTTGAGCTGCTGCGGGTCGATCACCGTGATCGTCATCGGCAGCGCGCCCTGGCTGCGCGGCATGCGCAGGGTGCTCTCGGAGACCTCGACCCGCTCAAGCGTGGTCGCCTGCGGCACGTCCGCGGCATGCAGCGGGGCCGCCAGGGCCAGGGTCAGGGTCAGGGCGAGCGGACGGACGGGCGACGGCATGACAGCCTCCAGTGGAGAAGGCTGGCATGCTAATGCAAATGATTCTCAACAACAAGCAAGAACTTGCGCCGACGCCGGCTCAGATGCCCGCCTGCTGGCCGAGGTTCGCCCGTGCCACGTTCTCCGGGATGTGCTTGTGGCGGAACAGGATCACGAACAGCACCGCCACCACCAGCGCGTAGCCGGCGAAGCTCAGCCAGATGCCGTGCCACTGCAGCGCGCCGTCCGGCGCGGTGAAGAACCGCTCGATCACCTGGCCGCTGATCGAGCTGCCGAGCACCGCGCCCACGCCGTTGGTCATCAGCATGAACAGGCCCTGCGCACTGGCGCGGATCTTCGGATCGGCCTGGCCCTCGACGAACAGCGAGCCGGAGATGTTGAAGAAATCGAAGGCCATGCCGTAGACGATGTTCGACAGCACGATCATCCACAGCAGTTCGGCCGGGTTGCCGTAGGCGAACAGACCGAAGCGCAGCACCCAGGCGACCATGCTGATCAGCATCACCGTCTTGATGCCGAAGCGCTTGAGGAAGAACGGGATGGCCAGGATGAACAGCGTTTCGGACATCTGCGAGATCGACAGCACGATGTTCGGGTAGCGCACCGTGAGCAGGCCCTTGTACGCGTCGACCTTGCCGAAGTCGTGCAGGAAGGTGTCGCCATAGGCGTTGGTCAGCTGCAGCGCGGCGCCCAGCGCCATCGCGAACAGGAAGAACACCGCCATCTTGTAGTTCTTGAACAGCGCGAACGAGCGCAGGCCGAGCACGTCGATCAGCGCGGTGTGGCGCGTGTCGCGCGGCGGGCAGCGCGGCAGGGTGAAGGCGTAGACGCCGAGCAGCGCGGCTGCGATGCCGGCGACCCGGAACTGCCCGGGCGAGGTCTCGATGTGCAGCAGGCTGATCGCCCACATCGCCACGATGAAGCCGATCGTGCCCCACACGCGGATCGGCGGATACACCTTGACGATGTCCACGCCCTCGGTCTTGAGCGCGTTGTAGGCCACCGTGATGGAGAGCGCGATGGTCGGCATGTAGAAGCACATGTTGACCAGCATCACCCAGAACAGCGTGGCCGGGTTGTCGATCGTCGGCACGATGAACAGCATCAGCGCACCGCCCAGGTGCAGCACGCCGTACAGGCGCTCGGCGTTGATCCACTTGTCGGCGATGATGCCGGTGATCGCGGGCATGAACAGCGAGGCGATGCCCATGGTGGAGAAGATCGCGCCGAACTCGCCGCCGCCCCAGTGGCGGGTCTGGAACCAGTAGGCGCCGATGGTGGTGAGCCACGAACCCCACACGAAGAACTGCAGGAAGTTCATCACGATCAGACGCAGCTTGATGTTCATGGCGCAAAGACCCGCATGTGCTTTCCCCCTGCAAAAAGCCGCGGGAACGTGCCCATGGCCGCAAATCCGGGCAGGTTAGAGAAAGGGCCGCGGCCGGGCAAGGCGCGGCGCAGCGCATCCCGGCCACGCGCACGGTCGGGTGGTCGGCAGGAGCGCACGGGTCGCCGCGTGGTCTCGCCTGCATCGGTGGCCGGGTGGAGAATGCAGCCTGCGTGGCGACGCCATCTACACTGACACGCGCCATTCGCTACGGGCCGAGCCATGAACCTCTTCCTCACCATCGCCGTGGTCCACCTGGTCGCGCTGTTCAGCCCCGGCCCGGATTTCTTCTTCGTCTCGCAGACCGCGGTGAGCCGCTCGCGCCGGCAGGCGCTGTTCGGCGTGCTCGGCATCACCCTGGGAATCACCTTCTGGTCCGCGCTGGCCCTGCTCGGATTGCAGCTGGTGCTGCACCGGCTGGCCTGGTTGCAGCAGCTGGTGGCCGTGGCCGGCGGGCTGTACCTGGTGTGGATGGGCGTGCGCATGCTGCGCGGTGCCTTCGCACACCGGCCCGCGGCACACGGCACGCCGATGGTGGCCCCGGGCGGCGAGTTGCTGACCCTGCGCGCAGGCCTGTTCACCAACCTGGCCAACCCCAAGGTGGTGGTCTATTTCGGCAGCGTGTTCTCGGCGTTCCTCGGCGACCGCGTCGGCGCCGCGGCGCGCTGGGGCCTGTGGATGCTGATCGTGGCCGAGACCTTCGCCTGGTTCACGCTGGTCGCTGCCTTCTTCGCGCTGCCGGCGATGCGGCGCGGCTACCTCCGGCTGGCGCGCTGGACCGACGGCTTCGCCGGCGCGGTGTTCGTCGCCTTCGGCCTGCATCTGATCCTGGTGCGTCGCGCCGCCTAGGGACCGGTGCCCGCCGGCAGGTGCAGCGCCCGGGCGACCCGGTCGCGGAGCACCGGCAGCAACTCGTCCGCGAACCAGGGGTTGCGCTTGGTCCACAGCTGGTTGCGCGGGCTCGGATGCGGCAACGGCAGCACGCCACGGGCCAGGTGCGCGCGCCAGTCGCGCACCGTCTCGGTGAGGCTGGCGCCGGTCGCCTCGCCGAGCAGGCCGACCTGCGCGTAGCGGCCGATCGCCAGGGTCAGCTCGACCTTCTTCAGCAACGGCAACAGGCGCGGATGCCAGGCCGGCGCGCATTCGCGCCGTGGCGGCAGGTCGGCGCCGCGCGCGCTGCCGGGGAAGCAGAAGCCCATCGGCACGATCGCCACGCGCCGGGCGTCGTAGAAGGTCGCCTTGTCCACGCCCAGCCAGTCGCGCAGGCGGTCGCCGCTGACGTCGTCGAACGGCACGCCGCTGGCGTGCACCTTGCGCCCCGGTGCCTGGCTGACGATCAACAGCCGCGAGGACGCCGAGGCCTGCAGCACCGGTCGCACGCCGTGCGGCAAGTGCGCGGCGCAGAGCCGGCAGGCGCGGATCTCGGCGAGCAGGCCGGTCACGGACGGGCTCATGGCAGCAGTTTGCCGGGGTTGAGGATCCCGTCGGGATCGAACGCCTGCTTGACGCCGCGCATCAGCGCCAGCGTGGCCGGCTCCAGCGCCAGCGGCATGAACTCGCGCTTGGTCAGGCCGATGCCGTGTTCGCCCGACAGCGTACCCTCCAGCGCGATCACCAGCGCGAAGACCTCGGCCAGGCAGGCATGCGCGCGCTCGCGCTCGGCCGTGTCGCGCGGCAGCAGGTTGACGTGCAGGTTGCCGTTGCCGGCGTGCCCGAAGCTGACCACCAGCACGTCGTGCTTCGCCGCCAGCCGCTGGATGCCCTGGACCAGTTCCGGCAGGCGGCTGACCGGCACCACCACGTCCTCGTTGATCTTGTCCGGCGCGATCGTGCGCTGTGCGGGGGAGAGCGCCTTGCGGGCCGCCCACAGGCGCTGGGCCTCCTCGACGGTGGCAGCGGTGTGCAGGGATTCCATGCCCTCGCCGTGCGCGGCGGCCGAGACCGCGGCGACGGCGGCGTCGAGCGTCTCCGGCTCGCCATCGACCTCGATCATCAGCAACGCGCCGGCCGCCGGCACCTCGTCGCCGGCGTACGCGTGGGCGAGTTCCAATGCCGTCTCGTCGATGAATTCCAGCGTGCATGGCGTCACCGGCTGGCCCATGATGCGCGCCACCGCCTGCGCGGCCGTGGCGACATCGCGATAGGTCGCGCGCAGCGTGCGGATGGCCGAAGGCTTCGGCACGAGCCGTAGCGTGGCTTCGGTGATCAGCGCGAGGGTGCCTTCCGAGCCGACCAGCAGGCGGGTGAGGTCGTAGCCGGTGGCGCCCTTGCTGGTGTAGGTGCCGCAGCGGAAGCCCTCGCCCGTGCCGGCGACGGCGCACAGCCCCAGGGTGTTTTCGCGTGGCGTGCCGTATTTGACCGCGCGCGGGCCGGCGGCATTGCAGGCGAGGTTGCCGCCGATGCTGCACCAGGGCGAGGAGCTGGGGTCCGGCGGCCAGAACAGGCCGTGCGGCGCCAGCGCGCGCTGCAGGTCGCCGTTGATGACGCCCGGCTCGACCACCGCCAGCCGGTTGGCCGGGTCGATGCGCAGGATGCGGTTCATGCGCTCGAAGCTCGCCACGATGCCGCCTTCGACCGGCACCGTGGCGCCGGTGGTGTTGCTGCCGCGCCCGCGCGCGGTGAGCGGCACGCGGTGCGCGCGGCAGGCACGCACCAGTGCCTCGACCTGGGCGTGCGTGGTGGGAAACACCACGGCATCCGGCTGCGCGTCGAGGCGCGAGTTGTCGTAGGCGTAGGCGAGCCGCTCGGCGGGACCGGTGGACACGGCGTCGCCGAAGATCGAGCGCAGCGTCGGGAGCAGGGCATCGGGCAGAGGCATGTGGGGCGCTTCCGCTTCGTCCGAAGCGGGCATCGGGGAAGGACGGCTGTTGATGGTCAAGGGCGACAGTACCGCATCCCGGCAGCGGTAGCTGCGTCCGGGGCGGTCTCCCCTGCGTCGGCACGAGGAACGGTCACTCGGCTTCGAAGGCGCCCTTGAGCCAGTGCATGCTCGCCTGGTCGTCCGGCCCGTCGTAGCTGACCACGTCGAAGCGGCAGGGGCGGTGCGCGTGCTGCGGGTGCGCGGCCAGCCAAAGCTCGGCCGTGCGGATCAGCTTCTCCTGCTTGGCGCGCGTGACCGAGGCGACGGCATCGCCGTGGCCGGCGCGCACGCGGTAGCGCACCTCCACGAACACCACCGTGTCGCCGTCGCGCATGACCAGGTCCAGCTCGCCGTGGCGGGTGGTGTAGTTGCGCGCCAGCGGTTTCAGTCCGGCGCGCGCCAGCGCCTCGCAGGCGCGCTGCTCGAAGGCCTCGCCGGTGGCGCGCATCAGTGGCCGGCTGGCGGCTCGGTGGTACCGGCCGGCGCGGGCGCACTGGAGGCGCCGGCCGGGATCGGGGTGCGGCTGCCCTCGTCCACCGGCGGGGCGGCCGCGGGCACGTCATCCAGCTCGAGGCTGCCGGTCAGCGGACGCGCCACGCCGTCCTGGAAACGGGCCCACACCAGCACGCGGCGCACGCGTCCGAACTGGTCCTCGGCGAGCTGGCCGGTGGCGCCGGGCAGGTAGCTGCCCGGGTGTTCGCGCAGCCAGTCCAGGTAAGGCACCAGGTTCCAGGCATCCATGCCCAGCGCGAACAGCCGCGCCGAGGTGCCACGTGCGCTCGGCAGCTGGGCGGCGATCGCGGCGTGGTTGGGCAGGCCGGGCTGGGCATCGAACAGCCAGGGTGCGTCGCAGAATTCCACGCCGTCCAGATCCCGGTTCGCGGCGGCGTCGTCCTCGCCGGCGTAGATGTGCGAGGTGCCGAACACCGGCAGGCCGACGTGCGCGATCTGCAGCTGCGGCAGCAGCAGCCGCGCCTGCTCCGGGCGCATGCTGATGAAGATGCCGGTATCCCCGTTGGGCACGGACGCGGGGACAGCGGGCGAGACGGTCGTGCCGGCCGGCGCCGGTGCGGACCCGGGCGGTGCCGGCGAGGTCTCCGGCAGCGGCATGGCCGAGGTCGGCATGCCCAGTCCGGCGATGGTGCTGGCGTAGTTCACCTTGCCCGTCGGCAGTGTGGCGGTGCCCGCCACGTGGCCGCCGCGTGCCTCCAGCTCCGCCTTGAAGGCGCCGGCTGCGCGCTGGGCGAAATCGTCGTCGGAGACGATCACGTAGGCGCCATGCAGGCCGCGCTCGACCATGTGGTCGGCCGCCTGCGCGCCTTCGGTCTCGGGGAGCAGGCCGAACTCGGTCGCGCCGCTGGCGGGCAGGCTCCGGTCGTCCGGGTGGTTGAGCGCAAGCAGCGGCACCGGCAGCTGCGGCTGGCCGAACACCGCGGCCACCTCGGTCCGGGTGAGCGGCCCCACCACCAGCAATGCGCCGTCGCTGGCAGCCTGCTGGTAGGCCTTCACCGCACCGTCGGCGGTGCCGCCGCTGTCGTACACGCGCACGCGGGCACGGGGGGCATGGGTGCGGGCGGCGTCGGCGTAGGCGGCGAAGAAGCCCTGGCGGATCGCGCCGCTGGCGCCGGCGAAGTTGCCGTCCAGCGGCAGCAGCAGCGCCACCTGCGTGGGCATGCGGTAGCCCTCGCGCACGTTGGCGTTGGCACCGGGCAACATGGTGCCCACCGGCTGGTCGAGGTCCGGCTGCGGCTGCGCCACCGGCACGCCGAGCTGGGTCAGCGCCTCGTTGACCCAGGGCAACATGCGGTCGCCCGCCTGCATGGCCGAGGCGCGGCGCTTGAGCGGCCCGACGCCGAGGCGCTGCAGCAGGTCGAGGATCTGCTTGCGGTTCTGCGTGTGGTCCAGGCCTTGCAGCTGCGGATCCATCTGCACGCGCGTGCGTGCCGCGCCCCACACGTCGCCGCTGGCCTCCATGGCGCGAGCGCGCAGCTCCAGCAGGCGCAGCTCCAGCGCGGGCGGCACCGGCGTCGGCTGGGTGGTCAGTTGCAGCGCGGTGTGCGCGTCGTGGCGGGCCAGTGCCAGTTCCGCGCGGAGCAGGTCGTAGCGGGCCGCGTCTTCCGCCTGCAGGCGCTGGCGGCGCACCTGGTCCAGCAGCGGCGCGGCCTGTCCGATGGCGCCTTCCTCGCGGTAGACCTCCGCGGCGAGCACGCGGTAGTGGTCGGGATCGCGCGTCTGCTGGGCGAGATCGAGGTAGGCCTGGATTGCCTGGTCGAACTGGCCTTGCCTGGCGAGCTGCTCGGCATGCGCCGCGGCGGCCAGTTCCTGCGGCGTGCGGGTGACGGCGCCGGGGACGCAGGCGGCCAGCGCCAGGGCGATCAGGAGGCCAAGGCCGGCGGCGCGGAGCAGTCGCATGGAATGTCCCTTGGTCGTGGTCGACATGGTGAGCGATCATAGCCGATCGCGTCGCAGCCCCTTTGCGCGCCGTTCCGGAGTTCCCATGCCTACCGTCCAGCCCGGCAGCCTGTCGGTCGTCGCCACGCCGATCGGCAACCGCGACGACCTCTCCGCGCGCGCGATCGCCACGCTGCGCGCGGCCGACGTGATCGCGGCGGAAGACACGCGCCACAGCCGTCCGCTGCTGCTCCACCACAACATCGAAGTCCCGCTGGTCGCGCTGCACGAGCACAACGAGCGCGAAGCGGTCGACGGGCTGGTGCGGCGCATGCTCGACGGGCAATCGGTGGCGCTGATCTCCGACGCGGGCACGCCGCTGGTCAGCGACCCGGGCTTCCGGCTGGTGCGCGCGGCGCGCGCGGCCGGGATCCGCTGCGTGCCGGTGCCGGGCGCCTGCGCGGCGATCGCGGCGCTGTCGGTGGCCGGCCTGCCCAGCGACCGCTTCGTGTTCGAGGGCTTCCTGCCGCCGAAGGCGGCGGCGCGCCGCAGCCGTCTGCAGGAACTGGCCGGCGAGTCGCGCACGCTGATCTTCTACGAGTCGTCGCATCGCGTGGCCGAGAGCCTGGCCGACATGCGCGCAGCATTCGGCGACCGGCGCGAGGCCGTGCTGGCGCGCGAGCTGACCAAGCTGTTCGAAACGGTGATCGGCGAGCCGCTAGGCGAACTCGCCGAGCGCGTGGCCGGCGATCCGGACCAGCAGCGTGGCGAGTGCGTGATCCTGGTGGCCGGCCGTGGCGAGGAGGCGGACGCGCGCCTGGCCGAGGGGCAGCGCGTGTTCGCGTTGCTGCGCGAGGAGCTGCCGCCCGCCAAGGCAGCCAGGCTGGCGGCGGCGATCACGGGCGCGCCGCGCAAGAGCCTCTACGAGGCGACATGAAGCTCGCCCACCGCCGGCTGACCGCGCGCACGGTCGAGCGGCCCGGTCCGGGGCGCCTTCGGCTACCATGGGCGCCGGAGTCGGCCGGACAGTCGCGTCGCGTGCAAGCGCGTCGAGGAAAGTCCGGGCTCCACAGGGCAGGGTGCCAGGTAACACCTGGGCGGCGTGAGCCGACGGCCAGTGCAACAGAGAGCAGACCGCCGATGGCCTCGCAAGAGGATCAGGTAAGGGTGAAAGGGTGCGGTAAGAGCGCACCGCGTACGGGGTCAACGCCGTACGGCACGGTAAACCCCACCCGGAGCAAGACCGAATAGGGGAACGATAACGCGGCCCGCGTTGTTCCCGGGTAGGTCGCTGGAGCCAGGCGGCGACGCCTGGCCGAGAGGAATGACTGTCGCGCCGCAAGGCGTACAGAACCCGGCTTACAGGCCGACTCCACCTCTTGGGAGGCGCGCTCGGGCGCGTCGCCGGACGAAGGCCAGGGCGGCGCGGATGATGGCGCCGCCCTGGCCTTTTGTTTCCTGCCGTGGCCTACCCGTCGATCGGTCGGAGCGAGTTTGCGCCCGTGCTCCTTGGCTCTTCCGGCGCCCGGGCTCCCAACGGCATCGGAGCAGGCGCTCCCGCAAGGCCGATGGGTGCGGGCCTGAACGGCGGATTCATGTCCCGGGCGGCCGGCGGGCCGCAGGCCCGTGACCGGCCTTACGGACCATTTTGAAAAACCCCTAGCTATCAAGCACCTTCCGGACCTTCCTCGCAAACGGCTGGAAATACGTCCACACTTCCGCCTTTCTCCTTGATTCGCAAGCAAAAATCCCTTGACAGTCTCAGGAGGCGAGACGTATCGTGGGACCCTGTGTGAAATCGTGGGAATCAGTGGAGTCCACGGGTGTTCCAGGGCGAGACCGCCATTACCGTCGATGACAAGGGCCGGCTGGCCATCCCGACCGCGTATCGGGAGCTGGTCGCGGGCGCCTGCGCCAATCGGCTGGTGGTCACCTACAACCCGTTCGAGACGGGCTGCCTGTGGCTGTTTCCCTACGCCGAATGGGAGCAGGTGCGCGACCAGGTCAACGCCCTGCCCAAGGTCAAGGCCGCCCACCGCGACATGCAGATGAAGCTGGTGGGCGCGGCGACCGTGGTCGAGCCGGACGGCGCCTCGCGCATCCTGCTGCCGGCCAGCCAGCGTGCCGCCGCCGGCATCGAGAAGAAGGCGGTGCTGCTGGGCATGGGCAACAAGTTCGAGCTGTGGAGCGAGCAGGCGCATCTGGCCAAGATCCGCCAGACCCTCGGCGAAGACGACATCACTGACGACATGGCGGACCTGCGCCTGTAAGGCGCGGGTGTTCGGGTGCGGGACGAAGACGGGACGGGAGGGTGCGGCGTGGCCGAGTTGCGGCACATCCCGGTGATGCTGGACGAAGCGGTGGAGGGCCTTGCCGTGCAGGCAGGCGGGCGGTATCTGGATGGCACCTTCGGGCGCGGCGGCCACGCACGCGCGGTGCTGTCGCGCCTGGGTCCCGGCGGCCGGCTGCTGCTGATGGACCGCGATCCGGCTGCGATCGCCGCCGCCCGCGTAGCCTTCGCGGGCGACCCGCGGGTCGCCATCCGCCACGGCAATTTCGCCGAACTGGCCGAATGGGACGAGACCGCCGCCGGCCTGGACGGCGTGCTGCTCGACCTGGGCGTGTCCTCGCCACAGCTGGACGAGGCCGCGCGCGGCTTCAGCTTCATGGCCGACGCGCCGCTCGACATGCGCATGGACACCACGCAGGGCGAAGGCGCGGCGGACTTCCTGGCGCGCGCGGACGAGCACGAGATCGCCGACGTGCTGTGGACCTTCGGCGAGGAGCGCTTCAGCCGCAAGATCGCGCGCGCCATCGTGGCGCGCCGCGCGGAGGCGCCGATCACCCGCACCGGCGAGCTGGCCGCGCTGATCGAGCGCACCATCGGCCGCCGCGAACCGGGCAAGCACCCGGCCACGCGCAGCTTCCAGGCCCTGCGCATCCGCGTGAACGGCGAGCTGGAGTCGGTGCGGCGTGGGCTCGAGGCGGCGCTCGAGCGGCTCAAGACCGGCGGCCGGCTGTCGGTGATCAGTTTCCATTCGCTCGAGGACCGCATCGTCAAGCAGTTCATCCGCGACCATTCCGGCCGCGTGCAGGGCAGCCGGCGCGGCCCGCCGGTGGCCGCGGCACCGGCGCGGCTCGCCTCCGTCGGCAAGGCACGCTTCCCGTCCGAGCAGGAGCTCGCGGCCAACCCGCGCGCCCGCTCGGCGGTGCTGCGCGTAGCGGAGAAGCTGGCATGAGGGTGCTGGCGGGCGCGGCGCTGGTGCTCCTGCTGCTGGCCGTGCTGGTCAGCGCCATCGGCGTGGTGTGGGCGCGCCACGAGAGCCGCGTGCTGTTCGTGGAACTGACCCGCCTGCAGAACGAGCGCGACGACCTCAACATCGAATACGGCCGGCTCGAGCTGGAGCAGGCCACCTGGGCCGAGCCGCGGCGCATCGACCAGGAAGCGCGCAGCAAGCTCGGCATGATCACGCCGCGTCCGCAGGACATCCAGCTGGTGCGTCGATGAGCCTGCGCCGCCCGATCGCACAGCCGTCCTCCAGCCGCCGCCGTGGCACGGGCCCCAGCCCGCGCAAGCGCATGGTGCTGGTCGTGGGCGTGCTCTCGCTGGCCTCGCTGGGGTTGGTCGCGCGCGCATTCGACCTGCAGGTGGTACGCAAGCAGTTCTACCAGGATCAGGGCGATGCGCGCTTCCTGCGCGAGGTGCCGATCCCGGTCTCGCGCGGCACCATCTTCGACCGCAACGGCGAGCCGCTGGCGGTGTCCACGCCGGTGGTCTCGATCTGGGCGAATCCGCCGCAGGTGCTGGAGAACCCCGACCGCATCCCCGAGCTGGCCGCCGCGCTGGGCGTGGATGCCGGCGAGCTGCAGGAGCGCCTGGCCCAGCGCGCCGACCGCGAGTTCGTCTATCTGCGCCGCCAGATGCCGCCGGAGGCGGCGCAGGCGGTGCTCGACCTCGGCATCCCTGGCGTCAACGGGCAGCGCGAATACCGCCGCTACTACCCCTCGGGCGAAGTGACCGCGCACGTGCTCGGCTTCACCAACATCGACGACCATGGCCAGGAAGGCCTGGAACTGGCCTTCGACGACTGGCTGGCCGGCAAGCCCGGCGCCAAGCGGGTGATCCGCGACCGCCTGGGCCGGGTGGTGGAGGACGTCGAGCAGGTGCGCGAGCCCAAGCCGGGCAAGAACCTCACGCTCAGCATCGACCGGCGCATCCAGTTTCTCGCCTACAACGAACTGAAGAACGCGCTCACCGAGTTCGATGCCGCCTCCGGTTCGATGGTGATCCTGGACGTCGGCACCGGCGAGGTGCTGGCGATGGTCAACCTGCCGACCTACAACCCCAACGCGGTAGGCGCCAGCAAGCCGGCCGAGCGGCGCAACCGCGCCGTCACCGACCTGCTCGAGCCCGGCTCCACGATCAAGCCGATCCTGATGGCCGCGGCGCTGTCCAGCGGCAAGTTCACGCCGACCGGCCCGCTGATCGACACCACCGGCGGCCACTGGTTCTTCCAGGGCCACGACATCCACGACACGCACAACTACGGCCTGCTCACGCCCACCGGCGTGATCACCAAGTCCAGCAACGTGGGCGCGGCACACATCGCGATGGAGCTCGATACCGAGCTGATGTACGACACCTACCGCGCGTTCGGCTTCGGCAACAGCACCAACAGCGGCTTCCCCGGCGAGTCCTCGGGCCTGCTGCGGATCGGCCGCGACTGGCGTCCGCTGGAGAAGGCCATCATGGGCTACGGTTACGGCCTCAGCGTGACGCCGCTGCAGCTGGCCAACGCCTACGCCACGCTGGCCGACCACGGCGTGATGCACTCGCCCAGCTTCATCAAGGGGGCCGACAACGAGCCCAAGGCGATCGTCTCGGCGCAAGTGGCCGACGAGATCGTGCAGATGATGGAGACGGTGACGGCGCCCGGCGGCACCGCGACCACCGCGCGCATCGCCAACTACATCGTCGCCGGCAAGACCGGCACCGCGCACAAGGCGGCCGCGGGCGGCTATTCGCGCAACAACTACACGGCGGCATTCGCCGGCATGGTGCCCGCCACCCATCCGCGGCTGGTCGGCGTGGTGATCATCGACGACCCGCAGAAGCGCAGTTACTACGGCGGCATGGTCTCGGCGCCGGTGTTCGCGCGCGTGATGGAGGGTGCTTTGCGCCTGCTCGACGTGCCGCCGGACAACATCGGCCGCTGGTATGCCGGGGGGCCGTTGATGAGTCCGGACGGCCTGGCCGGCAGCAAGCCACCGACCGATCCACCGATCGACGACGCACCGGTGGAGGAGGAGCCGTGAGCACGCGCCCCCTCGCCATGCTGGTCCAGGGCTTCGCCGACGCGGGTGCGCTCGGCGAACTTGCCGTTTGTGGGCTCGCCCTCGATTCGCGCCAGGTGCGCCCCGGCGAGGCCTTCGTGGCGCTGCGCGGCACCCGCGCACACGGCATCGCCTTCGCCGCCGAGGCCGTGGTGCGCGGTGCGGCGCTGGTGCTGGCGGAGGCGCCGGTGGTGGCGGGCTTCGCGCCCGGCGTGCCGGTGCTGTGGGTCGACGACCTGCACGCGCGACTGGGCGAGATCGCCGCGCGCTTCTACGACCATCCCGCGCGCGCGCTGCGGATCGTCGGCGTCACCGGCACCAACGGCAAGACCTCCACCGTGCAGCTGATCGTCCAGGCGCTGTCCCGCCTGGGCCACCGCGCCGCAAGCATCGGCACGCTCGGCGCCGGCCTGCACGGCGCGCTGGACGAAGGCGAGCGCACCACGCCGGACGCGATCAACGTGCAGCGCCTGCTGGCGCGGTTCCGCGACCAGGGGGCCCGCTACGTGGCGATGGAGGTCTCCTCGCATGCGCTGGAGCAGGGCCGCGTGGGCGCGGTCGATTTCGAGATCGCCGCCTTCACCAACCTGACCCGGGACCACCTGGACTACCACCGCACGATGGAGGCCTACGGTGCCGCCAAGGCGAAGCTGTTCGCCTTCCCGACGCTCAAGGCCGCGGTCGTCAACGTGGACGACGCGTTCGGGCGCGAGCTGGCCGGGCGGTTGCCGGCGGGCGTGAGGGCGCTGCGCACCAGCATGGCCGGTGCCTCCGGGGCCGAGATCGTGGCGCAGGCCGTCGCCACCTCCGCCGAGGGCCTGGCTTTCGAACTGCGCACGCCGTGGGGCGCGCATTCGATCCGGAGCGCGTTGCTCGGCCGCTTCAACGTCGCCAACCTGCTGGCCGTGGTCGCCTGTCTCGGCGCCCTGGGCGAGCCGTTCGCGCGCAGCGTCGAGGCGGTCGAGGCGCTGGCGCCGGTCAACGGGCGCATGAACCGCCTGGGCGGCGACGGCCGCCAGCCGCTGGTGGTGGTCGACTACGCACACACACCCGATGCGCTGGAGCAGGCGCTGACCGCACTGCGCGCGCACTGCCGCGGCCGGCTGATCTGCGTGTTCGGCTGCGGCGGCGAGCGCGACGCCGGCAAGCGCCCGCAGATGGGCGCCATCGCCGAGCGCCTGGCTGACGCGGCGATCGTCACCGACGACAACCCGCGCAGCGAAAACGGCGACCTGATCGTCGAGCAGATCCTGGCCGGCATGCGCGGCCCGGCGACGGTCCAGCGCGACCGTGCCGCCGCCATCGGCATGGCAATCGCGCAGGCCGGCGCCGGGGACGTGGTGCTGATCGCCGGCAAGGGCCATGAAACCTACCAGGAGGGCGCGGGCGGCAAGCGGCCGTTCGACGATCTCGCGGTGGCGCGCGCCGCACTCGCCGCGCCTGCACGGGAGAACCACGCATGATGCGCCTGGGCGAAATCGCACTGTGGACCGGCGGACGCCTGCTCGGCGCCGACCTGGACGTGCGCGCCGTGGCGATCGACACGCGCAAGCTCGAGCCGGGCGACCTGTTCGTGGCGCTGAAGGGCGAGCGCGTGGACGGCCACGACTACGTGCGCGAGGCGGCCTTGCGCGGCGCCGCGGCGGCCCTGGTCACGCGCCGGGTGGACGTGGACCTGCCGCAGGTGCTGGTAAGCGACACCCAGCTCGCGCTCGGCGACCTGGCCAGCGCCGTGCGCGCGCAGCGCGACGTGCGCGTGGTCGGCATCACCGGCTCCAACGGCAAGACCACGGTCAAGACGCTGACGGCGTCGATCCTCTCGCGCCACGGCCGCACGCACGTCAACGCGGGCAACTACAACAACGAGCTGGGCCTGCCGCTGACCCTGCTGGCGATGCCGGCCGACGCCGAGTACGCGGTGCTCGAGATGGGCGCGGGCAAGCCGGGCGACATCGCCTACCTCGCCGCCATCGCGCGGCCCGATATCGGCCTCGTCAACACCATCGCGCCGGCGCATCTTGAGCGCATGGGCAGCGTGGAGGGCGTGGCCGAGACCAAGGGCGCGCTGTACCAGGCGCTTCCGGCGGACGGTGTCGCCATCATCAACGCGGACGACGCCTTCGCAAGCTTCTTCGAGGGCCTGGCCGGCTCGCGCGCGACGCTGCATTTCGGCCTGGGCGCCGGTGTCGACGTCGGCGCCACCATCCTGGAGCAGCGCGTGGACGGCTCGCGCTTCGTGCTGCGCACGCCCGAGGGCGAGGCCGAGGTGTCGCTGCCGCTGGCCGGGCGCCACAACGTCGCCAACGCGCTGGCGGCGAGCGCGATCGCGCTGGCGCTCGAGGTGCCGCTGGCGACCATCGTGGCCGGCCTGATGCACGTGCCGGGCGTGGCCGGCCGGCTGCGCAGCGAAGCGATGCCCGGCGGCTGGACCCTGATCGACGACAGCTACAACGCCAATCCCGGCTCGGTCGGCGCCGCCATCGACACGCTCGCGCTGGCGAGTGGCGAACGCTGGCTGGTGCTGGGCGACATGGCCGAACTCGGCCCCGAGGCGCGCGAGCTGCATGCGGGCATCGGCGCCCGCGCCAGGGCCGCCGGGATCGAGCGTCTGTTCGCGGTCGGTCCGCTGAGCGCTGCCGCGGCGCAGGCGTTCGGTGGCGCCGCGGAGCATCACCCGGACAAGGCCGCGCTGGCCGCGTCGCTGGCGCGGCAACTGCACGCAGGCGTCACCTGTCTGGTCAAGGGCTCGCGCTCGGCCGGCATGGAGCAGGTCGTCGCCGCGCTCAGACACTCCATCCATGCCTCCGGAGGCCCCATCGATGCTGCTTGAGCTGGCCGACTGGATGGCGCGGCATTTCACCGCCCTGCACCTGTTCCAGTACATCACCTTCCGCACGATCATGGCCGCGCTCACCGCGCTGGCCATGTCGCTGCTGTTCGGCCCCGGGCTGATCACCCGGCTGGCCGCGCTCAAGGCCGGCCAGGTGGTGCGCAGCGACGGTCCGCAGACGCACCTGATCAAGGCCGGCACGCCGACCATGGGCGGGGTGATGATCCTGCTGGCCATCGCCATCGCCACGCTGCTGTGGGCGGACCTGCACAACCGCTACGTGTGGATCGTGCTGGCGGTGCTGCTCGCGTTCGGCGCGATCGGTTTCTACGACGACTACAAGAAGCTGGTGCTCAAGGACAGTCGCGGCCTGGCCTCGCGCTGGAAGTATTTCTGGCAGTCGGTGTTCGGCCTGGCGGCAGCGCTGTTCCTGTACCGGACCGCGGTGCTGCCGGCCGAGACCGCGCTGTACGTGCCGCTGTTCAAGCAGGTCGCCGTGCCGCTGGGCGTGCTGTTCGTGGTGCTCGCCTACTTCATGGTGGTCGGCTTCTCCAACGCGGTGAACCTCACCGACGGCCTGGACGGCCTGGCGATCATGCCCTCGGTGCTGGTCTCGGGCGCGCTGGGCGTGTTCGCGTACCTCGCCGGCAACAAGGTGTTCTCCGAGTACCTGGGCATCCCCTCGATTCCCGGCGCGGGCGAGCTCGCGATCTTCTGCGGCGCGTTGGCCGGCGCGGGTCTGGGCTTCCTGTGGTTCAACACCTATCCGGCGCAGGTGTTCATGGGCGACGTGGGCGCGCTGGCGATCGGTGCGGCGCTGGCGTGCGTGGCGGTGGTGGTGCGCCAGGAGATCGTGCTGATCGTGATGGGCGGCGTGTTCGTGCTGGAGACCGTCTCGGTGATGCTGCAGGTGGCCAGCTTCAAGCTCACCGGCAAGCGCATCTTCCGCATGGCGCCGATCCACCACCACTTCGAGCTCAAGGGCTGGCCCGAGCCGCGGGTGATCGTGCGCTTCTGGATCATCAGCGTCGTGCTGGTGCTGATCGGCCTGGCCACGTTGAAGGTGCGCTGACGATGCTCGGATTCGGCTCCAGCCAGGCGATCAAGCGGCACGGACCGCGCGGCAGCTTCGACCTGCCGCTGCTGGTCGCGCTCGTCGGCCTGGCGAGCCTGGGCGTGGTGATGGTGGCCTCCAGCTCCATCGCGGTGGCGGACAGCCAGCACATCGGCGCCTTCTACTACCTGAAGAAGCACCTCTTCTACCTGGCGCTCGGCCTGGTGCTGGCCGCGGCTGCGATGCGCACGGAACTGCGGCAGGTGGAGAAGTACGCGCTGCCCCTGCTGCTGCTCGGCGGCGCGATGCTGGTGGCCGTGTTCGTGCCGCACTTCGGCATGCGCATCAACGGTGCGCGTCGCTGGCTCAACCTGATCGTGCTGAGCTTCCAGCCGGTCGAGGCGGTCAAGCTGATCCTGGTGGTGTACGTGGCAAGCTTCCTGGTGCGCCACCGCGAAAGCGTCGAGACGAAGTTCTGGGGTCTGCTGCGCCCGATCATCGTGGCCGGCGTGATCGTGCTGCTGCTGCTGGCGCAGCCGGACTTCGGCTCGGCCACGCTGATCATCGCGGTCACCATTGGCATGGTCTGGCTGGGTGGCGCGCGACCCCTCTACCTGATGCTGATGGGCCTGCCGCTGATGCCGCTGCTCGCCATCGCCGCGACCAGCGAGAGCTACCGCATGAAGCGGCTCACCTCGTTCATGGATCCGTGGAAGGACCCCTTCAACGACGGTTTCCAGCTGACCCAGTCGCTGATGGCGATCGGCCGCGGCGAATGGACCGGCGTCGGCCTGGGCTCGAGCGTGCTCAAGCTGTCCTACCTGCCCGAAGCGCACACCGACTTCATCCTGGCGGTGATCGGCGAGGAGCTGGGGCTGGCCGGCATCGTGCTGGTGATGGGGCTGTTCGCGCTGGCGGTCGGCCGCGGCCTGTACCTGGGCCTGAAGGGCGTGGAAGTCGGCCAGCGCTTCGCCGGCTACGTGGCCTTCGGCGTCTCGCTGATGCTGGGCCTGCAGGCGATGGTGTCGATCGGGGTGAACCTGGGCGCGCTGCCGACCAAGGGCCTGACCCTGCCGCTGATCAGCTCGGGCGGCTCCTCGGTGCTGATGACCTGCGCCATGGCCGGCGTGCTGCTGCGCGCCACCTTCGAGATCAACCGCGCGCTGGATGCGCGGCAGATGGCCACGCGCATGCCCGCGCTGGCCGTGGCGGACGCGAACGTGGCGGCCGCGCCGCGCGAGCGCGAGGCGGTGGCCGCATGAGCATGAGCCTGCCTTGGCGTGCCACAGCGCCCTCGCCGCAGGCGGCCCGCGGGGGGGCGTCCGTGCGCCCGCCGGAAAACGGCCCGCGGCTTGACCTGACCGCCAGTCAGGCGCCGCGTCGCGCGCCACCCCCTGGCGGGTGCCCCGACGCAACGAAGGCCCTGCAACACGCCAAGGCAGGCTCCAAAGCCCCCGTGCTGATCATGGCCGGCGGCACCGGCGGCCACATCTTCCCCGGCCTGGCCGTGGCCGAGGTGCTGCGCGCGCAGGGCGTGCCGGTCGCCTGGCTCGGTGCGGCCGGCGGCATGGAGACGCGGGTGGTACCGGCACACGGCATCGAACTGCACACCGTGGCGGTCGGCGGGCTGCGCGGCAAGGGACTGAAGACCCGCCTGCTCGCGCCGCTGATGCTGGCGCGCGCGCTGTTCGCCTCGTTGCGCGTGCTGCGCCGCGTGCGCCCGCGCAGCGTGCTGTCGATGGGCGGCTACGTGGCCGGCCCCGGCGGCGTGGCCGCACGGCTGACCGGCACGCCGCTGCTGGTGCACGAGCAGAACCGCGTGGCCGGCTACACCAACCGCAAGCTCGCAGGTTTCGCCAGGCGCGTGCTTGCCGGTTTCGCCGACGCGCTGCCGGGCGGCGAGTGGGTCGGCAACCCGGTGCGCGCGAGCATCGCGACGCTGCCGCCGCCGGCCGAACGCTTCGCCACCCGTGCGGGGCGGCCGCAGCTGCTGGTGCTGGGTGGCAGCCTCGGGGCGCGCGCGTTGAACCTCGCGCTTCCCCAGGCGCTGGCCCTGATCCCCGCCGGGCAACGCCCGATCGTGCGCCACCAGTGCGGCAGCCGCGGCCTGGACGAGGCCCGCGCGGCCTACGCCCAGGCTGGTGTCGAGGCCGACGTGGTGCCCTTCATCGAGGACATGGCCGCCGCCTACGGCTGGGCCGATCTGGCCGTGTGCCGCGCCGGGGCGCTGACCATCGCCGAGCTCACCGCCGCGGGTCTTGGCGCCGTGCTGGTGCCGTTCCCGCACGCGGTGGACGACCACCAGACCGGCAACGCCCAGGTGCTGGTGGACGCCGGTGCCGCCGAACTGATCCAGGAACGCGATTTGGACGTACAGACACTGGCGCAGCGCCTGGCCGCGCTGCTCGCCGACCGCCGGCAGCTGACCGCGATGGCCGAGGCCGCGCGCACGCAGGCCAAGCCCCACGCGGCGGCGACGATCGCCCGCGCCTGCCTGGAGGTGGCCGCATGACGCCCCGCAGGCTGCTGGCGCACGAAGACCTCATGACCACGTTCCGCCGCGTGCACTTCATCGGCATCGGCGGCGTGGGCATGAGCGGCATCGCCGAGGTGCTGCACAACCTCGGCTACGCCGTGTCCGGCTCGGACAAGGCCAACTCGCCCACCGCGCAGCGGCTGGCCGCGCTGGGCATCGACGTGCGCATCGGCCACGCCGCGGCGCACGTGGGCGACGCCGACGTGGTGGTGACCTCCAGCGCGATCCACGCCGACAACCCCGAGCTCGTCGCGGCCCGCTCCGCGCGCATCCCGGTGATCCCGCGCGCGGAGATGCTGGGCGAGCTGATGCGTTTTCGCCGCGGCATCGCCATCGCCGGCACCCATGGCAAGACCACCACCACCAGCCTGGTCGCCAGTGTGCTGGCCGAGGCCAACTACGATCCGACCTTCGTGATCGGCGGCCAGCTCAACGCGGCCGGCGCCAACGCGCGGCTCGGCACCGGCCAGTACCTGGTCGCCGAGGCGGACGAGTCGGACGGCTCCTTCCTGCTGCTCTCGCCGGTGATCGCCGCGGTCACCAACATCGACGCCGACCACCTGGAGAACTACGGCGGCGACTTCGCACGGGTGAAGAAGGCCTTCGCCGACTTCCTGCACCGCCTGCCGTTCTACGGCCTGGCGGTGCTTTGCGTGGACGACGAGGAAGTGGCCAGGCTCGCCAGGGACACCACGCGCCGCGTGATGACCTACGGCATCGCCGCCGCCGACGCCGACGTGCGCGGCGCCAACGTCCGCCAGGACGGCTTCCAGATGCGCTTCGACTTGCACCTGCCCGGCCGCGCCGAGCCGCTGCCGGTGACCCTCAACCTGCCGGGCCGGCACAACGTGCTCAACGCGCTGGCCGCCGCCACCATCGGCTGGCAGCTGGGCGTGGAGGCCGAGGCGATCGCCCGCGCGCTGGAGAACTTCCAGGGCGTGGGCCGGCGCTTCCACCGCCGTGGCGAGATCGCGCTGGACCAGGGCAGCGCGTTGCTGGTGGACGACTACGGCCACCATCCGCGCGAGCTGGCCGCGGTGTTCGCCGCGGCGCGCGGCGGCTGGCCGCAGCGGCGCCTGGTGGTCGGCTTCCAGCCGCACCGCTACAGCCGCACCCGCGACCTGCTCGACGACTTCGCCAACGTGCTGGCCGAGGCCGACGTGCTGGTGCTCACCGACGTGTACCCGGCCGGCGAGGCGCCGATCGCCGGCGCCGACGGCCGCGCGCTGGCCCGCGCCGTGCGCGCGCGCGGCAAGGTCGACCCGGTGCTCATCGAGCACCCGCGCGATTTCAGGGAAACCCTGCCGACGCTGCTGCGCGACGGCGACCTGCTGCTGCTGCTCGGCGCCGGCGACATCGGCGCGGCGGCGGCGGAACTCGCGCAGGCCGGCCATCTGAGGACCATCAAGTGAACACGCATCGCAAGATCACGGATCCCGCCCAGTTCGGCCGCGTGGCCGTGGTGATGGGCGGCAGCTCGGCCGAGCGGGAGGTCTCGCTCGACTCCGGCCGCAACGTGCTGGCCGCGCTCCGCAGCCGTGGCGTGGACGCCCACGCGATCGACGGCATCCCGGCCCTGCTCGATGCACTGCGCGCCGGGCACTTCGCGCGCGTGTTCAACATCCTGCACGGCCAGCACGGCGGCGGCGAGGACGGCGTGCTGCAGGGCGCGCTGGAATCGCTCAACGTGCCGTACACCGGCTCGGGCGTGCTCGGCTCGGCGCTGTCGATGGACAAGGTGCGCTCCAAGCGCGTGTGGATGTCGCTGGGCCTGCCGACGCCGACGTTCGTGGCGCTGCCGCGTGGTGCCGATGCGCAGACCGTGCACGCGGCCGCCCGGCAGATCGGCTTCCCGCTGATCGTCAAGCCGGCCTGCGAAGGCTCCAGCGTCGGCGTGACCCGCGTGTTCGCCGAGGCCGACCTGGACCGCGCCGTCGAGCTGGCCGCCCGCTACCCGGGCGACCTGCTGATGGAGATGCTGATCGAGGGCGACGAGATGACGGTCGGCATCCTCGGGCGCCAGGTGCTGCCGAGCATCCACATCGTGCCCAAGGGCGTCTTCTACGACTACAACGCCAAGTACGTCGCCGAGGACACCCAGTACCTGTGCCCCGGCCTGCAGGGCGCCGCCGAGGACGAGCTGCGCGCGCTGGCACTGGCCGCCTTCGACGCGCTGGGCTGCTACGGCTGGGGTCGTGTCGACGTGATGCGCGACCGCCAGGGTCGCAACTGGCTGCTGGAGGTGAACACCGCGCCGGGCATGACCTCGCACTCGCTGGTGCCCAAGGCGGCGAAGGCCGCTGGCCTCGACTACGAGGACGTGTGCTGGCGCGTGCTGGAAACGAGCTTCCGGGAGGGCGCGTGAGGGGAACCATCCGCCCCGTCGCCTGGTGCCTGGCCATCGCGCTGGTCGCGCTGCCGGTGGTCGGCGTGCTGCGTGGCTGGTTCGCCGCCGACCGCTGGCCGGTGACGCAGCTGACCGTGCAGGCCGAGTTCAAGCACGTCGGCGCGGAGCAGATCCGCGCGGCGGTGCTGCCGCGGCTGGGGCACGGCTTCTTCGCGCTGGACCTGGACGCCGTGCAGCAGGCGGTGGCGGCGCTGCCGTGGGTGGAATCGGTCGAGGCGCGCAAGCGCTGGCCGGACACGCTGATCCTGCGCATTTACGAGCGCCAGCCGTTCGCGCGCTGGAACGGCACGCGGCTGATCAGCCGCCAGGGCGTGCTGTTCGACGGCGGTCCGGCGGCCGCCTCCGCGGCGCTGCCGGACCTGCGCGGGCCGGATGCGCAGATGCCGGAAGTGGTCGGCTTCTACGCCGACGCGCTCAAGGCGGTGGCCGGTTCGCCGCTGAAGGTGGCCGGCGTGGCGCTGTCCGAGCGCGGCAGCTGGAGCCTGACCACCGCCAGCGGCGCGCAGATCGTGCTGGGCGACCGCAGCCTGGCCGGCAAGCGCCTGCGCCGCTTCCTCGATGTCTACCCGCAGGTGATGGCCGGCCACCGTGCCGCCTTCGCCTACGCCGACCTCCGCTACACCAACGGATTCGCCGTGCGCTGGCCCGACGCCGCCGCACCTGCCGCGGGAGTGCCCCGCACATGAGCCTGACCCTATGAAGACGCGCAACGACAAGCAGCTGGTCGTCGGCCTGGACATCGGCACCAACAAGGTGACCGCGATCGTGGGCGAGTACGAGCCGGGCGAGCCGATCGAGGTGATCGGCATCGGCTCGCACGTCTCGCGCGGCATGAAGCGCGGCTCGGTCGTGGACATCGAATCGACCGTGCACTCGATCCAGCGCGCGGTCGAAGAGGCCGAGCTGATGGCCGGCTGCGACATCCGCTCGGTGTTCGCCTCGATCTCCGGCAGCCACCTGGAGACCAAGAACTCGCACGGCACCGCGGCGATCCGCGACCGCGAGGTCACCCCCGGCGACCTGGAGCAGGTGCTGGAGGCGGCCAGCGCGGTGGCGATCCCGGCCGACCGCAAGGTGCTCTACAAGGAGTCGCAGGAATACCGCATCGACGGCCAGGACGGCATCCGCGCGCCGGTCGGCATGAGCGGCGTGCGGCTGGAGGCCTCGGTGCACCTGGTCACCGGCGCGGCCGCCGCGGTGCAGAACATTACCAAGTGCATCCAGCGCTGCGGCCTGTCGGTGGACGAGCTGGTGCCCTCGGCGGTGGCCAGCGCCAAGGCGGTGCTCACCGACGACGAACGCGAGCTGGGCGTATGCCTGGTCGACATCGGCGCCGGCACCACCGACATCGCCATCTACACCCAGGGCTCGATCCGCTACACCAAGTCGCTGCCGGTCGGCGGCGACCAGGTCACCAACGACATCGCCTACGGCGTGCACACGCCGACCGCGCATGCCGAGGAGATCAAGATCAAGTACGCCTGCGCGCTGGCGCAGCTGGCGCATGCCGAGGAAACCATCCAGGTGCCGAGCGTGGGCGACCGCCCGCCGCGCCGGCTCGCGCGCCAGTCGCTCGCGCAGAGCGTGCAGGCCCGCTACGAGGAGATCTTCGAGATGGTGCAGGACGAGCTGCGCCGCTCCGGCTACGACAGCCTGGTGGCCGCCGGCGTGGTGCTGACCGGCGGCGCCTCGCGTATGGAGGGCGCGCTGGAGCTGGCCGAGGAGATCTTCCACAAGATGGTGCGCATCGGCGTGCCGCAGCACGTGACCGGGCTGGGCGAGGTGGTCGCCAATCCCCTGCATTCGACCGGCGTGGGCCTGCTGCTGCACGGCGCGCGCGCCGGCGGCGTGCGCGTCAGCCACCCGGTCGGCGGCAGCGTCGGCGGGCTGGTCGACCGGCTGCGCGGCTGGATCACCAGGAATTTCTGAGGACTTGAATCGGCGGCACGGAGTGCCGCCACGGGCGAATGGAGGCTTCGCCCACCACCGCGGGACGGCAGGACGCCGCACCCGCGGTTACAACGACAACGAAAGCTCTACGGAGGACGGGAAATGTTCGAACTGATCGAAAAACTGGCACCCAATGCGGTCATCAAGGTCATCGGTGTGGGCGGCGGCGGCGGCAACGCCGTGGCGCACATGCTGAATGCCAACATCGAAGGCGTCGAGTTCGTGGTCGCCAACACCGACGCGCAGGCGATGAAGAACTGCGGCTCGCGCATGCACCTGCAGCTCGGCGCCAACGTCACCAAGGGCCTGGGCGCGGGCGCCAACCCGGAGGTCGGCCGCCAGGCCGCACTGGAGGACCGCGAGCGCATCGAGGAGATGCTCGACGGCGCCGACATGGTGTTCATCACCGCCGGCATGGGCGGCGGTACCGGCACCGGCGCGGCACCGGTGGTGGCCCAGCTGGCCAAGGAGAAGGGCATCCTCACCGTGGCGGTGGTCACCAAGCCGTTCCCGTTCGAGGGCCGCCGCCGCATGCAGGTGGCGATGAAGGGCATCGAGGACCTGTCCCAGCACGTGGACTCGCTGATCACCGTACCGAACGAGAAGCTGCTGTCGGTGCTCGGCCGCGAAGTCACCCTGTTGAACGCCTTCAAGGCCGCCAACGACGTGCTGCAGGGCGCCGTGCAGGGCATCGCCGACCTGATCACCTCGCCGGGCCTGATCAACGTCGACTTCGCCGACGTGCGCACGGTCATGTCCGAGATGGGCATGGCGATGATGGGTTCGGGCACCGCCCGCGGCGACGACCGCGCCCAGGCGGCGGCCGAGGCGGCGATCAACAACCCGCTGCTGGAGGACGTCAACCTCAACGGCGCCTGCGGCATCCTGGTCAACGTCACCGCCGGCCCTAACCTGACCATGCGCGAGTTCGACGAGATCGGCCGCGTGATCCACGACTTCGCCAGCGAGGACGCCACGGTGGTGATCGGCACGGCGCTGGACCCGGAAATGCAGGACGACGTCCGGGTGACCGTGGTCGCCACCGGCCTCAACCGTGCGGCGGCCACCCGCCAGCCGGTGCGCCCGGTCGCCAGCCAGCAGGTCGAGATGCGCCAGCGGCCGCGCCCGGTGGTGCTGCGCACGGGCACCGGCAACGAGGTGGTGGACTATGCCGCGCCCGAATCGGTGGGCACCCATACCCGCGCCGAGCCGCCGGCCAAGAGTGCCGACCCGAGCTTCGACTATCTGGACATCCCGGCGTTTCTTCGTCGTCAGGCGGATTGAGCGCCATCTTAAGGAGCGACTTGCAAAGATTGAACGAAACACCAGATCGGCAGGTCTACGAATGACTATCGCTTCCGGGTGCGCCCAGGCGCACTCACGGTGGCGATACCGCTCGCCAGCCGGGTGATGTCCAGGTGAAGACGGCGCGCCGCGGACCGGCGCGCGCACGGCCGGCAGGGACCCGCCGGCCTGTCCGCCCCTCTGTGCCCGATGCCCGTCCTTCGGGCGCAGGGGGCGCGTCGCGATAACTGCTTGAAGGAGCGGGATTTCGTGCGGTCGTGTGACCGCGTTCACGGATGAAGGAAAACTAAAGACCCGACCAGACTGTACGGTACGGTTTGCTATTGCGGCAGGTTAAGACTGTGTTAGCATCGGTCCCCTGACTGGCTGCTGCCCACACTGGTACCTATAAAAATGATCAAGCAGCGTACGCTCAAGAACATCATCCGTGCGACCGGCGTCGGCCTGCACACCGGCGACAAGGTCTACATGACCTTGCGTCCCGCCGCGCCGAACACGGGCATCGTGTTCCGCCGTACGGACCTCAACCCGCCGGTCGACATCCATGCGCGCCCCGACTGCGTGGGCGACACCCGCCTGTCCACCACCCTGGTCAAGGGCGACGTGCGCGTCTCCACCGTCGAGCACCTGCTCTCGGCGATGGCGGGCCTGGGCATCGACAACGCCTACGTCGAGCTTTCCGCGCCGGAAGTGCCGATCATGGACGGCAGCGCCGGTCCCTTCGTGTTCCTGCTGCAGTCGGCCGGCATCGAGGAACAGAACGTCGCCAAGCGCTTCATCCGCATCAAGAAGCCGGTGAAGGTGCAGGACGGCGACAAGTGGGCCAGCTTCGAGCCGTTCGAGGGTTTCAAGGTCGGCTTCTCCATCGAGTTCAACCACCCGATCATTTCCAAGCGCACCTCGCGCGCCGAGATCGACTTCTCGACCACCTCTTTCGTGAAGGAAGTCAGCCGTGCGCGCACGTTCGGCTTCATGCGCGACATCGAGATGCTGCGCGAGCACAACCTGGCGCTGGGCGGCTCGATGGACAATGCCGTGGTGCTGGACGACTACCGCGTGCTCAACGAGGACGGCCTGCGCTACGAGGACGAGTTCGTCAAGCACAAGATCCTGGACGCCATCGGCGACCTGTACCTGCTCGGCCACAGCCTGATCGGCGCCTACCACGCGCACAAGTCCGGCCACGAGCTCAACAACAAGCTGCTGCGCACCCTGGTCGCCGATCCCACCGCGTGGGAAGAGGTGGTCTACAAGGACGACCCGGCGGTCTCCCCCATCTCCTACGCGCATCCGGCCCAGGCGATCTGAATCGCCCGCGGACCCGGCCGGAGGCCGCCCCGAAAGGGCGGCCCTTGTCTTTTTTTGTGACCGGTGACGCCGCCCGAACACGCCCGGCTTCACGCTACCGACACGCCGCAGGGTGTACCTGCCGCTCCGCCATGCTATAAACCCACCTACCGCCACCGGCGGTCAGGGGGACATCGGTGCCCACAGGGCACCTTCGCTGAGGCATGGCGCGCCCCGCGCCACGACTAGTCCTCGGCGACCGGGAATCCAGCGGTTTCGGCGATGGACGCCAGCTCGAGGAACAGACCCTTCAGTTCCGGGTCTGCGATGGATGCTGCCGCGGCCTTGAGATGGACGGCTGCGGCAGGCGAAAGCGGTTTTGACCGATCGGGTTCCGTTGCGGCCGGTCGGAGGGGGGCCACTTTCACGGTGACCGAACTGGCGCTCGTGCCGATGGCGCGTGCGGCGGCGAGGATCTGCGTCTGCATCAGGCGCAGACGCGACGCCCAGGCCGGGGAGGACGCCAGGAAGACGAGGCGGTCGTTGCGCAGCTGTGCGAAACGCACCTGTTCGCGCAAGGGCATCGGCAGCGTCTGGCGCAGGGCACGATCCAGCGCATCCAGCTCCGCGGCCTTGCGGGCCAGCGAAGCGAACGAACCGCATTCGGCCAGCGGCTTGGGGCCGCGGTCGGGTCGGCGGGATGCGGGGGGATCGGCGCGCTGCATGAGGCCGGCATGAAGGTGTGAAAAAGCAATGCAGATCATACTCGTATCCCGCTCCAAGAAAGTGCCCAGAACGTTCGACCTCGCCCAGCGGCGGTGGCGCTGGCGGCTGGCGGCACTGGCACTGGCGGCGGTGGTCGGGTGCGGTGCACTGGGCGCGGCGCTGGCGCTCACCCTGTCCAGTCCGCGCGACCGCGCGCTGGCCCAGATCCACCAGCTGCAGCAGCAGGTGCGCCAGCAGGACGCCCAGCTTGCCGGCGTACGCAAGGATTCCCAGCGCGAGCTGGATGCCCTGGCGGTCAAGCTCGGTCAGCTCGAGGCGCAGTCCACCCGGTTGAACGCCCTGGGCGAGCGGCTTGCGGAGGTCGGCAAGCTCGACCCGGACGAGTTCGATTTCGACCAGCCGCCCGCAGTCGGTGGCCTGGAGGACACCGCGGGCGGCGCCTATGCGCTGCCGCCGACGCTGGATGCCAGCATCGAGCAGCTCGCCACCCAGTTCGACACCCAGCAGGCGCAGCTCTCCGCGCTGCAGAGCCTGCTGCTGGACGCCAAGATCGATTCCAACCTCAAGCCGACCGGCATGCCGGCCGCGGGCTACATCTCCTCCTATTTCGGCGTGCGCCCCGACCCGTTCGACGGCCACAGCGCCCGCCACACCGGCCTGGACATCGCCGTCCCCTTCGGTGCCGGCGTGCACGCCGTGGCCGAAGGCATGGTCACCTTCGCCGGCGAGCGCAGCGGCTACGGCAAGGTGGTCGAGATCGACCACGGCAACGGCTACATGACGCGCTATGCCCACAACAGCCAGTTGCTGGTGCGTCCGGGCCAGCGCGTGCGCGTCGGCCAGCTGATCTCCCGCGCCGGCTCCACCGGCCGGTCGACCGGCCCGCACGTGCACTTCGAGGTCTGGTACAGGGGCCGCGTGGTCAATCCGCTGGCCTACGTGAAGAACCACCGCTAGGCGCGCGCTGTCCAACGCCCGTCTCCGTCTCTCCCCGCGGAGCGGCGGAGTGCGCACGGGCGCTCGTCTCTCCCCGGGCCGACGAGGCGGGAAACCGGTAAGGAGCGCGGCCCCGGGCTCTTGAATCCCCGGCTCGCAGTCGCCATCCCGGCCTGCTGGAGCGGCTGTAGTACCATGTCTCCTTTCGCCCGTCCCTCCCGCGGGCCCAAGCCTTTACTGACGGAAGATCGATGTTCAATCGTGCCCTGACCAGCCTTTTCGGCAGCCGCAACGAGCGCGTGCTGCGCCAGCTTTCCAAGACCGTGGCGCGCATCAACGCGTTGGAACCGGAGTTCGAGAAGCTGGACGATGCGGCACTGCGCGCCAAGACCGACGAGTTCAGGCAGCGCCTGTCCGCCGGCGAGACGCTGGACAGGCTGTTGCCCGAGGCCTTCGCCGTGGTGCGCGAAGGCGCCAAGCGCGTGCTGGGCATGCGCCATTACGACGTTCAGCTGATCGGCGGCATGGTGCTGCACATGGGCAAGATCGCCGAGATGCGCACCGGCGAGGGCAAGACCCTGGTGGCGACGTTGCCGGTCTACCTCAATGCGCTGGAGGGCAAGGGCGTCCACGTGGTCACGGTGAACGACTACCTGGCCCGCCGCGACTCCACCCAGATGGGCAAGCTGTACAACTTCCTGGGTCTGTCCACCGGCGTGGTCTACCCGGGCATGGACCATGGCGACAAGCACGCCGCCTATGCCGCCGACATCACCTACGGCACCAACAACGAGTTCGGCTTCGACTACCTGCGCGACAACATGGCGCTCAGCAAGGAGCAGCGCTACCAGCGCGGCCTGCACTACGCCATCGTCGACGAGGTGGACTCGATCCTGATCGACGAGGCGCGCACGCCGCTGATCATCTCTGGTCCGGCCGAGGATTCGCCGCAGCTCTACATCGCGGTCAACCGGATCGTGCCGCAGCTGGTGCGCCAGGAGAAGGAAGACGGCCCGGGCGACTACTGGGTCGACGAGAAGCAGAAGCAGGTGCACCTGTCCGAGGAGGGCATGGCGCACGCCGAGGAACTGCTGCGCCAGGCCGGCGTGATCGACCCGGAAAGCGGCCTGTACGACACGCGCAACCTGGCGGTCGTGCACCATCTCAATGCGGCGCTCCGTGCCAATGCGATCTACCAGCGCGACGTCGACTACATCGTGCGCGACGGCGAGGTGATCATCGTCGACGAGTTCACCGGCCGCACGCTGGCCGGCCGCCGCTGGTCCGACGGCCTGCACCAGGCGGTGGAGGCGAAGGAGGGCGTGCCGATCCAGCGCGAGAACCAGACGCTGGCGACGGTCACCTTCCAGAACCTGTTCCGCATGTACAAGAAGCTGGCCGGCATGACCGGTACGGCGGACACCGAAGCGTACGAGTTCCAGCAGATCTACGGCCTGGAAGTGGTGGTGATCCCCACCCACAAGCCGATGATCCGCAAGGACAACGCGGACATGGTCTTCCTCGCCCAGGCGGCCAAGTACCGCGCGGTGATCGAGGACATCAAGGACTGCCACAAGCGCGGCCAGCCGGTGCTGGTCGGCACCACCTCGATCGAGGTGTCCGAGCTGCTCTCCGGGCTGCTCAAGAAGGAAAAGATCCCGCACGAGGTGCTCAACGCCAAGCAGCACGAGCGCGAGGCGCAGATCGTGGCGCAGGCCGGCGCGCCGGGCTCCGTGACCATCGCCACCAACATGGCCGGCCGCGGTACCGACATCGTGCTCGGCGGCAGCCTGGAGGCCGCGCTGGCCGCGCTGCCGGCGGATGCCACCGAGGTCGATCGCCAGCGCGTCAAGAGCGAATGGAAGAAGCGCCACGAGCAGGTGATCGCCGCCGGCGGCCTGCACATCATCGGCACCGAGCGGCACGAGTCGCGGCGTATCGACAACCAGCTGCGCGGCCGTTCCGGCCGCCAGGGCGACCCGGGTTCCTCGCGCTTCTACCTGTCGCTGGAGGACAACCTGCTGCGCATCTTCGCCGGCGACTGGGTCGGCCGCTGGATGCGGATGTTCGGCATGAAGGAGGACGACGCGCTGGAGGACCGCATGGTCAGCCGGCAGATCGAGAAGGCGCAGCGCAAGGTCGAACAGCACAACTTCGACATCCGCAAGCACCTGCTCGAGTTCGATGACGTCGCCAACGACCAGCGCAAGGTGATCTACCGCCAGCGCGACGAGCTGCTGGAGGGCGAGGACGTGTCCGCGACCATCGCCGACATCCGCGAGGACGTGGTCGAGTCGATCGTGCATCGCCACGTGCCGCCCGACAGCATCGACGAGCAGTGGGACATCCCGGGCCTGGAGCGTGCCCTGGAGAGCGAGTTCGGCCTGGCCACCGGGCTGAAGGCCTGGGTCGAGCAACAGCACGAGCTCGACGCCGCCGCCATCCTCGCGCACGTGCGCGAGGCGCTGGACCAGCTGTTCGCAGCGAAGGAGGCGCAGATCGGCGCCGAGACCATGCGCCAGCTGGAAAAGCACATCATGCTGAGCGTGGTCGACAACGCCTGGAAGGAGCACCTGGCGAGCATGGATTACCTGCGCCAGGGCATCTACCTGCGTGGCTACGCGCAGCAGGATCCGAAGCAGGCGTTCAAGCGCGAGGCGTTCGAACTGTTCTCCGAGATGCTCGACCGGATCAAGCTCGAAGTGGTGCAGATGCTCGCGCGCGTGCGCATCCGCAGCGAGGAGGAAGTCGCTGCGATGGAGGCCGAGCAGCAGCGCCTTGCCGCACGGCTGCAGCAGCAGATGCTCGCCAGTGGCGGTGGAGCGCCGAGCAGCAGCGCGCTCGCCGGCGGGGCGCCGCGGCCGGCCGCCGCCGCGCCGGTGCAGCACGAGGGGCCGAAGATCGGCCGCAACGACCCGTGCCCCTGCGGCTCGGGCAAGAAGTACAAGCACTGCCACGGCCAGCTGGCCTGAGGCACGAGAAAACCCCGCCTCGGCGGGGTTTTTTCCGGGCTCCTGCCGGGCCGCGGACGAGGAAAGCGCCGAATCAGTCCTCGCCGCCCGAACGCTTGCGGTGCGGTTCGGCCTTGACGGTGACGTAGTGCGGCTCCTCGCCATCCAGCCGCAGCGCGGTGAGCTGTCCGCCCCAGACGCAGCCGGTGTCGATCGCGTAGACGCCCAGGCCGGCGAAGCGGCCCAGCGCAGACCAGTGGCCGCAGACGATGCGCGTCTCGCGTCGGCGCATGCCGGGCACGGCGAACCACGGGTACAGGCCGGGCTTCTGCGAGCCCGGGATGCCCTTGGCCTCGAAGTCGATGCGCCCGTTGACGTCGCAGTAGCGCATGCGGGTCAGCGTGTTGATCGCCGCGCGGTAGCGCTCGATGCCCTGCAGCCGGCTCGACCACGCCGCCGGACGGTTGCCGAACAGGTTCTTCAGCAGGCGCGGGTGGCGCGGGCTGGAGAGCTCGCGCTCGATCTCCTGGGCCACGCGCTGCGCCTGGCGCAGTGTCCACGACGGCGCCAGGCCGGCGTGCACCATGCTCCAGCCCAGTGCCTCGTCGTGGTGGAACAGCTTCTGGTTGCGCAGCCATTCGAACAGCACCGGCGCGTCCTCGGCGAACAGCACTTCGCGCAGCTCGGGGTTGACTCGCGATTGCGCATCCGGCTTGCGCTGGGCGATCGCGAGCAGGCTCAGGTCGTGGTTGCCCAGCGTGACCACCACGTTGTCGCGCAGACCGTGGATCAGCCGTAGGGTTTCCAGCGACTGGCCGCCGCGGTTGACCAGGTCGCCGCAGAACCACAGCCGGTCATCGACGGGGTCGAACCGCAGCTTGTCGAGCAGGCGCGCGAGCTCGGGATAGCAGCCCTGCACATCCCCGATTGCATATGTCGCCATCAGAACCTGTCCATCGCGGGTCGACCTTCGGGTGCATCCTTCATCAGTGCAGGGTGCGCGGTATCGACAGCGTGAACGGCGGAACCGGCGCCTCGAAATGCGTGCCGTCGTCGGCCAGCATCTGGTAGCTGCCGCGCATGGTGCCGACCGCGGTCTCCAGCACCGCGCCGGAGCTGTACTGGTAGCGGTCGCCCGGACGCATCCAGGGTTGCTCGCCGACCACGCCTTCGCCGCGCACCTCGTCCACCTTGCCGTTGGCGTCGGTGATGATCCAGTGGCGGGTGAGCAGGCGCGCCGGCACCTGCCCGGCGTTGTGCAGGGTGATCGTATAGGCGAACACGTAGCGGTTGTCGTGTGGCCTGGACTGGTCGGGGACGAAACGGGTTTCGACCTGCACGTCGATCGTGTAGGGGGCTTTGGAAGTCATGCCGCGATTGTACGGCCTGGGCGGCGCGCCAGGGCGGTCGGTGCTTCAGTGTTCGAGCGTCGCCAGTCGCACGAAGTCACCCGGGGCCAGCGTCTCGGCGCGCGCCTTCGGATCGATGCCGGCACGTGCGATGGCGTCGGCGTCGAGCAGGCCCTTGAGACCGTTGGCGAGGGTCTTGCGCCGCTGCGCGAACGCCGCCTTGACGATCGCGTGCAACCGCTGCGGATCGGTGCCATGGCGCTCGTGCGCCGCCAGCGGCACCAGCCGCACCACCGCCGAGTCTACCTTCGGCGGCGGGCGGAACGCGCCCGGCGGTACGGTGAACAGCGGCTCCACGCGGCAGGCCAGTTGCAGCATCACCGACAGCCGCCCGTAGACCTTGCTGCCCGGTTCGGCCGCCATGCGGTCGACCACTTCCTTCTGCAGCATGAAGTGCATGTCGCCGATCGCGCCGGCGTGCTCCACGCAGTGGAACAGGATCGGGCTGGAGATGTAGTACGGCAGGTTGCCGGCCAGCCGCACGCGCGGCACGCCCAGCCGCCGCGCCATCGCGGTGAGATCGACCTTGAGCACGTCGGCGTGGATGATCTCCAGTGTGCCCACGGCACTCGCGCGCGCCTGCAGGGCGGGGATCAGGTCGGTATCCAGTTCGATCGCGGTGAGCCGGCCGGCGGCGGCGAGCAGCGGCAGGGTGAGCGCACCCTCGCCGGGGCCGATCTCGACCACGCGGTCGTCGGCCTGCGGCGCGATCGCACCGACGATGCGTTCGATGTAGCGCTTCTCGTGCAGGAAGTGCTGGCCGAAGCTTTTCTTGGGGCGGGCGTTCATTGGAATGTCTCGCAAGCTCGGCCGCTCACCCCTCGTCCTCCCCCCGGAGGGGAGCGCGGGACGTGGCGCGACGCGCAATGAGTTCGAGCGCCATCCGCGCAGCGGCGATCAGGCTGGAGGGATCCGCACGGCCCGTGCCCGCCAGGTCCAGCGCAGTGCCGTGGTCGACCGACGTGCGGATGAAGGGGAGGCCGAGCGTGAGGTTGACGGTGCGGTCGAAGGCTTCGCTCTTGAGCACCGGCAGGGCCTGGTCGTGGTACATCGCCAGCACCGCGTCGTAGCGCCCGCGCATCGCGGGCACGAAGGCAGTGTCCGCCGGCAGCGGGCCGAGCAGGTGCATGCCACCGGCGCGCAGGCGGTCGAGCACCGGCACGACCAGCTCGAGTTCCTCGCGGCCCAGATGGCCGCCTTCGCCCGCATGCGGGTTGAGGCCGAGCACCGCGATGCGCGGTTCGGCCAGGCCGAACTTGGTCTGGAGCTCGGCATGCACGATGCGCAGGGTGCGCGCCAGCAGCTCGGGAGTGATCGCGGCCGGTACCGCAGCCAGCGGCAGGTGCGTGGTGGCCAGCGCCACGCGCAGCTCGGGGCTGGCCAGCATCATCACCACCGCGACGCCGGCGCGCTCGGCGAAGTACTCGGTATGGCCGCTGAAGGGAATGCCGGCGTCGTTGAGCGTGGCCTTCTGCAGCGGCGCGGTGACCAGCGCGTCGTAGCGCCCGGCCAGGCAGCCGTCGGCGGCTTCAGCCAGCGTCGCGAGCACGTGCCGGGCGTTGCGCGGGTCGGGCCGGCCAGGCTGCTCCCCGACGGCCAGCGGCACGTGCCGCACGCGCAGGCTGCCCGGCACGTGCGGCTGCGGCCGTCCGTCGTCCTCGCGCAGGTCGAGGGTCACGCCGCAACGTATGGCGGCACGCTCCAGCAGCTCGCGATCGGTGATGGCGACCAGGTCGGCCGCCAGCGGCAGCCCGGCCAGGCGGACCAGCAGCTCGGGGCCGACGCCGGCCGGCTCGCCGGCGGTCAGGGCCAGTCGCGGCAGGCGGTCACCCAAGGTGCGCTCAGGCCTTGTCCCGAGCGTCCGGGTTCTTCAGCTCGGGCACCAGGATGTTGATGTAGGCATCGGCGCGCAGGCCGCGCAGGAAATCCTCGTACGCCTGTTCGGCCTTGCGGTTGCCGATCGCCTGGCGCGCCTGGTTGCGCTCGGTTTCGTCGGTCACGTCGCTCTTGCGCGTGCCCTCGAGCTGCAGGATGTGCCAGCCGGCCTCGCTCTGGAACGGCTGCGATACCTCGCCGTCCTTGAGCTGGGCGAGCTGCTGGGCGATGGTGCCGCCCCACTGGTCGCGCTGGAACCAGCCCATGTCGCCGCCGGCATTGGCGGTGGTCGGATCCTTCGAGTATTCCTTCGCCAGCTTGGCGAAATCCTCGTGTTTGTTGACGATGCGGTCGTACAGGTCCTGCGCCTGCTGGCGGGCCTGCTCGGGGGTGACCAGCTCGCTCGGGCGGATCAGGATCTGGCGGGCGTGGTACTCGGTGACTACCTGGCGGCTGGGCTCGCGCTGGCCGACCAGCTTGAGGATGTGGAAGCCGGTGGGACCGCGCAGCGCGGGGCTGACGTCGCCGGGCTTCATGCTCGCCACCACGTCGGCGAACGCCGGCGGCACCTCGTCCAGGCGGCGCCAGCCGAGGTCACCACCTTCCAGGGCGTCCTGCGCATCCGAGTAGCGGATCGCGGCCGCGTTGAAATCCATGCCGCCCTTGATCGCGTCCAGCGCCTGCTGCGCCTTGGCCTGGGCGGCCTGCACGTCGGCCGCGCTGCCGCCCGCCGGGATCGAGATCTGGATGTGCGCCAGGTGCACCTCGCCGGCCTTGTAGGTCGGGCTGTTGAGCAGGTTGTTGATCTCGCTGTCGGTGATGGTGACCGAGTCGCGCACCACGCTGTCGTGCAGGCGCTGCACGACCAGCTGGTCGGCCAGCTGGCTGCGGAAGGCGGCGAAGCTCTGCCCGCTCTGCTCGACGGCCGCCCGCAGCTGCTCGGGACTCATGTGGTTCTGCTGGGCGACGGCGGCCACGGCGCGATCCACGTCGTCGTTCGACACGCGGATGCCCTGCTCGTCGGCCTTGGCCAGCTGCAGCTTCATCAGGATCAGGCGGTCCAGCACCTGGCGCTTGAGCACGTCCAGCGGCGGCAGCTGGCCGGGATTGCCGGCGTACTGCTGCTGCACCAGCCGCACCGCGTCGTCCAGCTCGCTCTGCAGGATCACGCTGTCGTCCACTACCGCGACGATCCGGTCCAGCGGTTGCGTGCCGGACGCCGTGGCGTCCTGCTGCGCCTGCGGCAGCAGCTGGGCCTGCGCGGGCAGGGCGGTGGCCGCGACGAGCGCGAGGAGGAGCAGCGCGAAGGGGTGCTTCATCGGTCGTGAACCTTCAATCGCGACGGGGCGATGGTTGGAGGAGGCGATGCCATGGGGCCGGCCGGGCCGGCGGTCATCCGTTGATCGCAGCGCCGCCGGAAAGTTCGCGGCGCAGGCTCATTGATAGCCAAGAATACCACGCCGCAGCACGTCCTCGGTCTGGCCGTTGAAGGCGCCCAGGCCCTTGAAGACCAGCTCGAACATCAGCGCGTTGTTGGTGTTGCCGCGGTCGGTCACCGGTCCGCGGGCGATCACGTAGTGGCGCCCGACCACCCGCACGGCGACGCAGCAGCTGTCGTACTCGACGCCGGCCAGCGCCTCGACGGTGCGCCGGTCGCGCACCGAGTAGACCCAGCGGCCGAGCAGGCGCCAGCGTTCGGAGATCGGGAAGATCGCCGAGGCGTCGTACTGCTTCAGGTAGTTGCGGCGGAAGCGGTAGGAGAAGTTGAAGATGCCGTCGGCGCCGATGCGCCGCTGCAGGCCCAGCGTGCCCAGGTCGGTCAGGCGGGTGTTCGGGTTCCACTGGTAGGCGCTGTCCAGGCGCCAGCGGTCGTTGAGCTGGATGCCCAGTTGCGCGACGTAGTCCGAATGCACCCAGTCGGTGGGCGCGGCGGTGGCGACATTGGAGCTGGGCAACTGCACCCGCTGCGGCGAGAAGTAGTGGATCTGCCCGATGCTGGCCGACAGCCGCTCCACGCCGCTGTCGTCGAGCAGCCGGGTGGTCAGCGCCGCGGTGAGATTGTTGGCGTCCATCTGGCGGTCGGCGCCGGAGAACCGGTTGGGCGAGAACAGCTGCCAGTAGTCGAACGACATCAGCCGCGTGTCGAACAGCGGCAGGTCGTTCTGGTTGCGGTAGGGCACGTACAGGTAGTAGAGCCGCGGCTCCAGCGTCTGGGTGTAGGAGGTACCGAACAGCGCGGTGCGGCGGTCGAAGATCAGGCCGGTGTCCAGGCTGGCGATCGGCAGGGCACGGCTGGGCGTGCGGTCGTCGAAGGGCGAGACCTGGGTGCCGCCCAGCGGGCCGCGGTAGCCGTAGCGCTGGTAGTCGCCGTCGAGCTCGTAGGCGGTGTAGCGGTAGGCCAGCCTCGGCCGCACGAACCAGGCGGCGCCGCGGAAGTCGGCGGCCAGGTAGGGGTAGAGGTCCAGGCGCTTGCCTTCGATCACGTCGTCCTTGCGGAAGGCGACCGCCTCGGTGTCGGCGCCGAACTCCAGCCAGCGGTTGATCGGCAGGTCCAGCCCGAGCGTGGCGCGCGGCCAGCGCTTGTACTGCACCACCGTGTCCGGCAGGTAGGGATCGACGTTCTGGTAGCTGTCCGCGCCGAAGGAGGCGCTCCACCAGTCGCCGCCGCCGCGCACGTAGGCGTTGGAGGCGAGCGTGCCGATCGCGGAGGTGTACAGGTCGTTGCCGAAGTCGCGCAGGTAGCTGCGGTCGGAGGCGCGGTTGATGCTGGTGCTGAAGACCCACGGGCCACCCAGGCGGGTGACGTCGCCGTACTTGAGCAGCCAGCGGTCCTGGCCGTGGGTGGCGTCGCCGCCGGGCGTGTCCTCGCCGCGGTCGTTGGGCAGGTATTCGACGTTGAGCTGGCCGCGGGTGCCCGGCACCAGGTAGCGGAACTCGCCGGCCAGCAGCGTGCCGCGCTGGGTGTAGATGCGCGGCTCGAGGGTCGCGTCGTAGTTCGGCGCCAGGTTGAGGTAGTAGGGGATGGCGAACATCGTGCCCGACCGGTTGGAGCTGCCGAAGGTCGGGTAGAGGAAGCCGCTCTTGCGCCGGTTGTCGACCGGGAAGGTGAAATAGGGCAGGTACAGGAACGGCACGTTGGCGAAGCGCATGGTGGCGCCGCGGGCGACGCCCACGCCGTCGGCCTTGTCGATCTTCAGGTCCTTCGCGCGCACTTCCCAGAGGTGGTGGCCCACGTCGCAGGTGGAGTAGGTCACCTGGCTGTAGCGGCTGTGCTGGGCATCGAGCAGCTCGCCGCGGGCGGCGGTGCCGTTGCCCCGCGATTGCAGCAGCTGGTAGCGCACGTTCTCGGCCACCCCGTGGTTGGCCTGGTTGTTGCCGCGCAGCCGGTCGGCGCTGAGCAGCTCGCCGGCTTCCTGGTAACGCACGTTGCCCTGTGCGTCGTAGTCGGTGGTGCTGTCGTTGTAGTCAATGCGGTCGGCGCGCAGCAGCTGGTCGGCACGTTCGATCCTGACGTTGCCGGACAGGCGGTAGTAGGCCTGGTTGGAACTGTCCACGTGGGTGGACTGCACGTCGGTGTCGGCGCTCTCCCGCAGCGCCGGATCGCGCGGCAACGTGGGGTCGTAGAACTCCAGCAGCGCGTTGGGCCGGCACATCGCGTAGCTTTCCGGGCGCGGCGGGCAGTGGAACACGCCGAGCGGGCAGGTGGGTGCGGCGGCGGACGCGGCCGGTCCCGGCGTCGTGGACGGTTGCGCGGGGGCCGTCCGGGCCTCGGCCACGCCGCCGGACAGGGCGAGGGCGGCGGCGACCGCGAGCAGGCGGCGTGGTGGCAGGGTGCGCGGGGTCGTCGGGCTCGGCGTCACGGTCGGCGGTCAACGGTCGTCAGGACGCGTAAAGCTAGCAGAAAGGCCCTCCTGCCGGCAGGAACCGTGCCGCCGCCCGGTTGGCGACCCGGGTGTCAGCCGAACAGCGCGGCGACGTGCGCCGCGGCGCTGGCGGCCAGCGCGTCGAGGTCGTAGCCGCCCTCCAGCGTCGACACCATGCGGCCGCCGGCGTGGTCGCGCGCGACGTCGAGCAGGCGCGTGGTCAGCCAGGCGTAGTCGTCGGCGGCCAGTTCAAGTTGCGCCAGCGGATCGGCGCGGTGGGCGTCGAAGCCGGCGGAGACCAGCAGCAGCTGCGGCCCGAAAGCGGCGATCCGCGGCAGCAGCTCCTGCTCCCAGCGCCGGCGGAAAGCCTGCGAGCCGGTCCCCGGGGGCAGCGGTGCGTTGACCAGGTTGCCCGCGCCGGTCTCGTCCGTGTGGCCGGTGCCGGGATAGAGCGGGGACTGGTGGCTGGAGGCGAACAGCACGCGCGGCTCGGCCGCGAAGATGTCCTGCGTGCCGTTGCCGTGGTGCACGTCGAAATCGGCGATCGCCACGCGCTCGAGCCCGTGCACGGCCAGCGCGTGCGCAGCGCCCACGGCGACGTTGTTGAACAGGCAGAAGCCCATCGCCTGGCTGGCCGTGGCGTGGTGGCCGGGCGGGCGCACGGCGCAGAAGGCGCGCGCGCCCTGGGCGACCGCCGCGTCGACCGCCGCGACCACGGCGCCGGCCGCGCGCAACGCAGCCTCGGCCGAGCCGGGCGACATCAGCGTGTCCTCGTCCAGGCGCGAGGTGCCTTCGGGCGGAGCGCTGGCCAGGATGCGCGCCACGTAGGCCGGGTCGTGCACGCGCTCCAGCGCCGAACGGTTGGCACGCGGCGCTTCGACACGGTCGAGCATGGCGAAGCGGTCGCGGTCGAGCGCGGCCAGCACGGCGCGCAGGCGGGCGGGGGATTCGGGGTGCCCCGGGCCGGGGTCGTGCTGCAGGCAGGCCGCGTGGGTGTACAGCCGCAGCATGGCGCGCTCAGTCGCGGCGGCGCCGCTCGTGCTGCCAGAGCACTTCGCCGTGCCCACCGGCCCGCGCGAGCACCCGGGCGACCACGAACAGCAGGTCGGAGAGGCGGTTGAGGTAGCGCTGCGGCTGCGGGCGCAGGGTTTCCTTGCGGCCGAGCGCGAGCACCTCGCGCTCCGCGCGACGGCACACCGTGCGCGCCAGGTGGCAGCAGGCGGCCGCCATGCCGCCGCCGGGCAGGATGAATTCCTTCAGCGCCGGCAGCGGTTCGTTGAGCGTGTCGAGCACCGTCTCCAGACGTGCGACGTCCTCGTCCTGCACCATCGTCATGCCGGGGATGCACAGCTCGCCGCCCAGATCGAACAGGTCGTGCTGGACCTGGGTCAGCGCCTCGCGCACGTCCGGCGGGACGCCGTCGCAGGCGAGCACCATGCCGATCGTGCTGTTGAGTTCGTCGACTGTGCCGTAGGCGGCCACGCGGGCCGAATCCTTCGGCACGCGCGAACCGTCGCCCAGGCCGGTGCTGCCGTCGTCGCCGGTGCGCGTGTAGATCTTCGAAAGGCGGTTGCCCATCAGCGCGTCTGGCCCTCGTGGGCCAGCGCGCGGGTCAGCTGGGCGACCAGCACGTGCAGCGCCGCACCCAGGCCCACGTAAAGGGCGGTGACCTGCAGGAAGGGCAGGTACCAGTCGCCCATGTTCTCCATCCACGCACCCATGCTGCGCGGCGCCGGCACGCTGGCGCTGAGCCAGTAGAAGCTGCCGTTGGAGACCAGGAAGCAGGCCGCCTCGCTGACCAGCAGCGCGGCCGCAGCCAGGCCCAGGGTGGAAAGCGTGAGGCCGGCCTGGCGCCTGGCCAGCCAGCTGCCGCCCAGCCACAGCGCGCCGTAGGCCGGCAGCAGGAACCAGTAGGCCGGCGACACGCAGTAGTGGCTCCAGAAGCTGATGCCCTGGCCGGTGATCACCAGGTAGTCGACCAGTACCGCCTCGGCCATCAGCAGCGGGAAGGCCCAGCGTCCGGTGCCCCGCAGCCAGAAGCCGGCGAGGAAGAACACACCCCAGGAGGCGTCCGGAAAGGCCTCGAAATGGTGCGTGTGGACCGCGCCGCGGGTCACCGCCATCACCAGGGCGAGTGCGAGGAAGATGCCGAGGCGCTGGGTCTGCGTCATAGCCATGAAGGTGCTCCGTGTGCAGGCGGCGTGAAATGGGGAAAAGGCAGACCGCTAGTTTAGCCGAACGCCGTCCGGCTCATGCGACGTCGGCGACAGGCACCGTATCATCGGCGCATGAATGCTCCCGATTCCCCCCTGCGCGGCCCCGTGCTGATCGTCGGCGGCGGCCTGGTCGGCGCCAGCCTGGCGATCGCCCTGGACGCCGCCGGCGTCGACGCCACCCTGGTCGAGGCGGCGCCGCCGCGCGCCGATGCGCAGCCCAGCTACGACGAGCGCAACCTGGCGCTGGCGCGGGCCACCGTCAACGGCCTGGATGCGATCGGCGTGTGGGCCCACGCGCGCGAAGGCGCCACCGCGATCGGGCACATCCACGTCAGCCGCGCCGGCGAGTTCGGCAGCGTGCGGCTGGATGCGCGCGACGCCGGCCTCGATGCGCTCGGCTGGACGCTGCCCGCGCGCGAACTCGGTGCCGCCCTGCTGCGCCGGCTGGAGGCCTGCACCCGGCTCGAACGTCTCGCCCCTGCGCGACTGGAGACGCTCGAGCCGATCCCCGGGGGCTGGCGCGCGCAGGTGCGCACCGCCGAGGGCGTGCGCGGCCTGGACACGCCCTTGCTGGTCGGCGCCGACGGTACCGATTCGTTCGTGCGCGAGCGCCTCGGCATCGCCGCGGAGACGCACGATTACGGCCAGACCTTGTTCGTCTGCACCGTTACCCCCGAGCGCGAGCACGAGCACCGCGCCTACGAACGCTTCAGCGACGAGGGCCCGGTCGCGATGCTGCCGCTGGCCGGCCGGCGCTGCGGCCTGGTGCTGACCGTGCCGGCCGCGCAGGCCGCGGCGACGACGGGCCTGGACGACGCCGGCTACCTCGCGCTGGCCCAGCGTCGGTTCGGCTGGCGACTGGGCCGGCTGACGCGCCCGGGACGGCGCTTTCCCTATGCGATCCGGCGCGTGGCGGCGGCGCGCCTGACCACGCCGCGGGCGGTGCTGGTCGGCAACGCCGCGCAGACCGTGCACCCGATCGGTGCGCAAGGCTTCAACCTGGGCCTGCGCGACGCGCTCACCCTGGCGGAGCTGGCTGCCGGCGCCGCCGATCCCGGCGACGAGCGCCTGCTGGCGGCGTACGCGGCCAGGCGCGCGCCGGACCGCGAAGGCACCATGGCGATGAGCCACGGCCTGGTGCAACTGGCCTGCCTGCCGCAGCCGTGGCTCGCACCACTGCGCTCGATGGCGCTGCTCGCCTGCGACCGCGTGCCGCCGCTGAAGCATGCGCTGCTCCGGCGCGGCATGGGTTTCCGGGGCACGCCACCGCAGGCCGTGCTGGAGCGCACGCCGTGAGCACGCCGTGCCCGGAAGCGCGCCGGCGTGCCGCGCTGCTGGACGTGGCGGTGGTCGGCGGCGGCATGGTCGGCGCCGCCGCCGCGCTGGCGCTCGCGCGCGCCGGTTTCGCCACCGCCCTGCTGGAAGCGCGCGAGCCCGCGCCCTGGCGTCGCGAGGAGGAGGTCGACCTGCGCGTGGTCGGCCTGGCGCCCTCGTCGGTCGCGCTGCTCGAGGCGCTGGAGGCGTGGGCGCCCATCCGCGACAGCCGCGCCGCGGCCTACGCGCGGATGCACGTGTGGGACGCGCAGAGCGGCGCGGCGATCGATTTCGACGCCGCCGCCGAAGGGCGCGCCTGGCTGGGCTGGATCGTCGAGAACAACCTCGTGCAGTGGACGCTGTGGCGGGCGTTGGAACGCGCCGGCGTGCAGCGGCTGTGTCCCGCGCAGGTGACCGGTTTCCAGGCGCACGGGGACCGGATCGACCTCGAACTCGACGGCGGCGCCGCCAGCCTGTCGGCACGCCTGCTGGTCGCCGCCGACGGGGCCGGTTCGCCCCTGCGCCGCCTGGCCGGGCTGGACACGCACGGCCGCGACTACGGCCAGCGCGCGGTGGTGGCCCACGTGGCCACGGAGCGACCGCACGAGTCCACCGCCTGGCAGCGCTTCCTGCCGGGCGGCCCGCTGGCCCTGCTGCCGCTGGCCGACGGGCGCAGTTCGATCGTGTGGTCGCTGCCCGAGGCCGAGGCGCGGCGCGTGCTGGCGCTGGACGATGCCGCCTTCTGCGCGGAACTGGGCGTGGCCAGCGATTTCCGCCTGGGGTGCGTGCAGGCAACCACCCGGCGCGCGGCCTTCCCGCTGAAGCTGCAGTTGGCCGACCGCTACCAGGCCGAGCGCCTGGTGCTGCTGGGCGATGCCGCCCACACGGTGCACCCGCTGGCCGGGCAGGGCGTGAACCTGGGCCTGCGCGACGTGGCCGAGCTGCGCGACACGCTGGCGGCCGCGCGTGCGGCGGGGCGCGACATCGCCGCGGCGCACGTGCTGCGCCGCTACGCCCGCCGGCGCCGCAGCGCGGACACGCTGGATGCCTGGAGTTTCGACGCGCTGGGGCGCATCTACGCGTGGCAGGCGCCGCCGCTGGTCGCCGCGCGTGCGCTCGGCGTACGCCTGGCGGACCGGCTCGACCCGCTCAAGCGCCGCATCGTCGCGCACGCGGCCGGGCGCTGACCCATCCCACTGCCGGCAGGATGCCTGCGGAACAACGGCCGGAGCGCCTTTTCCCTTCGTTCGGAGTCGTCGCCATGCGTCGTGTCCTGTTCGCCCTGTTGTCGCTCCCCCTGGCCCTTGCGGCCCAGGCCAAGATGGTGCACCGCCCGGTCGAGTGGACCGACGGCGGCACCCGTTTCCACAGCGTGCTGGTCTACGACGATGCCGGTCCGGCCCGGCGGCCCGGCCTGGTGATGGTGCCGAACTGGTACGGGGTCAGCGACGAGGCGGTGCGCAAGGCCGAATCGATCGCCGGCAAGCGGTACGTGATCCTGGTGACCGACATGTACGGCGAGCGGGTGCGGCCGAAGAACGATGCCGAGGCCAAGGCGGCGGTGCAGCCGCTGTACGCCGATCGCGCGCTGATGCGCCATCGCGCCAACCAGGCGCTGGCACAGCTGAAGGCGCAGGCCGGCAAGGCGCCGCTGGATACGGGCAGGCTCGCCGCGATCGGCTTCTGCTTCGGCGGCTCGGCGGTGCTGGACCTGGCGCGCAGCGGCGCCGACGTGGCCGCGGTGGTGTCCTTCCACGGCGCGCTGGCCGCGGGCAAGCCGGCGTTGCCGGACCACTTCAAGGCGCGCGTGCTGGTGATGAACGGCGCGGACGACCGCGGCACCATGCCGGATGCGGATGCGTTCATGGACGAGATGCGCGCCAGCTCCGCCGACTGGCAGTTAGTGGTGCTCGGCAACGCGGTGCACTGCTTCACCGAGGTCGGCGAGAACACGCCCGGTTGCAAGTACGACGCGCGCGCCGCTGCGCGCAGCTACCGCCTGATGCACGAGTGGCTGGACGCTGCCTTCGCCGGAAGGCCGTGACCGCGTGCACGCGGAAGCCGGGCGGGCTTCCGCGAGCTCAGAACGCGCGCTGCACGGAGTAATCGGCCAGCGCGGCGAGCGCGTCGCGGTACACCGAGGCGGGCAGGGTGGCCAGGGCCTCGCGGGCGGCGCGGGCGTGGCGCACGGCCTGCGCGTGGGTGCGCTCGATGGCGCCGGAGGCGCGGATCACGCCCACCACCTCGTCGAGCGATTCCAGGCTGCCATGCTCGATCGCGTGGCGCATGGCCTGCGCCTGCGCCGGCGAGGCCTGCTGCAGGGCATAGATCACCGGCAGGGTGGGCTTGCCCTCGGCCAGGTCGTCGCCGACGTTCTTGCCCAGGGTGTCGGCATCGCTGGTGTAGTCGAGCAGGTCGTCGGCGATCTGGAAGGCGTAGCCGAGCTCCATGCCGTAGCGGCGCAGCGCCGCCACTTGAGCGGCCGGCAGCCCGCCGAGCAGGCCGCCCAGTTCGGTGGCGGCGGCGAACAGCACCGCGGTCTTGCGCTCGATCACCGCCAGGTAGGCCGCCTCGTCCACGTCGGCATTGCCGATGTTGAGCAACTGCAACACCTCGCCCTCGGCGATGGTGTTGGTGGTGTCGGCCAGGATGCGCATCACGCGCATGTCGTCCAGTTCCACCATCAGCTGGAACGAGCGCGAATAGAGGAAATCGCCGACCAGCACGCTGGCGGCGTTGCCCCACAGCGCGTTGGCGGTCTTGCGGCCGCGACGCAGGTCGGACTCGTCGACCACGTCGTCGTGCAGCAGCGTGGAGGTGTGGATGAACTCGATCACCGCGGCGAGCTTGATGTGCTGCGCGCCCGCGTAGCCGGCCGCGCCGGCGGCCAGCACGTGCAGCATCGGGCGCAGCCGCTTGCCGCCGCCGGCGATGATGTGGTCGGCGATCTGGTTGATCAGCACCACGTCGGATGCGAGCCGGTTGCGGATCAGTGCGTCCACGCGGCGCATGTCGGCGGCGGCCAGTTCGCGCACGGTGGCGAAGTCGGCGGGGCGGCTGGCGTCGGCAGGCATCGGGCGCATGGGAGTCCGGGTGGCAAGACGGCCGATTATAGGGCCATGCCCGCCGCGCGCGGCGCCGCGACACGGCGCCGCAACCGGCTACCGTAGGCGGCCTCGTATAATCGGGCGATGCCTTCCTGCACCCAGCCGTTCCGGTGAGCCGACTCTCCCCCCTCGAACGCCGCAGCGCCCTCACCCTGGCCTGCGTGATCAGCCTGCGCCTGTTCGGCCTGTTCCTGATCATGCCGGTGTTCTCGCTCTACGCCAGGCGCATGCCGGACGCCAGCGACCTGCTGATCGGCCTGGCGCTCGGCGTCTACGGGCTGGGCCAGGTGTTGCTGCAGATCCCGCTGGGCCTGCTGTCCGACCGGATGGGACGCAAGCCGGCGATCACGCTGGGGCTGCTGATCTTTGCCGCCGGTGGTCTGGTGGCGGCACTGGCGCACACGCTAGAGGGCATCGTGGTCGGCCGCGCGCTGCAGGGCATGGGCGCGGTGGCCGGGGCCGGCACCGCGCTGGCGGCCGACCTCACCCGCGAGGAGCAGCGCGGCAAGGTGATGGGCATCATTGGCGTGTCGATCGGCGTGGCGTTCCTGCTGGCGCTGATCCTCGGGCCGCCGCTGGAGGCGATCGGTGGCCTGTCCGGTCTGTTCGGCGCCACTTCGGTGCTGGCCTTGCTCTCGCTGGTGCTGCTGTGGGCGATCGTGCCGACACCCGAACGCGCGCGCGCACCTGCGGCAGCCAGCCTGGCAGGCGTGCTGGCGATGCTGCGTGACGGCCGGCTGCTGGTGCTCAACGGCTCGGTGTTCTTCCTGCACCTGCTGCTGACCGCGAGCTTCGTCGGCCTGCCGCTGCTGCTGGCCGCGCGGCTGCATCTGCCGGTAGAGCGCCACTGGGAGCTGTACCTGCCGGTGATGGCGACCGCCGCCTTCGTGATGGGCGCCACGCTGCACCGCATGAAGGAGATCGGGCAGAGCCTGCGCATCGTGCAGGCCTGCGTGGCGGCGATCGGACTGGCCCTGCTCGGCTTCGCGCGAACGGATGGCCACCTGGCCTGGCTGGGCGTCTCGGCCGCGGCGTTCTTCTCGGCCTTCAACCTGCTCGAGGCGGCGCTGCCCAGCCTGGTGTCGCGGCTGGCGCCGGCGCACCTGCGTGGCGCGGCGATGGGCGCCTATTCGACCAGCCAGTTCCTCGGCGCGTTCGTCGGCGGGGCGATCGGCGGGCTGGCGCTGGGTCGGCTGGGCGTGAGCGGCGTGTTCCTTTGCGCGGCGGCGGCCACGCTGCTGTGGCTGCCGCTGGTGGCGATCGGCGCACGCCGCATCGCCGCCCGCGCGGTGGCCGGCCAGGTGGCCTGAGCGGGCCGATTGCGCCGGCCGGGTGCCGCCCCCATATGCGCCGGCATCCCACCCATGCGAGGCTGGCCTCGTGTCCCACCAGATCATCGCGCTGATCGCCGAATACGGCCTGCTGCTGGTTTTCCTGAACGTGCTGGTCGAGCAGGCCGGCCTGCCGCTGCCGGCCGTGCCGACGCTGGTGGTGGCCGGTGCGCTCGCCGCTGCCGGCCGGTTGCCGCTGGGCGGCGTGCTGCTGGTCGCGCTCGCCGGTTGCCTGCTAAGCGACTTCGCCTGGTACCAGGCCGGGCGCCGCTACGGTGCCGGCGTCATGCGCACGCTCTGCCGCATCTCGCTTTCGCCGGATTCCTGCGTGAAGCAGTCCGAGCTGCGCTTCCAGCGCTGGCGTGCGCCGGTGCTGTTGGTGGCCAAGTTCGTGCCGGGCCTGTCCACGGTGGCGCCGCCACTGGTCGGTGCGATGGGCCTGCCGGCGCGGTCCTTCCTGCTGTTCGACGCGCTGGGCTCGCTGCTGTGGGCCGGTCTGGCGGTGGCGCTGGGCTACGTGTTCGCCGATGGCGTCGAGCATGCGCTGACGGCGTTCGAGGGCGCCGGCACGCTGGCGGTCGAATTGCTGGTCGCCCTGCTCGCGGCCTACATCCTGTTCAAGTGGTGGCAGCGCCGGCGGTTGCTGGTGGCGCTGCGCATGGCGCGCATCGAGGTCGGGGAACTGGCGCAGGCGCTGCGTTCGGCGCAGCCGCCGCTGGTGCTGGACGTGCGTGCGGCCGGTTCGCGCGAACTGGATGGCCGGAGCATTCCCGGCGCGCAGGTGTTCGATCCGCTGACGCTGGACCTGCTGCTGGCCGACGTGCCGCGCGAGCGCGAGCTGGTGCTCTACTGCAACTGCCCCAACGAGGTGTCCGCGGCGCGGGCCGCACGGCTGCTGATGGCGCAGGGATACCGGCGGGTGCGTCCCCTGCGGGGTGGCCTCGATGCCTGGGTCGCCTCCGGCCAGGCCGTGGAGCATCTGCCGGCCGCGCCGCAGGGAGCGACGCCTGCGGTGTGAGTCGCAGCGTGCCCCGGGCGGCCGCGCGTCACGTCGCGGGATGTCCACCGACCGCGATGCGGGCCGATCCGGGCAGCCCGCCGCGGCGCAGGCGGACGCGACGCGGCGTGCGTGGCCGGGGCAGGCAAGTATGATAGGGATCGAGCCGCCGGCGCCGCCGGCGAACCCATGACGGGGGCCGGCGCACGCGCCGGCCTCAGCACAGCGAGGAATCCACATGGCACGCGGCATCAACAAGGTCATCATCGTCGGCAACCTGGGCGCGGACCCGGAGACCCGCTACACCGGCGGCGGCACGGCGATCACCAGCCTGCGGATCGCCACGTCCGAGCAATGGACCGACAAGCAGAGCGGCGAGAAGCAGGAACGGACCGAGTGGCACCGCGTGAAGCTGTTCGGCCGCCTGGCCGAGATCGCCGGCGAGTACCTGAAGAAGGGCCGCCAGGTCTACATCGAGGGTTCGCTGCGCACCGACAAGTACACCGACAAGGACGGCATCGAGCGCTACTCGACCGACATCATCGCCAACGAGATGCAGATGCTCGGCGGCGGCGGTGAGGGTGGCGGCACGGGCGGCGCCGGTGGCGGTGGCTACCGCGAGCGCCCGCAGGGGGGTGGCCAGCGCCAGGGCGGCGGCTACGGCGGCCAGCCGCGCGGTGGTAGCGACTACGGCAACGCCCCGCGCCAGAACGCGCCGGCGCCGGCCGAAAGCGGCGGCTTCGACGACGACGACATTCCGTTCTGACGGCGCCGCTCCTCCAGCCGAACGAAGAGCCCTCTACGGAGGGCTTTTCTTTGCGTTCGCGGTCAGCCCGGCAAACGGCCGCCGGCGGGCAGGGCGGGCGAAGGGTGCCCGGCTCCGGGTGGCGCGCTCGGCGATGCCTGCGCGGCGGCGGCGTCCCGGCGGCGCGGTGGTGTCGCCGGCAACCCCGGTCACTGGCCCAGCTCCTCCAGCAACGCCGCGACTTCCTCGTGGGTGCGGGCTCGGACCAGGCGGGCGGCCTGGCGACGCAATGCGGCATGGTCGAGCAGCGCGAGGCGGTCGCGCACGTGCAGCAGCTGGCTCGGATGCATGCTGTACTCGCACAGGCCCAGCGCGAGCAGCAGCGCGGTGAAGTTGACGTCGCCGCCGATCTCGCCGCACAGGCTGACCGGCTTGTTCGCGCGGCGGCCAGCGGTGATCACGTAGGCGATCAGGCGCAGCAGCGCGGGCTGTAGCGGGTTGTAGATGTTCTCCAGGCCGTCGTTGCCGCGGTCGGCGGCGAGCACGTACTGGGCCAGGTCGTTGGTGCCGATCGCCAGGAAGTCGGCGTGCTCCAGCAGCGCGCGCACGTTGAGCGCGGCGGCCGGCACTTCGATCATCGCGCCCAGCGGCAATTTCTCGGGCAGGTCGATCGCCTCGCGCTTGAGATCCTGGCGGGCCAGCTTGAACAGCGTGCGCACCGCGATCAACTCGTCCGGCTGGGTGACCATCGGCACCAGCACGCGCACCGGGCCGTAGCAGGCGGCGCGCAGGATGGCGCGGATCTGGGTGGTGAACACGGCCGGATAACGCAGCGACAGCCGCACGCCGCGCACACCCAGCGCCGGGTTGTCCTCGCCGCGCAGCGTCAGGCCGGCGGCATCGGCCTTGTCGGCGCCGAGATCGAGCGTGCGGATGGTCACCGGCAGGCCGCCCATGCCCAGCACCAGGTCGCGGTAGGCGATGAACTGTTCGTCCTCGGAGGGCAGGCCCTTGTGCTTGAGGAACAGGAACTCGGTGCGGTACAGGCCCACGCCGTCCGCCCCGCGGGCGCGCGCCAGCGCGATGTCGGCGGCGGTCTCGGCATTGGCGAACAGGCGAATCGGCACGCCGTCGCGCGTACGCGTGGGCGCATTCGCCAGCTTGGCCAGCCGCCGCCCTTCCTGCGCTGCCTCACGCTGCCACGCGCGGTAGCGGGCCAGGTCCTGCGCGGTGGGATGGACGACGGTCTCGCCGCGCTCGGCGTCGAGCAGGATCAGGTCGTCGTCGTGGATGGTCGCCAGTGCGTCGCGCACGCCCACCAGCATCGGCAGGTCCAGGCTGCGCGCGAGGATGGCACTGTGCGAGTAGGCGCTGCCGGAGCTGGCCACCACGCCGAGCAGCCCGTTGCCGACCAGATGCGCCATGTCGGCCGGCGCGATGGTGTCGGCGACCAGGATCTCGCCCACGCGCGCGGCCAGCTTGCGCTCCTCCCGGCTGGTCTGGCGCTGCAGCGCGGAGATCACCCGGTTGATCACCTGGTCGACGTCCTCGCGGCGGCTGCGCAGGTAGGGATCGTCCATCGCCTCGAACACCTTGGCCAGGCGGTCGCGCTGTTTCTTCAGCGCCACGCCGGCACGGTAGTGGCCCACGCGCACCAGCTCGTCCAGGCCGCGCAGCAGTTCCGCGTCGTCCAGCAGCAGGCTGTGCGCGTCGATGAACTCGTTCACCTCGCGTGCCAGCGCGCCGTGCAGCTTGCTGCGCAGATCGTGCAGTTCCTGCCGTGCGGTATCCAGCGCGCGATGCAGGCGCTGGAGCTCCTCCTCGACCTCCTCCTCGGCCAGCGGGCGGGTGTCGACCAGGTAGCGGCTCGGCTGCACCAGCCGCGCACGGCCCAGCGCCATGCCCTTGGAGGCCGGGGTGCCGGGAAGAAGTTGCCTCATGGCACGGCTCCCGTGACGCCGGGCACGGAGAACGGGCAACGGCGGGCATGCGGCGCGCGGCGAACGCGCGCGCGCCCGCGCGAACCGGCAGCGCGCCACCCGTTCCCGGTTTCCCGATCCCCGTTCCGCACGTCAGGCCCCCTCGTCGAACTTGCGCTCGAACAGCGCCACCACGGCGGCCAGCGCCTCGGCCTCGTCGGGGCCATCCGCGCGCACGGTGAGCGGGGTGCCGATGCCGGCCGAAAGCATCATCACGCCCATGATGCTCTGCGCGTTGACCTCGCGGCCCTTGCTGACCAGCCACACGGTGGCCGTGAAGCCCTGCACCAGCTGCACCAGCTTGGCCGAGGCGCGCGCGTGCAGGCCGAGTTTGTTCGAGACGACGATGTCCTGTTCAAGCATGGTCAATGAAGATTCCCCCACGGCCGCCATGGGCGGCGATCTGCGCCAGTTCGTCCAGCGGTTTCTCGGCGTAGTTGAGCACGCGCAGCAGCATCGGCAGGTTGAGTCCGGAGACGCAGCGCAGGCGCACGCCCAGCGCCGAAAGCGACAGCCCGATGTTGCAGGGCGTGGCGCCGTAAAGGTCGGCCAGCACCAGCACGCCGTCGCCCTGGTCGAGCTCGCGCGCGTGGTGCGCGGTGAGTGTGCGCATCACGTCGGGATCGGCCTGCGCCGGTACCTCGACCGCGTCGACCTTGAGCGGCAGCTTGGGCATGACGTGCTTCGCGGCGGAGATCAGCGCCTTGCCGACCGCCTCGTGCGTCATCAGGAGCACGCCCACGCTCACCGCATCCGCTCCCGCTTGACCCGATCCGCGCCCATCACTCGAGCTCGCGGTGGAAGGTGAGCACGCCTTCGCGGCGGGCGCGGTAGTGCGCGGCCAGGCGCTCCACCAGGTAGACCGAGCGGTGCCGCCCACCGGTGCAGCCCACCGCGATGGTGACGTAGCTGCGGTCGTCCTGCTCGAAGCGGGGCAGCCAGGCGTCCAGCCAGCGCGCGGTATCGGCGAAATACTCGCCGACCAGCGGATCGGCCTCGAGGAACTCGCGCACCGGCGCGTCCTTGCCCGACAGCGGCCGCAGCTTCGGCTGCCAGTGCGGGTTGGGCAGGCAGCGCGCGTCGAACACGAAATCCGAATCCAGCGGCAGGCCGCGGCGGAAGGCGAAGGACTGGAACATCAGCGTGAGCCCTTCGGTGGCCTGCGCGTAGCCGGTGGCGATCAGGCGGCGCAGCTGGTGCACGTTCAGCTCGCTCGAATCGATCACCTTCTCGGCAATGCCGATCAGCGGGCGCAGCAGGCGGCGCTCCTCGGCGATCGCATCGGCCAGCGAGACGCCGCGCAGCGCCAGCGGGTGGCGCCGGCGGGTCTCCGAGTAGCGCTTGATCAGCACCTCGTCGCGGCAGTCGATGAAGACCAGGTGCACGTGCACGCCGGCGGCGGCGAGCTCGGACAGCACCAGCGGCATGTGCTCGAAGTCTTCGCCGCGGTTGCGCACGTCCACGCCCACCGCGATACGCCGGCGGCGCCCTCCGCCGTCCTGCATCACCGATTGCACCAGCTGCGGCAGCAGCCCGCTGGGCAGGTTGTCGACGCAGTAGAACTCCAGGTCCTCCAGCGCACGCAGCGCGACCGTCTTGCCGCCGCCGGACATGCCGGTGAGCACCACCAGGTGCACGGCGTTGGAATCGTTCAGGCTGCCAGGCAGCGTTGGCTCGTTGGCACTCACGAGGTTCACCAGGGCGGAAGCCGGCGCATCTGGTGCGCCTGGCGGTCGATGAAGGTCTGCGCAGGGTCGATGCCCTTGCTCTTGAGCATATGATGGCGCACCGCGGCTTCCACCAGTACCGCCAGGTTGCGGCCGGGCGCCACCGGGATGGTGATCATCGGCACCGGCACCTCGAGGATCTCGCGGTGGCTGGTATCGCCGGTCAGGCGCGTCATCGCGTCGATGTCCTCGCCCTCGCGCATGGGCTTCAGGTGCACCACCAGGCGCAGGTACTTCGAATGCTTGACCGCCGTGTGGCCGAACATCTCGCGCACGTTGAGCACGCCCAGGCCGCGCACTTCCAGCAGGTCCTGCAGCAGCTCGGGGCAGGTGCCGTCGATCACGTCCGGAGCGATCAGGGTGAATTCGGTGGCGTCGTCGGCAACCAGGCGGTGGCCGCGGCTGATCAGCTCCAGCGCCAGCTCGCTCTTGCCCGAGCCCGATTCGCCGGTGATCAGCACGCCAATCGAGAACACCTCCAGGAACACCCCGTGCAGGGTGATCCGCGGCGCCAGCATGCGCGCCAGGTGGTACTGCATCCAGGTCAGCAGTTCGTGGCCGCGCTTGGTGCTGATCCACAGCGGCGTGTGGGTCTCCTCGGCGACCTCGCGCAGGTCGGAGGGGATGGTCTGGTCCTTGGTCACGATCAGCGCCACCGGCTGGTAGGCGGCGATCTTGTGCATCGCTTCCCAGCGCTGGCGCGAATCGAGGCCGTCCAGCCAGTTGAGCTCCTCGGTACCGATGATCTGCACCTTGTTGGGGTAGATCACGTTCAGGTAGCCGATCAGCGAGGGCCGGCGCGTGGCGGTCGCGCCGCGCTCGAGCACGCGCCCTTCGCCACGCATGCCCGACACCCAGCGCAGGCCCATGCGCTCGTGGACGCCGTCGAAGAGTTGTCGTGCGGTCAGACGTTCCAAGTGGCTCCCCTGCCGGTAGGCGGTGGGCGCCATTGTGCCAGTTGGGGGTGGTGCGTGCGGCCTGGCTGTCCCGGCGCGTTCGGAATGCGCCGGGCGGCGCCTGCCACGCAAAAAAAGACCCGCCTCGGAAGGCGGGTCCTGGACCGCGATCGGCCGAGGCCGTCAGCCGAACTGCCGTGCCTCGCGCGCTTCCTGCTGGTGCTTGTCGGTCAGCTTGTCGCGGTAGCGGCGCAGCTGCGCGACCAGCTTGTCGAACACCACGTCGATGGAGGCGTACATGTCGGCCTCGCAGGCGGCGGCGTGCAGGGCCGCTCCCGAGGTGGTGAGGGTGGCTTCGGCACAATGCTGCAGCTTGTCCACCGAAAGCACCATGGTCAGGCCAAGGCACTTTTCGTCGAGGCGGGTCAGGCGATCGAGCTTGGACTCGGCATGGGCGCGCAACGCCGGGGTGACTTCGATCTGCTGGCCGGTGAGTTGGAACTGCATGGGTCGCCTCCTCTGGTACAAGCCGCCGGTGGGCGGCGGGTTCGCATGCCGCGGGGTTTCGGCATGCCGGTCTTTCGTTCGTATGGGAGCGTTCCGGCGGGTTGCAAGTGCGCTGTTCAGCCGGCGCGCTGGCGCTCGCTGGAACTGGGGATGCGCAGTGCCTCGCGGTACTTGGCCACGGTGCGGCGCGCGACCTGGATGCCCTTGCGGTTGAGCTCCTCGGCCAGCGCCTGGTCGGACAGCGGCTTGCGTGGGTCCTCCGCCTCGATGAGCTTGCGGATCATGGCCTGGATGGCCGTGGCCGAGGCGCCGCCGCCATCCTCGGTGGCGACGCCGCTGGAGAAGAAGTACTTGAGCTCGAAGGTGCCACGCGGCGTGTGGATGTACTTGCGCGTGGTCACCCGCGAGATGGTCGATTCGTGCATGCCGACTTCCTCGGCCACCTCGCGCAGGACCAGCGGGTGCATCGCTTCGGGGCCGTAGTCGAGGAAGGCGCTCTGCCGACGCACGATCGCCTCGGCCACCTTGAGCAGGGTCTCGGCGCGCGACTCCAGGCTCTTGATCAGCCAGCGCGCCTCCTGCAGCTGGCCGCGCATCCAGCTGGCATCCTCGCCACGCGCCTGCGCTATCAGGCTGCAGTAGTGCTGGTTGAGGCCCAGCCGCGGCTGGCAATCGGGGTTGAGGCTGACCTTCCAGCGGCTCCCGTCGCGGTAGGCGTAGACGTCGGGGGCGACGTACTCCACGGGCGTGGCGTCCAGCGCGGCGCCCGGGCGCGGGTCGAGGCCGCGGATCAGCAGCGCGGCCGCGGCGACGTCGTCCTCGCTGGCGCGCAGCTTGCGGGCGATCCTGGCCAGGTCGTTGCGCGCCAGCAGCTCGAGCTCGCCGGCGACGATCTGCAGCGCCAGGTCCCGGTGCGGCGTCGTGGCGTCGAACTGCTCGAGCTGTACCCGCAGGCAATCGCGCAGGTCCAGGCTGGCGATGCCGGTGGGGTCGAAGCGCTGCAACTGCCGGCGGACGACCTCGATCTCCTCCGCGCTGGCGTCGAGATCGGCCGGCAGCGCGGCCAGTACGCCCTCGAGCCCCTCGGACAGGTAGCCGTCGGGGTTGAGCGCGTCGATGATGACGGTGGCGATCAGCCGCTCGCGGGAATTGAACGGCGACAGGTTGAGCTGCCACAGCAGGTGTTCCTGCAGCGTCTCCGGCGCGGCGTTCTGCGGCTCGAAATCCTCGTCCGGGCGGGAGCCGGCACTGCCCGCGCTGCCCAGCGAGAAGTCGATCGGCGTCTCGGCCGGCGCATCGGTCTCGGCCCACTCGGGCGTGTCGTCGACGTCGTGGTCGACGCTGGGCGCTTCCGCGGGGGTGGCGGCGTAGCTCTCCTCCTCGCCGTCCGGCGTGGCCGCTTCCTCCTCCAACTCCAGCAGCGGATTGCTTTCGGCGATCTGCCGCAGTTCCGCTTCCAGCTCGAGCTGCGAAAGCTGCAACAGACGGATCGCCTGCTGCAGCTGCGGCGTCAGGGTGAGCTGTTGGTTGAGGCGGAACTGGAGCCCAGGTTTCATGCCAGCCATGGGGGAAGGACGTGGGGTCATCCTACCCCGGCGCTCGTGACGCGACCATAGCGGCCGCGGGCCGGCGCGGGCCTTGCGTCACAACCTGAATTCACGCCCCAGATACACCTCGCGCACCTTCTCGTCGGCGAGGATGTGCGCCGGGGTGCCGCGCGAAAGCACCTCGCCGTCGTTCAGGATGTAGGCGCGGTCGCAGATGCCCAGCGTCTCGCGCACGTTGTGATCGGTGATCAGCACGCCGATGCCGCGTTCCTTCAGGTGGCGCACGATGCGCTGGATCTCGCCCACGGAAATCGGGTCGACGCCGGCGAACGGTTCGTCCAGCAGCATGTAGCGCGGCTGCGCGGCGAGCGCGCGCGCGATCTCGACGCGCCGGCGCTCGCCGCCGGAAAGGCTGATGCCTTTCTGGGTGGCGATGTGCGCGATCTTGAGCTCGTCCAGCAGGCTTTCCAGCTCCTCGTTGCGCTGGCGCGCGCTCAGCCCCTCGCGCAGCTCCAGCACCGCCATGATGTTGTCGGCCACGCTGAGCCGGCGGAACACCGAGGGCTCCTGCGGCAGGTAGCCGATGCCCAGCCGCGCGCGCGCGTGCATGGGCAGGCCGGTGATGTCCTGGCGATCGAGCCGGATGCTGCCGCCGTCGGCCTCGACCAGGCCGACCACCATGTAGAAGCAGGTGGTCTTGCCGGCGCCGTTGGGACCGAGCAGGCCGACCACCTCGCCCTGGCGGATCGAGAACCCGAAATCGCGCACCACCTGGCGCGAGCGGTAACGCTTCTGCAGACCTTCCGCGGCGAGCATCGGTCAGGGCTGCCCGGCACTGGTGGCGGGCGCGGGTGCGGGTGCGCTGGCCGCGGGCGCCGGTGCGGTGCCGGACGCGGCGGGCCGGCTTGCCGGCGCACTGCCGGCCGGCCGCGGCTTGGGCTTGAAGATCATGTGCACCAGGCCGTCACCGCGGCTCTCGCCGGTCATCTGGCTGGTGCCGGTGTCGTAGGTGAGCTTGTCGCCGTGGGCCTCGCCGCGGCCCTGCTGCTTGACCATGGCGTTGCCGGTGAGCACGGCGATGCCCTTGACGTTGTCGTAGTCGATCGTCGCGGCATTGCCTTCCATCAGGTTGCCGGCGTCGTCGAGCTGCTGGATGTGCGCCGGCGAGCCGGTCAGCACCACGCGCGTGACGTTGTTGTCGCCGTCCAGGTAGGCCTTGGCGAGGTCGCCGGTCGCCTGCAGCGTGCCCTGGGTGATGCGCACCTGGCCCTTGTAGATGATGTAGCCATTGTCCTGCTGCGATCCGTCGAAGGACTTGGCCACGATGTCGGCCGGCTTGTCGCGGTCGCTGCGCTTGGCCAGCGCCGGCTGCAGCGCGAGCAGGCCGGCCGTCAGCAGGGCCAGCCTAAGAACCGCGCTTGCTTGGCATGAGCGTGCTGTGGACGTCATCGAGCAACTCCAGATGCTTGTTGTTGAGGTTGGCACGCATGCCGACGCCGGTGATTGTAGAAGTTCCCTGCCGGATCTGCGTCGCGGCCGCCGTCTCGAGGCGGTTTTCCTTCGGCCAGGCGGTGACGTCGGAGGTGCGCATCTCGGTGGCGGGCGTGTGGTCGAACGCCGGCCGGCTGATGTAGACCGGTCCCTGCAGCTTGAGCAGGGTGCCGTTGTGGTTGACCCAACCGTACAGCGAGTGGCCGCGCCAGTCCGGAACGTCCGGCTGGTTGGAGGGCAGGTCGAACTGCGGCGCATTGATGTACAGCGAGTCGTCGCCTTCGCGCCGTTCCAGCCGGGGCGCGGTGATGCGGAAGCTGGGCAGGCCGTCCTGGCCGTACTGGGTCAGCTTGAAATCGCTGAGCGTGTAGCCCGAGCGCGGCGGGCCGACGAAGGCATTGGCCCTGGGTGCCGGGCCGATCCACCACAGCAGCAGCTGCGCGGTGCCGGCGGCCAGCGCCAGCACCACGATGGCCGCCAGCAGGCGGCGGTCGCGCAGCCACTCCCTCACTGCCAGCGCTCCCGTTCGGCGTCGGTCCGGCCCTGGGCGTGCAGCAGCAGGTCGCAGACCTCGCGCGCGCCGCCCTGGCCGCCGGCGCGGCGGGTGGTCCAGTGCGCCTGCTCGATCACCCACGGATGGGCGTTGGCCACCGCCACGGCGAGACCGGCCACACGCATGGCCGGAAGGTCGGGCAGGTCGTCGCCGACGAACGCCGCCTGCGCCGGGGCGAGGTGCAGCGCGTCGAGCAATTCCAGCAGGCAGGCGCGCTTGTCGCCCTGGCCCTGGTAGACGTGGGCGATGCCCAGCTCCTCCGCGCGCAGCGCCACCGGATGGCTGATCCGCGCGCTGATGATCGCCACCTGCACGCCGTGGGCCTGCAGGCGCTTGAGCCCCAGCCCGTCCTGCACGAAGAATACCTTGGTCTCGCGGCCGTCCTCGCCGTAGTAGAGGCGGCCGTCGGTCAGCGTGCCGTCGACGTCGAATACCGCCAGGCGGATGCCGGCGGCGCGGGCGACGAGATCGGCGGGGAGGTCGGTCAGGTAGGGCATCGGGTCGTCGGCGGAGCTGGAAATGGAAAGGCGCAGGGCGCGGCCGGATGGTTCGCGCGGCGGCGTTCCGCCCGCGCCGGATCACACCACGCGTGCGCGCAGCAGGTCGTGGATGTTCAGCGCGCCGACGACGCGCTGTTCCTCGTCCACCACCAGCAGCGCATGGATCTGGTGCTTCTCCATCAGCTGCGCCGCCTCGATGGCGAGCTTGTCGGAAGCGATGGTCTTGGGGCCGCGCGTCATCAGCGCCTCGACCGTGGCGCCGCGCAGGTCCACGCCGTCGTCGTCCAGTGCGCGGCGCAGGTCGCCGTCGGTGAACACGCCGAGCAGGCGCCGGTCGGCGTCGACCACGGCGGTCATGCCCAGGTGCTTGCGGGTCATCTCCACCAGCGCCTCGGTGAGGCTGGCGCCGGGCGCGACCATCGGGATGCCGTCGCCGGTATGCATGATGTCGCTGATGTGCAGCAGCAGGCGGCGGCCGAGGCTGCCGGCCGGGTGCGAGCGGGCGAAGTCCTCGGCGGTGAAGCCGCGCGCCTCCAGCAGCGCGATCGCCAGCGCGTCGCCCATCACCAGCGCGGCGGTGGTGCTGGCGGTGGGGGCCAGGCCCAGCGGGCAGGCCTCGCTGGAGATGCTGGCGTCCAGGTGCACGTCGGCCTGGTGCGCGAGGGACGACTTGGGGTTGCCGGTGATCGCGATCAACGGGATGCCCTGGCGCTTGATCACCGGCAGGATGAACAGCAGTTCGTCGGTTTCGCCGGAATTGGACAGCGCCAGCACCACGTCGTCGGGCTGGATCATGCCCAGGTCGCCATGGCTGGCCTCGCCCGGGTGCACGAAGAACGCGGGGGTGCCGGTCGAGGCCATGGTCGCGGCAATCTTGCGGCCGACGTGGCCTGACTTGCCCATGCCGCTCACCACCAGCCGGCCGCGGCAGGCGAGGATCAGCCGGCAGGCCTGCACGAAATCCGCGTTCACGCGCGGCTCCAGGGCGCGGATCGCGGCCGCCTCGGTGGCGATGACCGTGCGTGCGCTGCGGGCGAGCGCGTCCGGGTCCAGGTTGGCGGCGGGCGGAGCGATGCGTGCGTTCATGGGGCCTCGTCGGGCGGCAGGGGGGGGCCGCTGGCATTTCTGCGCCACGGGATTTCCACTACCATGGCATATCCGCATTTTAACGTCATATCGCGGCGCGATGGATTCACGAGCGGTTCGGAATCCACCCGCCTGCCCCTCCTCGATGGACCTCCGATGGACCCAGCCCGTATCCAGGCGATGATCGAAGCCGGCCTGCCCGGCGCCCAGGCCCAGGTCAGCGGTGACGACGGCGTGCATTTCGAGGCCACGGTCGTCGCCAGCCAGTTCGCCGGCAAGCTGCCGCTGGCACGGCACCGGCTGGTCTATGCGACGCTGGGCGAGCTGATGGGCGGGGCGATCCACGCGCTGGCGCTGAAGACGCTGACTCCCGAGGAGGCCGCGGCGCGCCGCTGAGGCCGCGCCGGCTTCCTGCATTCCTGAAGGACCCCCATGGCAAAGATTCTGATCAGCGGCGGCGAGCCGCTCCACGGCGAAGTGGCGATCTCCGGCGCCAAGAACGCCGTCCTGCCCATCCTCGCCGCCTGCCTGCTCGCCGACGGCCCGGTCACCATTTCCAACGTGCCGCACCTGCACGACGTGACCACGTTCATCGAGCTGCTCGGCCGCATGGGCGTGCAGCTGGTGCTGGACGACCGCATGAAGATGCACGTCGACCCACGCACCATCGAAAGCCACGTCGCCCCCTACGACCTGGTGCGCACCATGCGCGCCTCGATTCTGGTGCTGGGCCCGCTGGTGGCGCGCTTCGGCGAAGCGGAAGTCTCGCTGCCGGGCGGCTGCGCGATCGGTTCGCGCCCGGTCGACCAGCACATCCGCGGGCTGCAGGCGCTGGGCGCCGAGGTCAGCGTGGAGAACGGCTACATCAAGGCCCGGGCGCGGCGCCTGAAGGGCGCGCGCATCGCCATGGACATGGTCACGGTCACCGGCACCGAGAACATCCTGATGGCCGCTACCCTGGCCGAAGGCACCACCGTGATCGAGAACGCCGCGCAGGAGCCGGAGGTGGTCGACCTGGCGCAGTGCCTGGTCGCCATGGGCGCGCAGGTCGAGGGCATCGGGACCTCCACCCTGGTGGTGCACGGGGTCGAGCGACTGCACGGCGCCGAGTACGAAGTGCTGCCCGACCGCATCGAGACCGGCACCTTCCTGGTCGGTGCGGCGATGACCGGTGGCAAGGTGCGCGCGCGCGGCGCGCGCGCCAGCACGCTGGACGCGGTGCTGGCCAAGCTGGAGGAGGCCGGCGCGCACCTGTCCACCGGACCGGACTGGATCGAGCTGGACATGGGCGGGCGCCGGCCGAAGGCGGTCAACATCGTCACCGCACCGTACCCGGCGTTCCCGACGGACATGCAGGCGCAGTTCACCGCACTCAACTGCGTGGCCGAGGGCGTGGGCGTGATCACCGAGACGGTGTTCGAGAACCGCTTCATGCACGCCCACGAGCTGCAGCGCCTGGGCGCGGACATCCGCCTGGAAGGCAACACCGCGATCATCCAGGGCGTGCAGCGCATGAGCGGTGCGCCGATCATGGCCACCGACCTGCGCGCCTCGGCCTGCCTGGTGCTGGCCGGCCTGGTGGCGCAGGGCGACACCACGGTAGACCGCGTGTACCACATCGACCGCGGCTACGAGAACATCGAGGAGAAGCTCGGCGTGCTGGGGGCGAAGATCCGCCGCCTGCCGAGCTGAGCTGCTCACCTTTCACCTGCAGCAAGCCCGCACTGCGTCTTGACGCCTCTCCCCGTCGGGGAGAGGGCCCGGGTGGGGGGGGGCGCTCTTGCGGCAATCTGCTTCGCAGCGGGCCTTGCTTCCTTCCCTGCGATCACCCGCGGCACGAACGCCTTTCCGGCGAGCACCGACCGCTCCCCGGAAGGAGAGGGCTCAAGGCGGGTGCGCGGGCGCCCGGCCCTAGCGGAAGCTCACCAGCTCCATGGTCAGGTCGCCGCCATCCTTCTGCGAGAGCTTCACCGGCAGCGGGTAGCGTCCGGGCGCGTACCAGGCGCTGAAGCCGCGGTCGGCGTCGGTGCGATCGACCCGCACGGCGTCGAAGCTGCCGGCCGGCACGGCGACCCTCTCCTTGCCGCCGACCTTGAACTGCTGCGCCTCCACTTCCTGCTTCACCGCGACGGGCAGGTCGATCTGTTTCCGTCCGTCCTGCAGCGCCAGGCCGATCGCCAGCGCGGTGGTATTGCGCTCGACCATGCCCGGCCTGGCCGGATAGGTGATCGCGCCCTTGCCTTCGTCCACCGTGACCTGGCGCGTGTTCCAGTCCACCACGAGGTGGCGCTGCTTGGCCTTGATGGCGGCATCCAGGCGGTAGTCGTAGCGGATCGCCTCGGGCACGTCGCCCTTCCAGCGGAAGCGCGAGACCTCTTCCACGTCGGCGCCCAGCATGGCGGCCAGGCCCGAGGTGCCGCGCAGGTGCTTGCGGTATTCCCACTGGCCGTCGCCGAGCGGCTTGAGGCTCACGCTGGCCTCGCCCATCGGCGCGCCGTCGCGCAGCACGCGGTAGGTGGCGGTGAACGCCTTGGGCGGGGAAGCCAGGGCCAGGCCGCTGGCCAGGATCAGCACGAGCGCGAGGGCGGGGCGGAGCATGTGTCGTGGCGTCATGCGTTGCAGTGTGCCGCCGGTTCGCTGAACCCGGGGTTCAGGATCGTTCCAGGCCTTGCGGCCCCAGCCGCAGCGGCGCGGCGAGCGGGGCGCCGTCCAGCCACGGGCCGCCGTCGCGCCAGGCCAGCCGGCCGGCGGCCATCAGTGCCACCACGGCCGGCAACAGGCGATGTTCGAGCGGCAGCAGGCGCTGCGCCAGCCGGTGCTCGTCCTCGCCGGCCTCGATCGGCAGCGTGGCCTGCGCCACCACCGGTCCGCCGTCCAGCTCGGCGGTGACGAAGTGCACGCTGGCGCCGTGCTCGAGGTCGCCGGCCGCCAGCGCGCGCCGGTGGGTGTGCAGGCCACGGTACTTGGGCAGCAGCGACGGATGGATGTTCAGCATGCGCCCGACCCAGGGCGCGATCGCCTCGCCGTCGAGGATGCGCATGAAGCCGGCCAGCACGACCAGTTCGGCGCCGCTGGCGGCCAGTTGCGCGAACAGCTCCAGGTCGAAGGCGCGGCGGTCCGGATAGCTCCTGGGGTCGAGCACCAGCGTGGGCACGCCGGCGGCCTCGGCCAGGCGCAGCGCGCCCGCTTGGGCCTTGTCGCTGGCGACCAGCACGAACTCGGCGGCGAGCTCGCCACGGTCGCGCGCGGCCAGCAGCGCGGCCAGGTTGCTGCCGCGTCCGGAAGCGAGGACGGCGATGCGGAGGGGGTGGGGCATGGTCGCTCTGCCAGCTGCCGTTCGCCCGGAGCGCAGGCCCGGTTGCGCTGCGCCCGGGGCGGACGGCTCGTGGGTGTTCAGCCGATGTGGACGCGCTCGTCGCCCTGCGCCTTCACGACCTCGCCGATCACGCGGCTGGCCAGTCCGTGCCTGGCGAGCAGCGCGGCCGCGGCCTCGGCCGCCGCGCGCGGCAGGATCACCGTGAAGCCGACGCCGCAGTTGAAGGTGCGCCACATTTCCTCGCGCGCCACCTTGCCCTCGCGCATCAGCCAGTCGAATACCGGCGGCAGTTCGATCGCGCCCGCGTCGATGGCCAGGCCGAGACCATCCGGCACGACCCGGATGATGTTCTCCTTCAGGCCGCCGCCGGTGATGTGCGCCATGCCGTGGACCGGCTGCTTCCCGAGCAGCTCCAGCATCGGTTTGACGTAGATGGTGGTCGGTGCCATCAGCGCATCGGCCAGCGTCGTGCCGCCGAGGTCGAGATCGAGCGGGTTGCCGGCGCGCTCGAGGATCTTGCGGATCAGCGAGTAGCCGTTGGAGTGCGGGCCGGAGGAGGCCACGCCCAGGACCGCGTCGCCGGCCACGATGGCCTCGCCGGTGAGCAGCTGCGATTTCTCCACCGCGCCGACGGTAAAGCCGGCCAGGTCGTATTCGCCGGGCGGGTACATGTCCGGCATCTCCGCCGTCTCGCCGCCGATCAGCGCGCAGCCGGCCAGCTCGCAGCCTTTCGCGATGCCGCCCACCACGGCGACGGCGGTGTCCACGTCCAGCTTGCCGGTGGCGAAATAGTCCAGGAAGAACAGCGGCTCGGCGCCCTGCACCAGCACGTCGTTCACGCACATGCCGACCAGGTCGATGCCGATCGTGTCGTGCCGGCCCAGCTGCTGGGCCAGCTTCAGCTTGGTGCCCACGCCGTCGGTGCCGGAGACCAGCACCGGCTCGCGGTAGCGGCCGGCCAGGTCGAACAGGCCGCCGAAGCCGCCCAGCCCGCCCATCACCTCCGGACGGAAGGTGCGCTTGACCAGCGGCTTGATGCGTTCGACCACGGCATTGCCGGCGTCGATATCGACGCCGGCGGCGCGGTAGGTGAGGGCGTCGGACATGGCGGCAACCGGCAGCGGAAGGAAACGGCGAATTCTAGCAGCACCCACGCGGCGTCCACCGGGCGGCGGCGCCCGATGGACGCTGCCGGCGGGATTGGGCAGACTGCCGGTCGATCGTTGGTTTCGCAAGGATGAGGCCCATGCGCCTGCCCCGCCTGTTGTCCGCCCTGCTGCTGCTGGGCCTGGTCGCGCCGCTGCACGCGCAGGGCCAGGCGCCGGCCTCGCCCTACACGGTCGTCGTGCCGGTCACCGACACCACCGAGGTGCAGCGTGACGCAGCCTTCGCCACCGCGCTGGGGCAGGTGCTCGAACGGGTCGCCGGCGGGCAGGACCTGCGCGACAAGCCGGGCTACGACGACGCGCTGAAGGGCGCCCCCGGCCTGGTGCAGCAGTTCCAGTACCAGCGGGCCGGCACCGGCATCGTGCTGCAGGTGAACTTCGATCCGGGCGCGGTGCGCCGACTGGTCAAGCAACTGGGGGTGCCCGCGGCCGGGGTGAAGCCGCCGGTGCTGGTGCTGGTGCATGGCAGCGACGGCCAGTTGCTCGGCAAGGACGCGCTGGGTCCGCTGGCGCAGGCCGCGGCGGCCCGCGGCTATACGCTCGCCTATCCGGATCCGGCCGCGCCGCCGGACCCGGCCGCCATCGCCCGCGCCGATCCCGCCGCGCTGGCGCAGGCCACCGGGCGCTACCGCACCGGCCTGATCCTGGTCGGACGGCTGGAGGGCGGCAGTGCGAAGTGGACCCTGGTCTCGGGCGGCAAGCCCCAGCCCTGGAGCGACCAGGCGGTCAGCACCGACGCGCTGCTGGCCGACGCGGGCAACGCACTCGCGGACCAGCTGGGCAAGCAGCTCAACGTGATCGGCGCGAGCATCAGCACCGGCACGCTGTGGGTCGGCAAGGTGAACTCCGCGCAGGCCTACGCCAATCTGCTGGCCCTGCTGCGCAACGACCCGACCGTGCGCGAGGTGAGCACGCTGGGGGCGGACGACCAGGGCTTCACGCTGGCGGTCAAGGCGACCGTGCCGATCGCCGCCCTGGCCGCCAACCTCGCGGCGGGCGGGCGGGTGATCCAGGCCGCGCCGCACGCCGGCGCGGATGCGGCCCTGCAATGGCTGCACTGAAGGGGCCGGGCACGGGCGCCGCGATCGCCCGCCGGGCGATGCCGGTGAGGCACCCGGGCAGGGCCCGACCATGACCCAGGATCTCGCCCGCCGCTGGCAGCTGCTCGCGATCGTGCTGGTGATCGGCTTCCTGGTGTGGCTGCTCGCGCCGGTGCTGATGCCTTTCGCGGTGGCGGCGATGCTGGCCTACCTCGGCGATCCGCTGGCCGACCGGCTCGAGCAGCTGCGCATGAACCGCACCTGGGCGGTGAGCGTGGTGTTCTTCGTGCTGGCGCTGCTGCTGGTCGGCTCGCTGCTGCTGCTGGTGCCGCTGATCTCCGACCAGGTCGAGAACCTGATCCACAACCTGCCGCACTACGTGGACTGGGTGCAGAACACCGCCTTGCCCTGGGTGCAGCGCAAGCTCAACCTCGACCCGGACACCTTCGACACCCGCCGGCTGATGGATGCCCTGCGCGCGCACATCGGCTCGGTCGGCGCAGTGGCCACCACGGTGGTCGGCAAGGTGTCGCGCTCGAGCATCGGTGCCTTCATGTGGCTCACCAACCTGGTGCTGGTGCCGGTGGTGAGCTTCTACCTGCTGCGCGACTGGGACCGGCTGATCGCCTACGTCGACAGCGTGCTGCCGCGCTCGGTGCAGCCGACGGTGGCACACCTGGCGCGCGAGGCGGACGCGGTGCTGGGGGCATTCGTGCGCGGCCAGCTGCTGGTGATGCTGGCGCTGGGCCTCTTCTACGGCGCCAGCCTGACCCTGGTGGGGCTGTCGGTCGGCCCGCTGATCGGCATGGTCGCCGGCCTGCTCAGCTTCGTGCCGTACCTGGGCTTCATGGTGGGCTTCGGTGCGGCGATCGTCGCCGCCCTGGTGCAGTACGGCGACTGGACACACACGCTGCTGGTCTGCGGCGTGTTCGTGGTCGGGCAGTTGCTGGAGGGCTACGTGCTGGTGCCCAAGCTGGTCGGCGACAAGATCGGCCTGCATCCGGTGGCGGTGATCTTCGCCGTGCTCGCGGGCGGCTACCTGTTCGGCTTCCTGGGCGTGCTGCTGGCCCTGCCGGCCGCCTCGGTGATCCTGGTGCTGCTGCGCTACCTGCTGGAGCGCTACCGCCTGAGCGAGCTGTACACCGACGCCGGCCCCGACGACCCGGTAGTGGCGCAGGTGGACGTGACCGTGAAGACGCCGCAGGGCGCCGGCACGGCAAACGCGGACGTACCGGCACCGCGCGGGCCGGGCGGCGAGGCGCCATGATTCCGCAGCTGCCGCTCGCACTGCGCTGGCCGCGCCGGCAACGCTTCGAGCACTTCCACGCCGGAGCGAATGCCGCCGCGCTGGCGGCGGTGCGCGCGCTGGCGGAGGCGCCAGGCGCGCCCTGGGTCTACCTGCACGGGCCCGCCGGCAGTGGCCGTAGCCACCTGTTGCTGGCCGCCTGCCAGGCGGCCAGCGCCGCGGGACGGCGCGTGCAGTACCTGCCGCTGACCGCGATGCACGAGCACATCGGCGCCTTGCGCGGCGTGGGCAGCAGCGAGCTGCTGGCGATCGACGACCTGGGCGTGCTGGCCGGCGAGCGTGCGGCGGAGCACGCGCTGTTCGACCTGTACAACCAGGTCCGTGCCGAGGGGGGCGCGATGTTGTTCGCTGCCGGTGCGGCGCCCGCGCAATTGGGGCTGGGTCTGCCGGACCTGCGCTCGCGGCTGGGTGCGTGCACGCAGTTCGCGCTCAAGCCGCTGGACGACGCCGAGCGGCGGGCGGTCCTGAAGGAACAGGCCGGTGCGCGCGGGATCGGCCTCGACGAGGCGGTGCTGGACTGGCTGTTCGCCCGCTATGCGCGCGATCTGGCCGCGCTGCTGGATCTGCTGGACCGGCTCGACCAGGCCTCGCTCGCCGCCAGGCGGCGCATCACCGTGCCGTTCCTGCGCGAGTTCCTGCGCGAGCACCCCGAAAGCTAGGGGAAACCGCGGGAAGCGCTGCCGGGCGACAGGCTTCCCGCGTGGCCGGTCACTTCTCGCCTTCGGCCTGCTTGCCTTCCTCGATCAGCTCGCGCACGCGCTGGCCGCCCTTGTGGCCGAGTTCCGAATAGCCCTCGGGGCCGAGCTGTTCCTTGCGGATCTCGCCGCCCTTGTGGCCGCCCTTCTGGCCGGCCTCGCGCACCGTCATCTCGCCCTTGTCGTGCTGGTTGTCGCTTTGCTTGGTCATGTCGTCACCTCGCTTCGCCGTGGTTGCGGCCCGCGTCGGCGGGCCGCGGGTGGGTCATTTGCGCTGGTCGCCGCGGCCTTCGGCCTGCTTGCCTTCCTCGATCAGCTCGCGCACGCGCTGGCCGCCCTTGTGGCCACCGATCTCGCCACCCTTGTGGCCGGCCTCGCGGACGGTCATGTCGCCCTTGTCGTGCTGGCTGCCGCCGGCGTGCTTGCCGCGCTGATCCTGGTTCTTCTGCTGGGTCATCTCGTTCTCCCGGTAAGGCGCCTCAATGCGGGCGCTGTTCGTTCTGGCGTGCTTCGACCTGGCGCCCGCGATTGATCAGTTCGCGCACGCGCAGGCCACCCTTGCGGCCCGCCTCGCGCACGCTGAGCTTGCCGCGTGCGCCGTCGACCGCGCGGTTGGAAGCGTGGGCCTGCTTGCTGTTCGAATCACTGCCTGGGGACTGTTGCCGGCTCATGGGGTTATCTCCTGGACATCCGATCGATGGTTCGCAACGTCGACTGGTCGCCGTCCCGGCGCCCAGCGAAAAACGAGCGGGTTCGGGCGGGGATCCGGACCCGCTTTCCGCCCACCGGCACGCACGTGCCTCGATGGCGACGAGCGCTCCCTCGCTCGCAAGGGCATCGCGACGCGCACGAGCCCTTCGGACGGCCAAGGGCGTTGCAACGCGGATGCCAGCCCGAGGTGCGCTTTGCAGCGGGGCCGCGCGTGGCGACGGCTGGAAAAATCGGCGACCGCTGGAAAGATCTACAGCAGCGTCCGCCTGCCCCCCAGCCAGGCGGCTGGCCGCTCCCGGGATCGATGCGCGCACAAAAAAAGGGCGCCCGCCGGGCGCCCTCGGGTCGATCGGACCGCCGCTCAGGCCTTGAGCAGCGCCGGCGTCGCGTGCGCGCCGATCGCCTCGGTCATCGCCTTGGTCACGTGCAGGTTGCCGGCGATCAGGTTGCCGCTGGCCGGCATGCCGTCGCGGCCGGCGAAATCGCCGTAGCGTCCGCCGGCCTCGCGCACCAGCAGGACGCCCGCGGCCATGTCCCAGGGCTTGAGGCCGATCTCGAAATAGCCGTCGTAGCGCGCGGCGGCGGTGTAGGCCAGGTCGAGCGCGGCGGAGCCCGAGCGGCGGATGTCCTCGGCCTGGCCGAGCAGGGCACGGGTCATCGCCAGCTGGGCGTCCAGGTGCTCGCGCTGGCGGTAGGGGAAGCCGGTGGCGATCATTGCGCCGCCGAGGTTCTCGCGCTTGCCCACACGGATGCGCCGGTCGTTGAGATAGGCGCCGTCGCCCTTGCTGGCGGTGAACAGCTCGTCGCGCAGCGGATCGAACACCACGCCGTAGACCGGTACGCCCTTCTCGACCAGGGCGATCGACACGGAGAAATGCGGGATGCCGCGCAGGTAGTTGTGCGTGCCGTCCAGCGGATCGATCACCCAGGTCAGCGGATTCTTGCCGATCGCGCCGCTTTCCTCTGCGAGGATGGCGTGGTCGGGGTAGGCGCGACGCAGTTCCTTGACGATCTCGGCCTCGGCCAGGCGGTCGACCTCGGAAGCGAAGTCCATGCGCTGCTTCTCGACCACGTGCAGGCCGTCGATGCGGTTCATGTAGCGCAGGATCACGTTGCCTGCGGCGCGCGCGGCACGGGCCGCGATGGTGACGGCGGGTCTTGGCATGGCTTCGGCTTTGGGAAAAGAGCGGAAATGCGGCCGGCGATTCTAGCAGAGCCGGCGTAGGACCGTTCCGGGCGGCTATCCTTGGCGATCCTTGCCTTGCGTTCTGGCTGCCATGACCGACCTCGCCGACCTCACCCGACGGTTCCGTTTCGTGCTCGTGCGTACCTCGCATCCGGGCAACATCGGCAGCGCGGCGCGGGCGATCCGCACGATGGGCTTCACCCGGCTGGACCTGGTCGCACCGGCGGAATTCCCCAGTCGCGAGGCCGATGCGCTGGCGGCGAACGCGGTGCACGTGCTGGCCGAGGCGGGGGTGCACGATGCGCTGGTCGACGGGCTGGCCGGCGTGACCTTCGCGCTGGGCCTGTCGGCGCGCCGGCGTGGCGTGAACCTGCCCGAACTCACGCCGCGCGAGGGCGCGGCACAGGCGCTCGCCGCGGCGGCGAGCGGCGGACAGGTGGCGCTGGTGTTCGGCAACGAGCGTACCGGGCTGGAGAACGAGGAGCTGGCGCGCTGCCACGCGATGGTGCGCATCCCCAGCGTGGACGACTACAGCTCGCTCAACCTGGCCCAGGCGGTGCAGGTGATGGCCTACGAGCAGCGCCTGGCGATGCTCGGCGACGCACCGCCGCCACCACCGGAGCACGACGAGCCGCCGGCCGATGCCGCGCGCATGGAGCGCTTCTTCGAGCACCTCGCGCAGACCCTGGACGACATCGAGTTCCACAAGGGCCGCGAGCCGACCACGATCATGTTGCGCCTGCGCCGACTGTTCCAGCGGGCGCAGCCGGACGAGCGCGAGCTGCGCATCCTGCACGGCGTGCTGGCCGATGCGCAGCGGATGGCGATGCTGGCCAAGCGCACGTAGGCCTGCAAACCGTAGGCTCGGTTCGCCGTCCCCGCCTAGGGCGCGACCGGCGCCAGCGTCTCCACGTACACCAGCTCGCAGGCCCCGTTGCCGGTGTCCTCGCGGCTGAGCGAGGTGCGCCAGCGCCAGCCGTCCGGACGACTGGCGTCGACCAGGAAGCCCTCCAGGTGCACCAGCTCGCCGGGACGCACGCGGTCCATGGCCCGGCGCACGCCGTCGTCCGCCGGGATCAGGTGCATGTTGGCGCTGGAGGTCTCGATCTCGCGGCGCGGGATGGGGAACGCGTCCACGTGCCAGTAGTAGAAGCGGTCCGACTGGCGGATCGCGATGGCCGAGAGCACCGCGCTGTCGGACATGCGACCCCAGCCGAGCGCCAGGTCCATCGGCGCGAGCGCGGCGCCGCCGTCGAAGCGGTAGTCCTCGCGGGAAAGCACGCGCGCGGTCAGCGCGAAGTGGGCGCGGGTGCGCAGGGTCGTGTCGCCGCGCTGCAGTACCGCGCCATCGTCCAGGTCGACCTGCTCGGGCGCCGCCGGGGCCAGCACGCCCGGTGGCGGGTGCAGCGGGCGCTGTCGCCACCAGCCCAGCGCGCCCCAGACGAGCACCACGGACAAGCCCAGCCACAGCAGTCGCCGCATCGTGTTTCCCCCTGTGGGAAGGGTATCAGGCGCGCTTGCGTCGCGCGCCGTCGGCGGGCTCGGCCAGCCCGGGCCGGAGCAGTTCCGGCGGCAGGCTGCGCACCACCCCGGCGAAGCGCTCGAGGAAGGGCCCCAGCGACGAGCTCTTGCGCCACACCAGCGCGATGCGGCGGCTCGGCGCGTGGCCGGCGAATTCCAGCAACTGCACGTTCTCGGTGCGCGCCACCGGCGGCTTGATCGCCAGGGTGGGCAGCAGCGTGATCCCGACGTTGGCGGCCACCATCTGCCGCAGCGTCTCCAGGCTGGTGGCGCGGAAGCCGACCTTCTCGCCGGCGCCGGCGAGCTGGCACAACTCCAGCGCCTGGTCGCGCAGGCAATGGCCGTCCTCCAGCAGCAGCAGGCTCTCGTCCTCCAGGTCGGCCAGCTTCAGGCGTGCCTTGCGATGCGCCAGCGGGTGGTCGTCGGGCACGGCCAGCACGAACGGTTCCTCGAACAGGAACTCGGCATGCAGGCTTTCCTCGTGGATCGGCAAGGCGAGAATGCCCACGTCCAGCGAGCCCTCGCGCAGCATGCGCATGACCTGCTCGGTCTTCTCCTCGATGAGCAGCAGCTCCAGGCGCGGGAAGCGCCGGCGCACCAGCGGTACCAGGTGCGGCAGCAGGTAGGGGCCCAGCGTGGGGAACACGCCCAGGCGCAGCTTGCCCGCTTCCGGGTCGCGCGTGCGCTGGGCGATGGCCTTGATCTCCTCGACCTCGGCCAGCACGCCGCGCGCGCGACGCGCGATCTCGCGGCCGGTCTCGGTGAGCAGCACCTTGCGCGGCGTGCGCTCGACCAGCGCCACGCCGAGCTCGTCCTCGAGCTTCTTGATCTGCGTGGAAAGGGTCGGCTGGCTGACGAAGCTGGCCTCGGCCGCGCGCCCGAAATGGCGGTGCTCGGCCAGCGACACGAGGTAGGAGAGGTCGCGCAGGTTCATGTCGTGCTCCGATAGGCCGTGCCTATGATTGTGATGGCAACAATCAATTTGAACAATGTCCAGGGGCTGCGTAACCTTGCTCCCGTGACGCGTCGTCCACGGCGCCCATGATGCTCTAACCGATCGCTTTTTCACCCGTACTTCAAGGAGAGACACATGCTCACCATCGGCGACAAGTTCCCCCAGTTCAGCGTGCCCGCCACCGTCTCGATCGAGAGCCTGGAAAAGGCCTTCACCACGATCGACAACAACACCTACAAGGGCAAGTGGCTGTGCGTGTTCTTCTATCCGAAGGACTTCACCTTCGTCTGCCCGACCGAGATCAAGGGCTTCTCGGACGTCAACCAGCAGTTCGCCGACCGTGACTGCCAGGTGCTGGCCGCCAGCACCGACTCGGAGTTCGTGCACCTGGCCTGGCGCAAGGACCACAAGGACCTGCGCGACCTCCAGTTCCCGATGCTGGCCGACATCAAGAAGGACCTCAGCAACGCGCTGGGCATCCTGACCGCCGACGGCGTGGCGCAGCGCGCGACCTTCCTGGTCGACCCCGAAGGCGTGATCCGCTTCGTCTACGTGACCGACGGCTCGGTCGGCCGCAACCCGCAGGAAGTGCTGCGCGTGCTCGATGCGCTGCAGACCGACGAGCTGTGCCCGTGCAACTGGCACCAGGGCGAAGAGACCCTCAAGGTCGCCTGATCGGCTCCACCCGCAGTACCCCGCGCGTCCGACCCCTCCCTCCCCCGCAGGGCGCGCGGGTTCCCCGGCCGGCGGCACTCCCCTTCGCCGCCGGCCCTTTTCCCCGCATCCAGTAGGTGTCCCATGAGCCTTGCCGACCTCAAGAGTCAGCTGCCCGACTATGCCAAGGACCTGCGCCTGAACCTCGACTCGGTGCTGACCGAGGGCGGGGCGCCCGGTCTCACCCAGAAGCAGATCATGGTGGTCGCGCTCGCCGCGGCGATCGCCTCGCGCTACAAGCCGCTGACCCGCGCGGTGGCCGAGGAGGCCGCGCAGCACGCCAGCGCCGAGGAGCTCAATGGCGCCCGCGTGGCCGCCTCCATCATGGGCATGAACAACATCTACTACCGCTTCGTGCACATGGTGAGCGAGCCGGAGTACGGCACCCTGCGTGCCGCGCTGCGCATGAACGCGATGGCCAACCCCGGCGGCGCCAAGATCGACTTCGAGCTGGCCTCGCTGGCCGTCTCGGCGGTCAACGGCTGCGGCATGTGCGTGGACTCGCACGAGAAGACCCTGCGCAAGCACGGCCTCTCCGCCCAGCCGATCCAGAGCGCGATCCGCATCGCCGCCGTGATCCATGCGGTCGCGGTGGCGCTGGAGCAGGCCGACGTGGCCGGCTGAGCCTTCCCGGTCCCGAGTCCGCGAGCCCGGCCAGCGATGGCCGGGCTTTTTTCTGCGCAGCGGGGGAGAAAGCCGTGGGCCGGAAGGCGGCGGCGCGGCGCTTGGCTGCCGCCGGTGCGGAAGTGGCGACGGCCTTCACGTCTGCTCCAGCTCATCCATGCCTTTTGGCACTGTGTCACAAGTCATGCCCGGCCTAGCTTCGGGCGTTGCCTTCACAGTCCCTGGGGAAAACCAACATGCGTCGACTCGTCCGCCCCCTCGTGCTCACCGCGCTCGCCGCCTGCTGCGGCGCCGCGTTCGCCGCCACCGCCGACCAGGTGCCGCACGGCAAGCTGCCGCGCTGGGCCGTGCCGGAGTCCTACACGCTGTCGTTCAAGGTCGATCCGCGGCAGCAGGACTTCTCCGGCACCACCACCATCAAGGTGGACCTCAAGCAGGCCTCCGACCACATCTGGCTGCACGGCCGCGAGCTGAAGGTATCCAAGGTCACGGTGACCGACGCGGCCGGCAGGACCCACGCGGCCAGGTACGTCGAGGCGGCGCCGAAGGAGGGCGTGGTGCGGGTCGACTTCGCCGGCACGCTCAAGCCGCAGGAGCTCACCCTGCGCTTCGACTACACCGCGCCGCTCAACATGCAGCTGCAGGGCCTGTACAAGGTCAGCCACGAAGGCATCCCGTATGCGATGACGCAGATGGAGCCGATCAGCGCGCGCTACGCCTTCCCCGGCTTCGACGAACCCGATTTCAAGACGCCGTTCGACATCAGCCTGACCATCCCGAACGACGAGAAGGCCGTCGCCAACACCAAGCAGGTCAAGGAAACGCCCGCGGGCAACGGCTGGAAGACGCTGAGCTTCTCCACCACCAAGCCGCTGCCGACCTACCTGGTCGCCTTCGGCGTGGGCCCGTGGGACATCGTCGCCGGCCCGGACATCTCGCCGGACGCCTACCGCGCCACGCCGTTGCAGCTGCGCGGCATCGCCGCCAAGGGCGAGGGCCACCGGATGCAGCACGTGCTGTCCGAGACGCCGAGCATCATCCACACGCTGGAGGACTACTACGGCTTCGGCTATCCGTGGGACAAGCTCGACCTGCTCGCCGCGCCGGACTTCGCCGCCGGCGCGATGGAGAACGCCGGCCTGGTGACCTTCCGCGACTGGCTGCTGCTGCTCGATCCCGATTCGCCGGCGCAGTACGTGCGCGGCTCGTTCAACGTCAACGCCCACGAGCTGGCCCACCAGTGGACCGGCGACACCGTCACCACCGCCTGGTGGAACGACATCTGGCTCAACGAGGCGTTCGCCACCTGGATGCAGCAGAAGGTGACGATGAAGGTGCATCCGGAATACCGCGCAGACCTCGACCGCGTGCGCGGCGCGCAGTTCGCGATGGACAACGACAGCCTGGTCACCGCGCGCAAGATCCGCCAGCCGATCACCGGCAACGGCGACATCGAGACCGCGTTCGACTCGATCACCTACCAGAAGGGCGCCAGCGTGCTCGGCATGTTCGAGGGCTACGTGGGCGAGAAGACCTTCCAGCAGGGCATGCGCCAGTACATCCAGGACCACAAGTTCTCCATCGCCACCGCCGACGACCTGGTCGACTCGATCGCCAAGGCGGCCGACAAGGGCGAGAACTTCAAGCAGGCGTTCAAGAGCTTCCTCAACCAGCCCGGCGTGCCCTACGTGCAGACGCAGCTGATGCAGAAGGACGGCCAGACCGTGCTCAAGCTCAGCCAGAGCCGCTACCTGCCGGTCGGCAGCAAGGGCAGCGCGAAGCACGTGTGGGGCGTGCCGGTGTGCGTGCGCTACGGCACCGCCGACGGCAGCAGGGTCAACTGCGAGCTGCTGGAGAAGGCGCAGGGGACCATCGCGCTGCCGGGCGCCAGCGCCGGCACCTGGGTGATGCCCAACGCCAACGCCAGCGGCTACTACCGCTTCGGCATGGACAAGGCCGACCTGGCGCGGCTGGGCGAGCAGATCGGCCATCTCACCGATGCCGAACAGCTGGCCTACGCCGACGCGGCCGAGGCGAGCTTCCACCACGGCGACATCAACGCCGGCGACCTGCTCGCCGCGCTCAAGCCGCTGACCGCCTCGCGCGTTCGCGAAGTGGCCATCGCGCCGATCAGCAGCTACGAATGGATCCGCCGCTACCTGGCGCGCACCGACGCGCAGCGCAACGCGCTGGACGCCTGGGCCAAGACCGCCTACCTCCCGCGCATGCAGCTGCTGGGCTACCACCGCAAGGCCGGCGAGCCGGACGGCGACTCCCTGCTGCGCAGCACGCTGGCCGGCTTCCTCGCGCTCGACGTGAAGCTGCCCGAGGTGCGTGCCGAGCTGCTCAAGCAGGGCGACGCGGCGCTGCAGCGCAAGGCCGACGGCCGCCTGAACCTCGATGCCGCCGATCCGGACCTGCTCGACACCGCGCTGGCGGTGGCGGTGCAGGAACACGGCAAGAGCGCGGTCGACGCCCTCATGGCCGAGTTGCCCAGGACCTCCGACCCGGCCCTGCGCAACGCCATGCTGGCGGGCCTGAGCGAGGTCCAGGATCCGGCGCTGGCCGAGCAGGTGCGCAACTTCGCGCTGGACAAGCAGGTGAAGGTCGGCGAGATGGCCGCCCTGCTGCGCGGCGGGCGTGACACCCGCGCCCAGCGTGACGCGATGTGGAAGTGGGCGGTCGGGCACTACGACCAGATCGTGGCGCGTACCGGCAGCTTCGCCGGCGGCCGCCTGCCGAGCCTGATGGGCGGCGGTGGCTGCTCGAAGGACGAGGCCGACCGCCTGCAGTCGTTCTTCAAGACCCGCGCCAAGGACGTCACCGGCGCCGAGCGCGGCCTGGCGCAGACCACCGAGGAGACCCTGCTGTGCGCGGCGCTGGTGGCCAAGCAGGACCCGCAGGCGATTCTGCACTGAGGGCCCAGACCGCGCTCTGGTGAAAAGCCGGGCGGCAACGCCCGGCTTTTTATGCCCTCCCCCAGCCGGGGAGCGGGTCGGCCGAGGGGCCGGGGCTCCCGGAAGGGCGTCGCTGCGCCGAAACCTTCTTTCGCTCATCCTCGCGCACGCGCGTCCTCTCCCGCAGCGGGGAGGGAGACACATCCCGCGTTGGCTACACTGGCGCCCCGTCTTGCCGCGCCCGCCGAATGAAGCAAGTCCGTACCCTCCTGTCGGCTGCCGCCGATCGTCTCGGCGAACGCGCCGACGCCGAGATCCTGCTCGCCCACGCGCTCGGCAAGCCGCGCAGCTGGCTGATCGCGCACGCCGACGACACGCTGGGCGATTCCGCCGTGGCCGACTTCCATGCGTTGCTGGGGCGCCGCGCTCAGGGCGAGCCGGTGGCCTACCTCACCGGGCGTCGCGGTTTCTGGACGCTGGAGCTGGCGGTGACGCCCGCCACGCTGATCCCGCGGCCGGAAACCGAGCTGCTGGTCGAGCTGGCGCTGGCGAAATTGCCGCGGACCGGCACGCCCCGCGTGGTGGACCTCGGCACCGGCAGTGGCGCCGTCGCACTGGCGATCGCCCGCGAGTGCCCGCATGCCCGCGTGCTGGCCACCGACGCCAGCGCCGAGGCGCTGGCGGTGGCGCGCCGCAATGCCGAGACCAACCGGATACGCAACGTGGCCTTCGCGGAGGGCGACTGGTTCGCCGCCTTGCCGGGCGAACGCTTCGACCTGCTCGTCTCCAACCCGCCCTACATCGCCGCGGACGATCCGCATCTGGCGCAGGGCGACCTGCGTTTCGAACCCGCCGGCGCGCTGGCCTCCGGACACGACGGCCTGGACGACATCCGGCATATCGTCGCCGGCGCTCCGGCGCACCTGCGGGCGGGCGGATGGCTGCTGTTCGAGCATGGATGGGACCAGGGCGCGGCGGTGCGCGGCCTGCTCGAGGCGGCCGGCTATCGCGAGGTGTTCACCGCGCAGGACCTGGGCCGGCGCGATCGGGTCAGCGGGGGGCGTGCAACGGCCGGCTGAGCCCGCCGAGGCGGGCGGGCTGGCGGCGCGCCGCGCCCGCCCGTGGAGCTCACCCCGCGCTGGCGGCGACGCTGGCCAGCTGCGGGAAGCGCGCGCGGATGGCGTTGCGGATGCCGGGCAGGTCCAGCCCGGCCATGCTCAGCACTTCCTCGCGGCTGCCGTGTTCCAGGTAGAGGTCCGGCAGGCCCAGGTGCAGGATCGGCTTGAGGAGGCCGTGCGCGGCCAGGCATTCGGCCACCCCGGAGCCGGCGCCACCGGCGATGGCGTTGTCCTCCACGGTGACGAAGGCGTCGTGGGTCTTCGCCAGTTCCAGGATCAGCGCCTCGTCCAGCGGTTTGACGAAGCGCATGTTGACCAGCGTGGCGTCGAGCTCGGCGGCCACCACGGCGGCCGGGGCCAGCATGGCGCCGAAGGAGAGGATCGCCAGGTTGCGGCCGCGGCGGCGCAGCTCGGCCTTGCCGATCGGCAGCGTGTCCAGTTCCTTGCGCACCGCCGCGCCGGGGCCGGTGCCGCGCGGATAGCGGATCGCCGCCGGGCCGCAGTGGCGGAAACCGGTGGTGAGCATCATCCGGCACTCGTTCTCGTCGGCCGGGGCCATGATCAGCATGTTCGGCAGGCAGCGCAGGAAGGACAGGTCGAAGCTGCCCGAATGGGTAGCGCCGTCGGGCCCGACCACGCCGGCACGGTCGATCGCGAAGGTCACGTCGAGGTTCTGCAGCGCCACGTCGTGGATGGCCTGGTCGTAGGCGCGCTGCAGGAAGGTGGAGTAGATCGCCACTACCGGCTTGGCGCCTTCGCAGGCCATGCCGGCGGCCAGCGTCACCGCGTGCTGCTCGGCGATGGCGACGTCGAAGTAGCGGCTCGGGTACTCCTTCGAGAAGCGCACCAGGCCGGAGCCCTCGCGCATGGCCGGCGTGATGCCCAGCAGGCGCTCGTCGGCGGCGGCCATGTCGCACAGCCACTCGCTGAAGATGTCGGTGTAGGTCGGCTTGGCCGGTGCGGCCTTCTTGACCACGCCGGCGAGCGGATCGAACGGGCCGACCGCGTGGTACTCGATCTGCTCCTGCTCGGCCGGCGCGTAGCCCTTGCCCTTGGTGGTGATCACGTGCAGCAGCTGCGGCCCCGGCAGGTTCTTCACCGTGCGCAGCGCGTGCAGCAGTTGCGGCAGGTCATGGCCGTCGATCGGGCCGGTGTAGTGGAAGCCGAGCTCCTCGAACAGGGTCGAGGGCACGAACATGCCCTTGGCGTGCTCTTCCCAGTTGCGGAAGAAGCGGCCGAGAAACGACTCGCGCGGAAGCGCCCGCTTGGCCCGCTCGCGCACCGCGTTCAGGCGGCGGCTGGCCATCGCGCGCGCCATCATCTTGGTCAGCGCGCCGACGTTCTCGCTGATCGACATGCCGTTGTCGTTGAGCACGACCAGCATGTTCGGCGCCACGTCGCCGCCGTGGTTGAGCGCCTCGAAGGCCATGCCCGCGGTCATCGCGCCGTCGCCGATCACCGCCACCACCTTGCGCGCGTCGCCCTTGCGCTGCGCGGCGATGGCCATGCCCAGCGCGGCCGAGATCGAGGTCGAGGAATGGCCAACGCCGAAAGTGTCGTACTCGCTCTCCTCGCGGCGCGGGAACGGCGCCAGGCCGTCCTTCTTCTTGATCGTGGTGATGCGGTCGCGGCGCCCGGTGAGGATCTTGTGCGGATAGCACTGGTGGCCCACGTCCCATACCAGGCGGTCGTGCGGGGTGTCGAACACGTGGTGCAGCGCGACGGTCAGCTCGACCACACCCAGGCCCGCGCCGAAGTGGCCGCCGGAGCTGGCCACCGATTCGATCAGGTACCGGCGCAGCTCGTCGGCCACGGCGGGCAGCTCCGCATCCGGCACGCGGCGCAGGTCGGCCGGCGCGTCGATCTGCGCCAGGTGGGGGTAGCGGGAATGGTCGATCATCCGCGTATTGTTGGCCCAGCCGCGAGGCGGGGCAAGGGCGGCGACGTGAACGGATGCGGGCGCCGTGCACGTCCGGCACACAAATCCGCACGCAAGCTGCGTGCCATCGGTCTTCCCCCCGGGTGCAGCCATGTCCAAGCTATCGAAGGCTTTCCGCAGCTTCGCCGAGGCGACCGCCCGCTATTCGGGCAAGCCCGCCGCCTTCCTGATCGCCGCCGGCATCGTGATCGTCTGGGCGGCGACCGGGCCGCTGTTCGGCTTCGGCGACACCTGGCAGCTGGTGATCAACACCGGGACCACCATCATCACCTTCCTGATGGTGTTCCTGATCCAGAACACCCAGAACCGCGACAGCGCGGCGCTGCAGATCAAGCTGGACGAACTGATCCGTACCAGCCGCTCACGCAACGCCCTGCTGGACGTGGACAACCTGGACGAGGACTCGCTCGAGCGCATCCGCGAGATGTACCGCAAGCTCGCCCACAAGAAGGAGGAGGAGGCGCGCCGCAGCCGGGGCGCCGGCCGCCGCGTGCGCCGGGAAGACGAGCTGGAGGAGGCCTGCGAGGAGGTCAAGGAGATCGACCGCGAACTGGCCAGGGCCAGCGCCGACCATCCGGACCCGGGCGGCGGCCCGGAGCAGAAGGACTAGCTCATCGCCCGGCGGCGGTCGCGCGGCAGGTGACTGACCAGGAATTCCATCTGGTCGGCCAGGATGTTGCGGTTGGACAGGATCAGGTGTTCCACCCAGCTCGGCCGGTACGGCACCGCCAGCAGCGGCATGTGCGCCTGCTGCGGTGTGCGGTTGGCCTTCTTCAGGTTGCAGGCGAGGCAGGCGCTGACCACGTTCTCCCACTCGTCGCGCCCGCCCTGCGAGACCGGTTCGACGTGGTCGCGGGTCAGCTCGCCGCGCGGGAACTGGTTGCCGCAGTACAGGCACAGGTGGCGGTCGCGGGCGAACAGCGCGCTGTTGGTCAGCGCCGGCGCGGGATCGATGGCGTGGTCGCGGCAGTGGCCGGTGCTGGCCACGATCGGGTGCAGCTCCAGCCGGCTGCGCTGGCCGAGCGCGCGGTTGTGGCCGCCGTGCACGGTCAGGCAGGGGTCGCCCAGGGTCCAGGCGACGGCCTCGCGTACGTAGAGGCAGACGGCGTCCTGCCAGCTGATCCAGTCGAGGATGCGGCCGGCGGCGTCCAGCGAGAGTACCCGGGTCGCGTTGAGATCCCGACGCGGCACTTCCATCAGCATGCGGTTTCCTTCACCAGTTCGAGGGTGGGTGGTCGATGCAGCGATGCGCTCGCGGCCAGCATAGCCCAACTCGATGACGGTTCGCGCGATAAGCATTTGACGCGCTTGGCAGATGGGGGTCCGGAGCACCGATTCGCCCGGGCGCAGCGGCACTGATATAGTCACGCGTTCGCGACCCGACGCCGGGTTTGGGAGGGGGAGCCATCGGTGGCGACCCCGGCACGGCGGGGCAGAGGTAAGAAGACGTGGCTGAAGTACTTTTCTACGAGCGCCCGGTGCCGCTCAACCGCACCCAGCACAAGGACCTGCGCCTGAAGGGCATCCCGAACGTGAAGTTCGCCGCCCAGGCGCATTCGGTGCCGCTCACCGGCGCCGAATTCCCGGCAGCCGCGCGCGACCTGCCGATCCTGTTCGCCGGCCAGAGCATCGAGGACGCCGGCCCGATGGCGCTGCTGGGCCTGCGCCAGAACGAGAACCTGCTGGTCGACGAGAACGGCCACTGGGCGCCGGGCGTGTACGTGCCGGCCTTCGTGCGCCGCTATCCGTTCATCCTGGCCGAGAAGCCGGCCGGCGCCGAGGGCGATGACTTCACCGTGTTCCTGGACGAGGCCTACGAAGGCTTCGGCACCGAGGAGGGCGAGCGCCTGTTCAAGGAAGACGGCACCGACAGCGAGATGCTGACCAATGCGGTCGGCTTCCTGGGCGAGTTCCAGCAGCACGTGGTGCGCACGCAGTGGTTCATGGACCAGCTGCGCAAGCACGACCTGCTCGAGCCGCGCGGCATCCGCCTGGAGAAGGAAGGCAGCACGATCAACCTCAACGGCCTGTTCGTGGTCAACGAGCAGAAGCTGCGCCAGCTCGACGAGAAGACCACGCACGAGTTCCTGAAGGAAGGCGTGCTGGGGTGGATCTACGCGCACCTGCTGTCGCTGCCCAACGTCGACCGCCTGGCGCAGCGCCTGAGCCAGCGCGAGATGGCCGGCGCCACCGCCAACTGATCGCGGGTCCGCGCGCGCGACAGCCGAGTGGTTTAAGAGAGCACTAAGCACCCTCTGCAAGGATGGCGCCATGCGCCATCCTTTTTTTTGCCTGCTCGCCGCCGGCGTGGTGCTCGCCGGCTGCGCCAGCTACCGCCCCGCACCGGTCGATCCGGCGGCGACGCGCGCGCAGTGGCAGGCACGCCGGCTGGACGACCCGGCGCTCGCCGTGCGGCTGCGGCCCTGGCTGCCCGCGCGCGACCATGGCCGCTGGCCGCCCGAGCGCTACGGCCGCGCCGAGCTGCTGCTCGCGGCCTTGGCGCTGAACCCGGATCTGGCCGAAGCGCGGGCGCACCTGGCCGAGGCGAGCGCCGCGGTGCGAACCGCCGGGGCACGGCCCAACCCCACCGTCAGCCTCGCGCTGGAGCGCTATACCCAGGCCCAGGCCGACGGCGCGCCGTGGCTGTGGGGCATCAGCACCGACCTGCTGCTCGACACCGCGCTGCGCCGGCGCCTGCGCGTGCAACTGGCCGATCAGGCCGTGCGCGGCGCACGGTTGGACTACGCCGAAAAGGTGTGGGCGGTGCGCGCCGCCGTGCGCGATGCGCTGGCCGAGCGCCTGCTCGCGCAACGGCGGCTGGCGCTGGCCGACGAAGGCGTGCGCCTCGCCGCTGCGCTGGAGCAGGCCGCGCGCCAGCGCGCCACGCTGGGGGAGGACAGCCCGCAGGCCGAGCTGCAGGCTGCCCAGACCCTGGCGCAGGCGCGCAGCGCGCAGGCCGGCGCCGCCCAGCAGGCGGCCGGGGCGGACGCCCGCCTGGCCCGCGCCATCGGCGTGCCGGGCGACGCGTTGCAGGGCCTGCAACTCGACTGGGCGGGCTTCGAGCGGCCCACCGCGCCCGACCGGGCGCAGGTGGCGGCGCTGGCCGACCATGCATTGCTCGCGCGCGCCGACCTCGAACGCGCGCTGGTCGACTACGCCAGCCGCGAGACCGAACTGCACCAGCAGGTGCGCGCGCAGTACCCGCAGCTTTCGCTGGGCCCGGGCTACACCTACGACCACGGCATCCGCAAGCTCACCTTCAACGCCAGCGCCAGCGTGCCGCTGTTCAACCGCAACCAGGGGCCGATCGCCGAGGCGCGGGCGCGCCGCGACGCGGCCGCCGCCCACGTGCGCACGGTGCAGGCCGACATCGCCAGCGCGATCGAGGCGGCGCGTCGGCGCCTGGCCGCGGCATTGCCCGCGCTGGCCGCCGCGCGTGCCGGCGAGCAGGCCGCCGCGCGGCAGCAGGCACAGGCCGAACGCGCCTTCGCGCTGGGCGCGGTCGACCGTCCGGCCCTGCTGGCCGCGCGCCTCGCCGCCCTCGCCGCGCGGCAGACCGCGCTGGACGCGCTGGGCCTGGCCTGGCAGGCGGTTGCGGCGCTGGAGGACGCGCTGCGTGCCCCGCTGGACCCCGCCGAGGCTGCCCTGTGGCCCGGCCCCGGAGACACGCCATGAGCCCCTACCTGCGCCTGGCCGGCGTCGTGCTGGCAGTCCTGTCCGCGGCCTGCGCGGCCACCGAGCTGGACACCGCGGCCCAGGCCAGACTCGGCCTGCGGCTGGCCACCCTGGCCGACGGCCGCATGCCGCCGGCCACGCGCGCGATCGCCGATGTGCTGGATCCCACGCCGCTGGCCCATGCGGCGGATGCGGTCCGGGTGGCGCAGGCCGATGCGTCCGCCTCCGACGCGGAAGTGGCGCGGACGCGCACACTGCTGGCGGCGCAGGGCAACGCCTCGCGCAAGGCGCTCGAGGCGGCGCAGGTACAGGCGGCTGCGGCCCGCGCGAAGCTGCGCGAGGCGCGCGTCGCGCTGCGCAGCCGGTGGGGCGACGACCTGGCGGACATGGACCCCGGCAAGCGCGACACCCTGATCGACGCGCTGATCGCGGGCCGTCAGGTGCTGCTCAAGGCCGAGCCGCTGGGCCGGCCGGACGCGCTGCAGCGGGCGCAGGGCGCCGTGCTGCACCTGCCGCACGGCCAGGACGCGACGGCGAAGGTGCTGGGGCGCCTGCCGCGCAGCCGTTCGGGCCTGGCCGCCGGCTGGCTGCTGCTGGCGCCTGCAGGCCCGCTGGTGCCCGGCATGGTGCTGACCGCCCAACTGCAAGGGGAAGGGCCGCCGCAGCACGGTGTGCTGTTGCCGAGGAGCGCGATCGTGCGCTGGAACGGCCTGGCCTGGGCCTATGTCGCCACCGACGCCACCCACTTCGAGCGGCGCGCGGTGGTGCCGCGCGCCATGGCGCCGGCCGGCTGGCTGGTCGGGCCGCCGTTTCGCGCCGGCGAGCGGGTGGTGGTGCAGGGCGCCGAGGCGCTGGTCGCGGTCGATGCCGCGCCGTCGCCCGGCAGCGCCGCCGAGCCCGCGGACGACGACTGACGTGCTCGCCGCGATCGTCCGCAGCGCCCTGCGCGCGCCCTGGTGGGTCGTCCTGGCCGCGGTCCTGCTGCTCGTGCTGGGCGTGCAGCGGCTGCGCGACGCGAAGTACGACGTGTTTCCCGATTTCGTCCCGGCGCAGGCCACCGTGCAGGTGGAGGCGCCCGGGTTCACCGCCCTGCAGGTCGAGCAGCGCGTCACTCAGCCGATCGAGAACGCGGTCAACGGCGCCCACGCGGTACAGGTGGTGCGCTCGCAGTCGATCCAGGGGCTGGCCGTGATCGACGTGGTGTTCGACGAGGGCACGGATCCGTTCCGCGACCGCCAGCTGCTGGCCGAACGGGTGACCGAGGCGGCGGCCAACCTGCCGCAGGGCGCGGAGGCGCCGAGCCTCAGCCCGATGACGTCCTCCACGATGGACCTGCTCAAGTTCGGCCTGGTCAGCGACCGGCTCGACCCGCTCGCGCTGCGGGGCCTGGCCGACTGGACGGTCAAGCCGCGCCTGCTGGCCGTGCCCGGCGTGGCCGATGCCATCGTGTTCGGCGGCGGCGTGCGCGAGTGGCAGGTACGCGTGCATCCGGACCGCCTGGCCGCCTACGGACTGACCCTGGAGGACGTGCGCACCGCCGCCGCGGCGGCCACCGGCGTGCGCGGCGCCGGTTACGTCGACACGCCCAGCCAGCGCGTGGTGCTGGAAGCCGACGGCGGCCTCGACGACCCGGCGCAACTGGGCCGCACCGTGCTGACCCGGCACGGCGGACGCAACGTCACCCTCGCCGATGTCGCCAGCGTGACCGTAGGGGCGGCGCCGGCCTTCGGCGACGCGCGCATCGATGCCCGCCCCGGCGTGCTGGTGGCGATGACCAGCCAGTACGGCAGCAACACGCTGGAGGTCACCCGCGCCGTGGAGAAGGCGCTGGACGACTTGAAGCCCATGCTGCGCGCGCAGGGCGTGACGCTGGTGCCGGCCCTGCACCGGCCGGCCACCTTCGTCGAGGTGGCGCTGGCCAACATGCGCGACGCGCTCGCCTTCGGAGCGGTGCTGGTGCTCGTCGTGCTGGTGCTGTTCCTGAAGGACTGGCGCACCGCGCTGATCTCCTTCGCCAGCATCCCGCTGTCGCTGGCGCTCGCGGTGCTCGCGCTGCGCTGGTTCGGCTGGACGATCAACACCATGACCCTGGGCGGCCTGGCGGTGGCCCTGGGCGTGGTGGTGGACGACGCCATCATCGACGTGGAGAACATCAATCGCCGCCTGCGCGTGGCCGGCCACGGCGCACCGCGGCTGGCCACGATCCTGGCCGCCTCGGTCGAGGTGCGCCGCCCGGTGGTGCTGGCAACCGTGGTGGTGGGACTGGTGTTCGTGCCGATCCTGCTGCTGCCCGGCCTGCAGGGGAGCTTCTTCGCGCCGCTGGCCGGCGCGTTCCTGCTGGCCACCTTCGCCTCGCTGCTGGTGGCGCTCACGGTGACGCCGGCACTGTGCCTGCTGCTGCTGCGCACCGACCGGCGCCACCGCGAGCCGCGCTGGCTCAAGCGGGTGAAGCTGGCCCAGCACCGCCTGCTCGTACGCGCGCTGCCGCATGCGCGTGCGCTGCTCGCCGCCGCGCTGGTGGTCGGCGTGCTGGCGCTGGTCGCGCTGCCGTTCTTCGGCGCCTCGCTGCTGCCCGAGTTCCGCGAAGGACATTTCGTGGTGCAGGTGACCGGCCCCTCCGGCACCTCGCTGGCGGAGATGGACCGCATCGGCGAGCGGCTCAGCCGCGGCGCGCTGGCGATCCCGGGCGTGGCCAGCGTGTCGATGCAGATGGGGCGCGCCGAGGCGGTGCAGGACACCTGGCCGCCCAATCGCGGCGAACTGCACGTGGAGCTCAAGCCGCGCCTGTCCGCCACCGTGCAGATCCGCGTCGAGGACGCGTTGCGTCGGCTGGTCGACGGCTATCCCGGCATCAGCGCCGAGGTAGTGACCTTCCTCGGCGACCGCATCAGCGAATCGCTCTCGGGTGAGACCGCACCGGTCACCCTCAGCCTGTACGGCCAGGACCTCGACCGCCTCGATGCGCTCGCCGCCCAGGCGCAGGCGATCGTGCGCAAGGTGCCCGGCGCCGGCAGCGTGCGCCTGGACACCTCGCCCAGCGTGCCGACCATCCGCATCGCGCCCGATCCCGACCGGCTCGCCGCGCACGGCCTGCGCATGACCGACGTGCTCGACGCGATCGCCGCCGCGCACCAGGGCGTGATCGTGGGCCACGTCTACCGCGGCGTGCAGCCGGTGGCGATCCGGCTGGCGCTGGACGACCCGGCCGGCACGGACCCGGAGGCGGTCGGCACGTTGCTGCTGCCCACCGTCGACGGCCAAAGCGTGCCGCTGTCCGACGTGGCCACGATCGACCTGGTCCGGGGCCGGGCCAGCGTGCAGCACGAGGGCGGTCGCCGCCGGCTGGTGCTGGCGGTGACGCCCACCAGCACCGACGTGGTGGGCTTCGTGGCGCGTGCGCGCGCCGCGCTGGACCGGCAACTGAAGCTGCCCGCCGGCTACTACGTGGAGTTCGGCGGCGCGGCCGAAGGTGCCGTGCAGGCGCGGCACGCGCTGCTGCTGCACAGCGCGCTGGCGGCGGCGGCGATCGTGGCGCTGCTGCTGCTTTCCTTTCCGGAGCGGCGCAGCGTGGCGCTGATCCTCGCCAACGTGCCGTTCGCGCTGGTCGGCGGCGTGATCGCCGCGGCACTGGCCGGCGGCGTGCTGTCGATCGGCGCGCTGGTCGGCTTCGTCACGCTGTTCGGCATCGCCGCGCGCAACACGATCATGCTGATCGCGCACTACGAGCACCTGGTCGGCCAGGAGGGCGCCCACTGGAACCGGTTCACCGTGCTGCGCGGCGCACGCGAGCGGCTGACCCCGATCCTGATGACCGCGCTGGTGACCGCGCTGGGGCTGCTGCCGCTGGCGCTGGGCAACGGCGAGCCGGGGCGCGAGGTGGAGGGCCCGATGGCGATCGTGATCCTGGGGGGGCTGCTGAGCTCCACCGTGCTCAACCTGCTAGTGATGCCGGCGCTGGCCGGCCGCTACCTGCGCCCGGTGGCGCCCTCCCGCTCCGGCGGATAGCACTCGCTCGGCGCCGCCCGCCGGCGGCGAGCGGCGGCTTTGCCCCCGGGCTCGGGCGCCGGATACTGCTCGTCCCGTCCACGGAGTCCTGCCATGCGCTATCACGGAAGCTGCCATTGCGGCCGCGTCGCGTTCGACGTCGAAGGCGAACTGGGCCAGGTGCTGGAATGCAACTGCTCGCATTGCAGTCGCAAGGGCTACCTGCTGTGGTTCCTGCCGCGCGACCGCCTGGAACTGGCCACGCCCGAAGACGCGATGGGCAGCTACACCTTCAACAAGCACGTCATCCAGCACCGCTTCTGCCCGCAGTGCGGCTGTGCGCCGTTCGCGCTGGGCACCAAGCCGGACGGCACGCCGGTGGCGGCGATCAACGTGCGCTGTCTGGAGGGCGTGGAGCTGGCGACCCTCCAGCGGGTGCCGGTGGACGGACGCAGCTACTGACCGCCGACGCCGTTTGCGGTCGCGCGTCACCGACGCGCCATTGACCGCCCCGACCCTAAGCTCGGTGCCGAGCCCAAGCGGTCCGCGCGGGAGATCGCATGGAACGACGTTCCGCCACACGCGCCCTGCTCTGGTCGGGAGTGGCGGTGGCGCTGCTGCTTCCGGCACTCGTGCTGCCGCCCGTGCCGATCGACGAGACGCGCTATCTGGCGGTGGCCTGGAACATGCACCTGCGGGGCGACTGGCTGGTGCCCTGGCTGGACGGCGCGCCTTATCCGGACAAGCCACCGCTGCTGTTCTGGCTGATCAACCTGGCGTGGGACATCGCCGGCGTGCACGCCTGGTCCGCGCGCGTGCTGGAAGTGCTGCTGGGCCTGGCGACGCTGCCGCTATTGCGTCGCCTGGCCCTCGCGCTGGGCGCCGACGCCGCGGCCGCCGGCCTGGCGGCCTGGCTCTGGCTGGGCTGCCTGGGCTTCGCCGGATTCGCCGGCGCCCTGATGTTCGACGTGTTGCTGTGCGCGTGCACCCTGCTGGCCTGGCTCGGCACGGCGTGGCTGGTGTGCGGGCGCCGCGGTCCCGGCGCGGGATTGTTGGGGCTGGGGCTCGGGCTGGGCATCCTCGCCAAGGGGCCGGTCAGCCTGCTGGTCGGCGGTCTCCCGGCGCTGCTGGCGCCGTGGTGGGCGCCGGCAGCGCGCCGCTCGCCCGGGCGCCACTACCTGGCAACGACGGTGGCACTGGCCGGCGCGGCGCTGCTGGCGCTGGCCTGGGCGATCCCGGCGGCGCGGCGGGGCGGGCCGGCCTACGGCGACGCGATCTTCCTCACGCAGACCGCCGGCCGCGTCGCCGAGAGCTTCGCCCACGACCGCGGACCGGCCTGGTACCTGCCGATCGTGCCCTTGCTGCTGTTGCCCTGGACGGTCGGCCTGGGCCGGGGTGCGCGACGACCCGCGCCCGCGTACGACAGGCTCGACCGCTTCGCGCTGGCCGCGAGCGTGCCGGCGTTCCTCGCCTTCTGCCTGATCAGCGGCAAGCAGCCGCACTACCTGCTGCCGCTGCTGCCGGCGCTTGCACCCGCCGCCGCGGCGCGGCTGGCGGACGGGCGCTGGCGGGTGGTCGGCTGGCGCGTGGGCGTGCCCCTGGTGGCGATCGCGCTGGCATTCCTGCTGGCGCTGCTGCGGCTCGTACCGCAGGCGCCCGCATGGGCCTATGCCGGTCTGGTCGGCGCCGTGTTGCCCGGCTTGCCGCTGCTGATGCACCGGACGCAGCCGGTGGGCGTGCCCGTGGCCGCGGTAGCCACGCTGCTGGTGGCGGCACTGGCCAAGCTGGCGCTGGTGCAGGGCCTGGGGCCGAGCTATTCGGTGGAGCGGGCGGCAACACGCATCGCCGCCGCGCAGCGGGCAGGCATCCCGCTGCTGCAGGCCGGCCGGCAGAACGGCCTGTACACCTTCGCGGGGCGCCTCACCGCGGCGATCCCCACGGCGGAGAACGCCGCGCAGGTCGCCGCCTGGGCCAGGGCGCATCCGGACGGCTGGGTGATCAGCAACTACCAGGATTTCGACTACCCGGCGCCGCCGCTCTACCGGCAACCGTTCATGGGACGCCATCTGACGATCTGGCGCGCCGGCGACATCGCCGGCCAGGCGCCGGCCGCGCACGAGGCACCGTCGGCTCGCCTGCGGTAGCTGGCGACCTCCGGTCTCGCCCGGGCGAGCGCGCGCCCCGCGGGTTGTGCCGCGTGGCGCGCGCGGCAGCCCGTGCGCAGGCGTGGCGCGGCGCTGTTCGCGCTCGCGCGCGCGGCGCGCTTCGTTCGCGTGATGGAAGGCGAGCAGGCGCGCGCGGACCTCGGGTGGCGCGTAGAGCAGCTCGCAGTCGGCATGCGCACGGGCGGCGCCGAGCAGCAGCAGGGCCGCCAGCGGCAAGGTCAGACGAAGGTTCCCCGGCATCGGTGCGCCGCGGCGCGCCATTCGGTGGTCGGACATGCGGTTTCTCCAGCGGACGGACCCATCGTGGCCCGCACCGCCGGAAGCCGCCATCCGGATCCTGCGCGGCGGTCAGCGCACCGGCTTGACCATGCGCAGCAGGTCGACCCCGTAGCCGGCCGCCTCGTAGATCGCGCGGGCGCGCGCGTTGCCGGGGAACACCGCCAGCGTGATCAGGCTGCAGCGATGCTCGCGCGCCCATGCCTCGGCGTGTTCCATCAGCGCGCGGCCGACGCCGCGGCCCTCGTGCGAGGGCGCCACCGCGATGTTGTTGATGTGGCAGTTGGTGCGCCCGGTGAAGAAGTCCTGCGTCTTCTGCAGCTCGATGAAGCCGACCACCGTGCCGTCGCCGTCCTCGGCCACGAACATGAAGTCGTTGGCCGTGCCGTCCTCCAGGTGCCGCAGCAGGTCCTGGCGGATGCCTTCGATGCATTCGTGGCGCTTGCGCCACGGGGGCAGGGGAAAGTCCACGAACCGCGGGACCAGCCCCAGGATGAAGTCGTCGTCGTCCTCGGCCAGACGGATCACAAGATTCGTATCGCTCATGCGGCGGGTCGATCGGTTGGCAACGATGGAGCGGTTCTACACCGAGCCGGCGCGGCGGGGAAGCCCCGGCACGGTCGGCTGGCAGGTTTGCTAGGGTGGAAGGCCCCCCACGACGCGAGGAGGAAAGGCCATGCAAGCACCGCTTCCGCACCGCCGCACCGGCCGCTGGCGGCTGCTCCCGCTGGCCGGGCTGATCGCCGCAGGTAGCGTGCACGCGCAGGCGGCTCGGGCGATCGATCCGCCGCAACTGCCGCCGGCGCACGGCTACTCGCACGTGGTGATCGCGCCGCCGGGGCGGCTGGTCTCGATCGCCGGCCAGGTGGCCATGGACAGCCAGGGCCGGGTGGTCGGCGCGGGCGATTTCCGTGCGCAATGCGTGCAGGTGTTCGAGAACCTGCGCACGGCACTGCGCAGCGCCGGCCTGGACTTCCGCGACGTCGTGCGCACCGACATGTACGTGACCGACCTCGGCCAGCTCGCCGTGCTGCGCGAGGTCCGTGCGCACTACCTGCCCGCCGACGCGCCGGCGACCAGCACGCTGGTGAAGGTGGACGCGCTGGTCCGGCCGGAACTGATGATCGAGGTGGCGGTGGACGCGGTGCTGCCCGACAGCCGCACGCCGCATCCCTGATCCGCCGCAGCGCACCTCAACGGCGACACGACATCCCCCGGCGCATGCTGGACCCGGGCCGGAGCACCGGCCCCGGATGCGCTCCCCTGCCGGCGTTGCGCCGATCCCGCATCCGTGTCCCCGCGCGGCGTGGCCGCGTTCCCCAGGAGCCGGCATGCCCGACCAGCACTACGACGTCATCGTGATCGGCACGGGGCCCGGCGGGGCCTCGCTGGCGCAGCGCCTGGCCCCTACCGGCAAGCGCATCCTGCTGCTCGAGCGCGGTGGTTACCTCAAGCGGGGCATCGAGAACTGGGACCCGAAGACGGTCTTCGTCGACAACGCCTACGTCGCCAACGAGAGCTGGTACGACAAGGACGGCACGCTGTTCCACCCCGGCCTGCACTACTTCGTGGGCGGCAATTCCAAGGTCTACGGCGCGGCGCTGTTCCGCCTGCGCGAGCGCGACTTCCAGGAGCTGCGCCACGCCGATGGCATCTCGCCGGCCTGGCCGCTGTCGTATGCGGATTTCGAGCCCTACTACACGCAGGCCGAGCAGCTCTTCCACGTGCACGGACTGCGCGGCGAGGACCCGACCGAACCGCCGGCGAGCGCACCGTACCCGCACCCGCCGGTCTCGCACGAGCCGCGCATCCGGGAACTGCACGAAAACTTCGCCCGCCAGGGCGTGACGCCCTTCCACATGCCGCTGGGCATCCTGTTGGACGAGCGCGAAGGCGTGGTGTCGCCGACCAGCATCTGCATCCGCTGTGCTGCCTTCGACGGCTATCCGTGCCTGCTCAACGGCAAAGCCGACGCGCAGGTGATCTGCGTCGACCCGATGCTGGCGACGCATCCCAACGTGACGCTGCTGACCGGCGCCTACGTGCACACGCTGCAGACCGATCCCGGCGGGCGCGTCGTGACCGCGGTGAACGTGGAGCGCGAGCGTCGGCGCGAGGTGTACTCGGCCGACATCGTGGTGGTCGCCTGCGGCGCGCTGAGCTCGGCGCTGCTGCTGCTGCGCTCGGCCAACGACTGCCATCCCGACGGCTTGGCCAACGGCTCGGACCAGGTCGGGCGCAACTACATGCGGCACAACCAGTCGGTGATGCTGGCGCTCTCGCGCGAGCGCAACGACACGGTGTTCGAGAAGACGCTGGCCGTGGCCGACTACTACTTCGGCGCCGAGGACTGGGACTACCCGCTGGGCCTGATCCAGATGACCGGCAAGTCGCACCCGGACACCATCCGCGGCGAGGCGGTGCCGGACTGGCTGGACTGGCTGCCCGACCTGCCGTTCGAGCAGATGGCCCACCACGCGCTGGACTTCTGGCTCTCCAGCGAGGACCTGCCGCGCCCGGAGAACCGCGTGCGCCTGCGACCCGACGGGCACGTGACGCTGGAGCAGTATCCCAACAACATGGAGGCGCACGAGCGGCTCAAGCACAAGCTCAAGCAACTGGTGCGCGGCGCCGGCAAGCATCCGACCCTGCTGGAGCGCAAGTTCGAGCTGGGCAAGGAGATCCCGATCGGCGGCACCGCACACCAGGCCGGCACGCTGCGCTTCGGCAGCGACCCGGCCCGCTCCGTGCTGGACCTCCACTGCAAGGCGCACGAGCTGGACAACCTCTACGTCACCGACGCGAGCTTCTTTCCCTCGATCGGCGCGGTGAATCCCACGCTGACTATCATCGCCAACGCGCTGCGCGTCGCCGACCACCTGAAGGAGCGGCTGGGCGCGGCGGACGTGGCCACGGCAGGGCAGGGCGCGCCATGAACTGGATCGACCTGGTCGGCCTGCCGCTGCTGATCCGCCTGTTCCTGGTGGTGCTGTTCCCGTTCAGCGCGATGGACAAGATCTTCAACTGGGAAGGCGCGCTCAGGCAGGCGAACTCCAGCTTCCTGCCCGGCGGGCCAGTGCTGCTGGTGCTGGGCATGACGCTGGAACTGGTCGGCCCGGCCTGCATCCTGTTCGGCTGGCACGACCGCCTGGCCGCCTTCCTGCTCGCCGCCTACTGCGTCGTGACGGCGCTGCTGTACCACAACTTCTGGGCGTATCGGGATTTCTGGGCGAAAGGCGACAGCGTCGCGCGCACGCACTTCTGGGATTTCCTGAAGAACTTCTGCGTGGCCGGCGGCATGCTGCTGCTCGCCTTCAGCGCGCAGCTCGCGCCGGCGCGGGCGGTGCTCGCCCATCCGCTGTCGTCCACGCCGGCGTACACGCCCGCCGGCATCGCGCCGGCCCTGCCATCCGGAGACACGCCATGAGCGCCGAGGCTTGCGCACCACCCCGCCTGACCTACTGGCGGATCTGGACCGACGAGGCGGGGGTGAGCCACCAGTCCCGCTGCGTGGCGGACGACTTCGAGCGCCAGAGCATGGGCGGTGCGGCACCGCAGTGGAACGCGCCGCAGGGCGAGGGCCACGCGAAGGTGGTGTTCGCCGTGCTGCCGGTCGGCTGGGTCGGCGAATGGCACGAGAACCCCAGGCCGCAATGGATCGTGCCGCTGTCCGGGCGCTGGTTCGTCCAGAGCATGGACGGCCGGCGCGTGGAGATGGGACCGGGCGAGGTGTCCTTCGGCGGCGACCAGCATTGCGAGGCCGACGCGAAGGGCCGCAAGGGCCATCGCTCCGGCACGGTGGGCGGCGAACCGGCCGTGCTGATGCTGGTGCAGCTGGACCGGCCCACCGCGCGCGGGCGCCCGGCCAACGCGTCGGACGACGACGATGGCTGACCTCGAGATCGCCGATCCGCGCTTCAAGGCGCTGGTGCTGCCCAACGCGTCGCTGGAGACGCTGGCCGGCGGCTTCCGCTGGCTGGAGGGGCCGGTGTGGTTCGCCGACCGCGAGGAGCTGCTGTTCAGCGACATCCCAGACGACCGCGTGCTGCGCTGGAGCGAAAGCGGCGGCGTGTCGGTGTTCCGCCAGCCCTCCGGTTTCGAGAACGGGCACACCCGTGACCGCCAGGGCCGGCTGGTGTCCTGTTCGCATCGCGGGCGCTGCATCACGCGCACGGAACCGGACGGCAGCGTCTCCGTGCTCGCCGAACGCTACCAAGGAAAAAGGCTCAACTCGCCCAACGACGTGGTGGTGAAGTCCGACGGCAGCGTGTGGTTCACCGACCCGCCCTACGGCATCCAGACCGACTACGAAGGCGGCAAGCAACGCGCGGAGCTGCCGGCGTCCGTGTACTGCCTGGATCCGGCGAGCGGCCGCCTGCGCGTGGTGGCCGACGGCTTCGAGGGACCCAATGGTCTGTGCTTCTCGCCGGACGAGTCGCGCCTGTACGTGGCCGAGACCGGGTTGCAGTTCGTCGCCGAACCGAGGCAGGAAATCCACGTGTTCGACGTCGAGCGCGATGGCGGCGGTGCCGCCCGCCTCGTGCGCGGCCGCCGTTTCCTGGGCCGGCACGCCGACGGCATGCGCTGCGACGAGCAGGGCAACCTGTGGATCGCCAGCGACGACGGCGTGCACTGCTTCGATCCGGATGGGACGCTGCTGGGGCGCATCCGCGTACCCAGCCCGGTGTCCAACCTGTGCTTCGGCGGCCGTCACTACTGCCGCCTGTTCCTGTGCGCCTCGCAGACGCTGTACGCGATCTACACCAACACGCGTGGCGCGCAGCGGCCATGAGCGGACGGGTGCTACGGCTGCGGCGGGTCAGCCGCAACGTGGGCGACCTCGCGCGCATGATCGCCTTCTACTGCGAGGCGCTGGACTTCGCGCTGGTGGAGCGGACGGTCGTGGGCACGCCCGCCTGGGGCGAAATGATGGGCCTGCCCGGCGCACGTGCGCAGATGGCACGCCTGCGCCTGGGCGCGCAGGCGCTGGAGCTGGTGGCGTTCGACCCGCCCGGGCGGCCCTATCCGGCCGACAGCAACGCGGCCGACCTGTGCTTCCAGCACCTGGCGATCGTGGTGGCGGACATGCCGGCGGCGTACGCGCGGCTGCAACGCCACGCGTGCCGGCCGATCAGCCAGGGCGGGCCGCAGACGCTGCCACCGGACACCGGCGGCGTCACCGCCTTCAAGTTCCGCGACCCGGAAGGCCATCCGCTGGAGCTGATCCGGTTTCCCGCCGGCGTCGGCGCGCCCTGCTGGCAGGAGGCGCCGGGCCTGTTCCTGGGCATCGACCACTCAGCGATCGCGGTGGCCGACGTCGAGGCCTCGGTCGCGTTCTACGCACGCCTGGGCCTGCACGTGGCCGGGCGCTCGCACAACCGCGGTCCGGAACAACAGCACCTGGACGGCCTGCCCGGCGCGGACGCGGACGTGGTGGGCCTGGTGGCCGGGCAACGCGGCCCGCCGCACCTGGAATTGCTCGGCTACCGCACGCCCCACGGGCGCCGCCTGGATCCGCCGGCGGCCGCCAACGACCGGGTGGCCGACCGGCTGGTGCTGGCGGTCGACGACCTGCCGGTGCTGCTGGACCGGTTGCGTGACGGCGGAGCGCCTTGGCCGCCAGCGGGCGACGGCGAGGTGGCGCTGCTGCTCGATCCGAGCGGGCACCGCCTGCTGCTGGAGATGGAGTCCGCGACGCCCGGCGGCTAGCATGCGCCGATCCCAGGGACGACCGTGGCATGCCCGATCTCGCGCTGTTCGACTTCGATGGAACGATCACCACCCGCGAAACCATGCCCGGCTTCATGCACCGCGCCGTCCCAGGGTGGCGGCTGGCCTGCGGCGGGCTGCTGCTGGCGCCATGGGTGCTCGGCTACCGCCGCGGCCGGGTTTCCGGGGTCGCGGTGCGCGCCGCCATCGTGCGCTTCGGCTTCGCCGGCGTGCCGCTGACGCAGCTGCAGGCTCATGGCGAGGCCTTTGCCGCCGAGGTGCTGCCGGCCGAGCTGCGGCCGCAGGCCATGGCGCGGATCCGCTGGCACCAGCGGCAGGGCGATACCGTCGTGGTGGTATCCGGCGGGCTGGACGTGTACCTGGCGCCGTGGTGCCGCGCGCAGGGCCTGGCCCTGATCTGCTCCACGCTCGAGCATCGGCATGGTCGCCTCACCGGGCGCTACCTCGGCGCGCAGTGCGTGGGCGAGGAAAAGGCGCATCAGGTGCGCGCCCGCTACGAGCTGGCCGCGTATGAGCGGGTCTACGCCTACGGCGACACGCACGAGGACCTGCCGCTGCTCGGGCTCGCGCACCACCGCTTCTATCGCGGGCAGGAACTGCGTGCGGATGCGTGAGTGCGCCGGGCCCGCCGTTCGGCGGGCCCCGGAAAGCGCCGGCGGCTCAGTGCGCCACCACCGGCAGCGCGATGAAGCTCGCCTGTCCCGGCGCGTGGTAGACGCGCTGGGTCGCCTTCACGTAGTCGCCCGGCTTGGCCCAGAAGATGTTGGGTACGTAGGTCTGCGGGTTGCGGTTGTACAGCGGGAACCAGCTCGACTGCACCTGCACCATCAACCGGTGGCCGGGCAGGAACACGTGGTTGGCTGCGGGCAGTGCGAAGCGGTAGTCCAGCGGCCGGTTGGCGGCGAGCGGCGCGGGCTTGTCGAAGCCCTCGCGGTAGCGGCCGCGGAAGATGTCCATCGACACCGCGAGCTGGTAGCCGCCCAGCTCAGGCTGCTCGGCGACCTGGTCGGGGTAGACGTCGATAAGCTTCACCACCCAGTCGCTGTCGGTGCCGCTGGTGGAGGCGACCAGGTGCACCTCGGGGCGCCCGGCGATCGCGAGCGGCGCGGTGAGCGGTTCCGACACGTAGGTCAGCACGTCGGTGCGGCCGGAGGCCTCGCGCTGGTCGTCGACCAGCCACTGCGACCAGGTCAGGCCGTTCTCGTAGCCGATCGGCTGGATCGGACGGGCGCGGAAAGGCACCGGGTGTGCCGGATCGGAGACGTACTCGTCATAGGCACTGCCGCCCGCAGGCGCCTGGAAGCCGAGCTCGTGGTCCGGCTCCAGGTACAGCGCGCGGCTGGCGGACGGGCAGCCCTGCGCGCAGGCCAGCGGCCAGCGGTCGAGCCGCTGCCATTGGTTGGTGCCGGTCTGGAAGGCGGTGACCGGGGCGAGATCCGCCCTGGGCGCACCGTCCTTGAGGTACTGCGCGAGGAAAGGACGCAGGATGTGCTCGCGGAAGTACCTGGCCGTGTCGCTGCCGAACCGGATCGCCCCCAGCGAACTGCCCTCGTCGATCTCCTGGCCGTGGTGCCACGGGCCCATCACCAGCCGCACCATGTCGCCGCCGGTGTCCTTGGGCTTGATCGCGCGGTAGACGGCGAGCGCGCCGTAGATGTCCTCCTGGTCCCACAGGCTGTGCACCAGCATCACCGGCACCTTCAGCGGCTCCTTCGCCAGCAGCTTGTCCACCGCCTGGTCCTGCCAGAAGGCGTCGTAGGCCGGGTGCGCCAGCACCTTGTTCCAGAAGCCCAGCTGCTGCATGCCGTAGGCCTGGCCCATGGCGCCGGCCGAACCGTAGTGCATGAACAGGTCGTATTCGTCGTGGAAGCTGGTCCACCACTTGACCGAGTTGTCGCGACTGGCCACCTGCTCGTAGATGTAGCTCATGTTCTGCTGTCGGAAGGCGCCGTGGTGGAACCAGTCGTCCCCCATCCAGCCGTCGACCATGGGGTTCATCGGCACCGACACCTTCAGCGCCGGGTGCGGATGGACCAGCGCCATCAGCGGCTCGAAGCCGTCGTAGGAGATACCCAGCGTGCCGACCTTGCCGTTGGACTCGGGCAGGTTCTTCACCAGCCAGTCGATGGTGTCGTAGGTATCGGTGGCGTCGTCCACCGGCGTGGGGTTGAGCGGGCCGTGCACCGGCCGGTTCATCACGTAGTCGCCCTCGGAGCCGTACTTGCCGCGTACGTCCTGCACCACGCGGATGTAGCCGTCCTCGACGATCACGTCGGTGGCGTTGTCGTAGCCCTGCAGCATGGGGGCCAGGTGCCCGCTCATGGTGTGGCTGGTGAGCGCGTCGGCATCGTAGGGCGTGCGGGTGAGCAGGATGCCGGCGTGCTTCGCGCCCTTGGGAATCAGGATGACCGTGTGCAGCTTCACGCCGTCGCGCATCGGGATCATCACCTCGCGCCGCACGTAGTCGAAGCTGGCGGTGGCGGGAACGAAGTGCGCCGGCGTCTCGCTGGGGTAGTCGGGGTACTTCGCCTGCGGCGCGTCGGCAGCGGGCAGGGCGCCGCTCGCGGCCAGCAGGGCGGCGAGCAGGACGGTGAGGCTGGGTTTCATGGCATGGCTCCCCTGTGATTCCGCTTAGCGTAGCCCAGCGCAGCGGGCACCGGTGTGACGGCCACCCCTCAGCCCCGGCAAAGGTGGGAGCGGGCTTGCTCGCGATGCTTCCTGCCGGTTTTTGCAGCGCGGGCGTGCCATGCGTCCGGGACAAAGCATCGCGAGACGAGCTCGCTCCTACCGGGCAAGCGGGCGCGGGTGTCAACCGGCCAGCGCGTGCAGGAACGCGTTGCGCCAGGCGGTGATGTCGTGGCGCTCGAGCACGTCCATCATCGAGCGCCAGCGGGCGATGCGCTCGCGCTGCGGCATCTTGAGCGCGCGCTCCAGCGCGTCGGACACCTCGGCGGTGTCGGCCGGGTTCACCAGCAGCGCCTCGGTCAGCTCCTGCGCCGCGCCGGCGAAGCGCGAGAGCACCAGCACGCCCGGGTTCTTCGGGTCCTGGCAGGCGACGTATTCCTTGGCCACCAGGTTCATGCCGTCGCGCAGCGGCGTCACCAGGCCGACCCGCGCCACGCGGTAGTAGCCGGCCAGCAGCCGGTGCGGGAACGACTGGTTGACGTAGCGGATCGGCACCCACTCCGGCGTGGCGAACTTGCCATTGATGTGGCCGGCCGAGCGTTCCAGCTCGCGGCGGATCTGCCGGTACTCCGGCACCGCGCCGCGCGAGGGCGGCGCGATCTGCAGGAAGGTCACGTGCCGGTGCAGCTCGGGCACCCGCTCGAGCAGATGCGCGTAGGCCTCGAAGCGCTCGGCCAGGCCCTTGGAGTAGTCCAGCCGGTCCACACCGATGATCAGGTCGCGCCCGTCCAGGCTGTCGTACAGTTCGCGCACGCCTTCCTCCGCGGTCGCGTTGCGCGCGGTGGCGGCCACCTCGGCGGTGTCGATGCTGATCGGGAACACGCCGGCGCGGAACAGCCGGCCGTTGGCCGCGCGCAGCCGTCCGCCCGGACGCATCGCGCCGCCGACCTCGTGCAGGAAGTAGTCCTCCAGCGCGCGCAGGTCGCGCGCGGTGTGCAGGCCGACCAGGTCGTAGCTGGCCAGCGTCTCCAGCAGCTCGCGGTGGCGCGGCAGCGCGATCAGCAGCGCGGCGGCCGGCAGCGGCGTGTGCAGGAAGAAGCCGATGCGGTTGCGCACGCCACGCTCGCGCAGCATCGCGGCCAGCGGGATCAGGTGGTAGTCGTGCACCCAGATCACGTCGTCCGGCTCCAGCAGCTTGACCAGCTGGTCGGCATAGATCGCGTTGACCCGCAGGTAGCCTTCCAGGTGGCTGCGCTGGTAGTCGACCAGGTCGGGACGGTAGTGGAACAGCGGCCACAGGGTGCGGTTGGCGAAGCCGGCGTAGAAGTCGTCGTGGTCGGCGCGCGAGAGATCGACCGTCACGTAGTCGATCGGCCCATCGGTAAGGCGGTGCAGCTCCTCGGCGCTGCGCGCGGAGCACTTGCCGCTCCAGCCGAACCACAGGCCGCCGCGTTCCTGCAGTGCCGCACGCATGGCCGAGGCGAGGCCTCCGGTGGCGGTCTGCCGCGGCAGCGCGACGCGGTTGGAGACCACCACCAGTCGACCGGCTTTCCTGGGGTTGCGGCTCATAGTGCGTCCTCCCAGCGGCGCGACAGGCGCATGGCGGCCTGGATCAGGCCGACCAGCGAATAGGTCTGCGGATAGTTGCCCCAGTGCTCGCCGCTGTCCGGCGCCAGGTCCTCCGAGAGCAGGCCCAGCGCGTTGCGGCGGCTCAGCATGTGCTCGAACATCGCGCGCGCCTGGACCTCGCGGCCGGTGGCGGCGAGCGCCTCGATGTACCAGAAGGTGCACAGGTTGAAGCTGGTCTCGGGCGCGCCGAAGTCGTCCGGGGCGATGTAGCGGAACAGGTGGTGCCCGCGCCCCAGCGCGGCACCGATGGCATCGACGGTCGCCACGAAGCGCGGGTCGCGGGCGGACACGAAGCCGATGTCGGCCAGTAGCAACAGGCTGGCATCCAGGTGCTCGCCGTCGTAGGCGTCGACGAAGTAGCCGAGCCGCGCGTTCCAGGCCCGCGCCTCGATGCGTGCGTGCAGCGCGACCGCCTGCTCGTGCCACCAGCGCGCGCGCTCGTCCAGCCCCAGCTCGGTGGCGATGTGCGCCAGGCGGTCGCAGGCGGCCCAGCACATGGCGGCCGAGTAGGTGTGCACGGCGGAGCGGCCGCGGAACTCCCACAGCCCCGCGTCCGGCTGCTCGGCCACCCGCAGGGCGAGGCGGCCCATGCGTTCGAGCCGGTGGAAGGTGTCCGCGTCGCCCATGCGCTCGAGCCGGCGGTCGAAGAACAGCTGCGCCGAGGCCAGCACGACCGAGCCGTAGGCGTCGTTCTGCCGCTGTCGCCAGGCGTCGTTGCCGACCCGCACCGGGCCCATACCGCGATAGCCGGCCAGGCTGTCGATCTGGCGCTCGTGCAATTCCCGCTCGAAGGTGATGCCGAACACCGGGCCGATCTCCGTATCGTCGTCGGCGACCGCCAGGTTGAACACGTAGCGGATGTACTCCTCCATGCTGCGGGTGGCGCCCAGCCGGTTCAGCGCACGCACGGTGAAGGCGGCGTCGCGCAGCCAGCAGTAGCGGTAGTCCCAGTTGCGCTGGGTATCCGCGGCCTCGGGAATGGAAGTGGTGAGCGCCGCTACGATGGCGCCGGTGGCCTCGTACTGGCACAGCTTGAGGGTGATCGCGGCACGGATCACCGCGTCCTGCCACTCGTACGGGATGGACAGGTAGCGCACCCACTCGCGCCAGTACTGCAGGGTGCGCTCGAGCATGCGGCGGGTGAACTCGGCCGGGCTCTCGGTGAGCGTCTCGTCCGGCCCGAACACGAAGTGCGCGGGGCGGTCCAGGCCGAATGGCAGGCCGCGCTCGATCAGCGGCACCGCGACGTCGCTGGTGAGCCGCTGCACCACCCCGTCCAGCAGGTAGCGGATGTGGTTGCTGCCCGAGGTGGTCTGTGGTGCGTGCGCGCCGTATTCGCACAGCGGACGCAGCAGCACGCGGATGCGCGGGGCGCCGGCCAGCGGCACCACCCGGCGCACCAGCATCACCGGGTGGTAGACCCGCCCGTGGTAGCGGTGGCGCGGAGCGAAGTCGGTGATCTCGATGGCGCCGCCGTGGCGGTCGTGCAGGCGGGTGACCAGGACGGCGGTATTGGGCACGTAATGCTGTTCGGCCCGTTCGCAATCCTGCAGCTCGATCGTCCAGTCGCCGCCTTCGATGCGCGGCTGCAGCAGCGCGCAGAAGGTGGCATCGGCATCGAACCGCGGCAGGCAACACCACACGATGCGCCCGCAGGAATCGATCAGGGCGGCAACACTGCCGTTGCCGACCACACCCAGCTCAAGGCTGGCAGGGTGATGGCCCTCCGCCGGTAGTGGCATCGATGGAAACTCCCTCGTGTGTGTCCAGTGCATCCCGCAGCTGATCCAGCCAAGCGTGGACGGCGTCCGGGCTAGGCAGCGTGAACCGCGCCTGGCTGGGCTCGCGCATGCCGATGCGCACGCTCAGACCACCCAGGCGGTTGACCGCGGCGAACGCGTGCTCGTCGGTGAGGTCGTCGCCCAGGTACACCGGCGCGCGCCCGGCGAACGGCGGCCGTTGCATCAGTTCCTCCACCACGCGGCCCTTGTCCATGCCGGCCGGCTTGAACTCCACCACCAGGTTGCCCGGCTGCAGCTCGTATCCGGGCAGGTCGGCGGCCAGCGCCCTGGCGGCGGCAAGCAGTGCCGGCAGGCGCTGCGGGGCGCGCCGGCAGTGCAGGGCGATCGCCTGGTGCTTGTCCTCCAGCTGCACCCCGTCCATCCGTGCGGCCAGCGCCTGCACGGCCTCGCGCATGCGCGCCTCCGCCACGGGGTCGACCGCGATCTCGCGGTGCGAGCCGTCGTCGTAGCGCAGCTCGTAGCCGTGCAGGCCGGCCAGTGCCCACGACGGCCGGCCGAACAGCCGGTCCAGGTCGTGCACGGCGCGGCCGCTGACCAACGCCAGGGCGCCGTCGAGGCGATCGTGCAGGGCCTGCAGCAGCCGGCGCAGCGAGTCGGAGACCACCACGGCGGCGGGATCGTCGACGAACTCCAGCAGGCAGCCGTCCACGTCGAGGAACAGGGCCCAGCGCTGGTCCGGCCGGGGCAACGGTGGCGCCGGCAAGGGGGCGCCCACGGAGGCGGGCTTGAGCGGAGACATCCACCCAAGCCTAGCAAAGCGACCGTGAAAAGCCGAACCGCCGCCCGGCGGCGGCCTACTGCTCGTCGTCCGCCACCTCGATGCGCGGCGCGGGGACGACCAGCAGCTTGTCGATGCGCGCGCCGTCCAGGTCCACCACCTCGAAGCGGATGCCGCGCCAGGCGAATACCTCGCCCACCTGGGGGATGTGGCCCAGCGCGGTCATCACCATGCCGGCGGCGGTGCGGAACTCGTGCTCCTCCTCGCCGGGCAGGCGCTGCAGATGCAGCAGCTCGCGCAGGTCCTCGGTCGAGAGCGAACCGTCGACCAGCCAGCTGCCGTCCTCGCGCGCGACGATCGGCGGATGCTCCTCGCTGCCGCCGTGGCCGAGCTGGCTGGCGCCGACCACCGCGGCGAGCAGGTCGTTGAGCGTGACCAGGCCCTCGATGTCGCCGTACTCGTCGACCACCAGCGCCATCGGCGTCTCGGCGTCGCGGAACTCCTCCAGCAGGTCCATCGCGCGCGCCGTGGCCGGCACGTAGAGCGGCTTGGCCAGCTGGCGGAACAGCTCGGGCGTGCCGCCGCCGATGCCGCCGATCAGGCTCTTGACCTCCAGCACGCCGGCCACGTCGCTTTCGTCCCCCCGGTAGACGGGATAGCGCGAGTAGGGCGTCTGGCGCATGACCGCGATGTTCTCCTCGTGCGGCGCGGTCAGGTCGAGCCAGGCGATGCGCATGCGCGGGGTCATCACGCTGTCGACGGTGCGGTCGCCCAGGCGCAGCACGCGATTGACCATGTTGTGCTCGTCAGGGTCCAGCACGCCCTGCTCGGCGCTCTCGGCGACCAGCAGGCGGATTTCCTCCTCGGTGACCCTGCCGCGCCCCTGGTCGTTCACCCGCAACAGCTTGAGCAGCAGGCCGCTGGAGCGGTTGAGCAGCCACACGAACGGCGCAGCGACACGGGCCAGCACCAGCATGGGCCAGGCCGCGAAGGCGGACAGCCGCTCCGGCGCGGACAGCGCCAGGCGCTTGGGCAGCAGCTCGCCGATCACGATCTGGATGTAGGAGATGACCACGAAGCCGATCACGATCCCGATCGCCTGGGCGTAGGGCGCCAGCCAGGCGATCCGTTCGCCCTGCACCATCTCGGCGAAGCGCGCGCCCAGGCGGTCGCCGGCCAGCGCACCGGTCACCAGCATGACCAGCGTGATGCCCACCTGCACGGTGGAAAGGAAGTGCTCCGGCGCTTCCGCATGCCGCAGCGCCACGCGGGCGCGGCGGCTGTCCTGCGCCATCTGCTTGAGCCGGCTCTTGCGCGAGGCGACCAGCGCCATCTCCGACAGCGCGAAGAAGCCGTTGCAGACCGACAGCAGGATCACGAGCGCGATGTCGGTCAGCATCGCGGCGGGGTACTTCGGGGTCGCATGGGTGCGCAGTGTACGGGATGGCCGCCACGCCCGCAGCGACGCGTGCAGGGCCGGTGAAGGGGTGCGCCGATGACGCCGGCGTACCGTCGGCGCGGTGGCTCCTGTAACATTCGGCCGGTTTGACCTTTCCTCCGGCTTCCAGGCACGCGCATGTTTTCACTGCAGACGATCTTCGGTAAGGGCGACAAGTTCTACGGCCTGCTCGAGCAGAGCGCCGAGGCCGCCCATGAAAGCGCCAAGGCGCTGCACCAGATGCTGGCGAACAAGGAGCGCGCGCCGGTCATGGCCGATTTCGCCGGCGCCCGCGCCCGCGAGAAGGCGCTGGCCGCGCAGATCAGCGAGGAGCTGGTCAACACTTTCGTCACCGCACTGGATCGCGAGGACATCGAGGCGCTCAACTCCGCGCTGTACAAGATCCCCAAGACGGTGGAGAAGTTCGCCGAACGTTACTCGATCGTCGCCGGCCGCGTGGCCGACGTGAACTTCGCTCAGCGCGCCTGCGTGCTGGAGGAGGCCACCGCGGTGGTGGCCGAGATGATCGGCGAGCTGCGCCGCGGGCTGCGCATCGACCCGGTGCGCAAGCTGCAGGACCGGCTCCAGGCGCTGGAGTCGGAGGGCGACCGCATGCTGCTGGCGCCCTACCGCTCGCTGTACGTGGAGGGCAACGACGCGATGAAGGCGATGCTCGCCAAGGACCTGTTCGAGCTGATCGAGAAGGCGATCGACAAGTGCCGCGACGTCGGCAACACGGTCTACTCGATCGTGCTGAAGCACTCCTGAGAGCGGGCCCATGAGCATCGGCCTGGTCTTCGCGGTGGTGGCGATCGCGCTCGCCTTCACCTACATCAACGGCTTCCACGACACCGCCAACTCCATCGCCACGGTGGTGGCGACCAAGGTGCTCAGCCCCGGCCAGGCGGTGCTGCTGGCGGCGATCACCAACCTGGTCGGCGCGCTGTGGGGCACGGCGGTGGCCAAGACCATCGCCGCCGGCCTGATCGACACGCACGTGGTCGACGCCGGCCCGCAGCTGCTGATCTGCGCGCTGCTGGCCGCGACCGCGTGGAACCTGATCACCTGGTGGTGGGGCCTGCCCTCCAGCTCCAGCCACGCGCTGGTCGGCGCGCTGGTCGGTGCCGCCATCGCCGCGGCGGGCGGCAACTTCGGCTCGGTGATCTGGGCGCAGGGCAGCCTGTGGTCCGGCAAGGGCGTGATCCCCAAGGTGGTGGTGCCAATGGTGGTCTCGCCGCTGATGGGCTTCGTGATCGGCTTCCTGCTGATGGGCGCGCTCTACGCGCTGTTCGCCTGGCTGGCCAACCGCCGGGGCTGGCTGCAGCGGCTCGGCCGCACGCCGTTCGTCAACGCGCTGTTCGGCAAGGCGCAGATCGTCTCGGCCAGCGCGATGGGCCTGGCGCACGGCATGAACGATGCGCAGAAGAGCATGGGCATCATCGCCTTGGCGCTGGCCGGCGGCACGGCCGCTGGCCAGTTCGAGCACCTGCCGCGCTGGCTCGGCTTCCTGCGCGTGGCCGGCTCCGCTGAAGGCGGCTTCAACGTGCCTTCCTGGGTGGCGGTGCTGTGCGCGTTGACCATGGCTGCGGGTACCGCGGGCGGCGGCTGGCGCATCATCAAGACGCTGGGCCACAAGATGGTCAAGCTGCATCCGATCAACGGCTTCGCGGCCGAGGGCAGTTCGGCGGCGGTGATCCTCACCGCCTCGGCGTTCGGCATCCCGGTGTCCACGACGCACAACGTGTCGGCGTCGATCATGGGCGTGGGCGCGGCCAAGCGCTTCAACGCGATCCGCTGGTCGGTGGTCGAGCGCATGGTGTGGGCCTGGATCCTGACCCTGCCGATCACCGCGCTGCTGGCCTACGGCTGCGTGCGCCTGGTGCAGGCGCTGGGGTGAGCTCCGCTCAGAAACTGTCGCCGCCGCTGGCGATGATCTGCTCCAGCTGGTCGCCGAGCAGGCCCAGCTCGCCGATCAGCCGCTCCAGTTCGCCGCCGTCGAGGAACTCGTAGGGGCGGTTCTCGCACAGGTGCAGGTAGGGCGAGCCGTCCAGGTCCGCGACGGCGAGGAAGCCGGTGCGCTGCTCCCAGTTGAAGCGCAGGCAGCGATGGGGATCGGTGCCCGCCAGCGGTCCGATCGGCGTGGACAGGCGCAGGTAGCGCCGGCCGCTTTCGTCTTCCAGCTCGGCCAGGTAGATACCCTGGTGGCGGCCCAGCGGCAGGGACAGGTCGAAGCTGATCAGGTAGGGGTCGTTCTGCCTCAGCGTGTACTGGCTGCCGACGTGGGAACGCACCGCTTCGAAATGGCGCATGACAGGCTCCTTGCAGGGTGCCGATGGTACCCTGCGGCCCCATCGTCCCCAAGTGACGGCCCATGCAGGAAAGCCACGCCCGCGTCTATGCCGCCATCGCCGCGATCCCGCGCGGCCGCGTCGCCAGTTATGGCGCGATCGCCGCGCGTGCGGGCCTGCCGGGCCGGGCGCGCCTGGTCGGCAAGTTGCTCGGCGAGACGCCCGAGGGCATGGAGCTCCCGTGGCACCGCGTGCTGCGTGCCAACGGGCAGGTCGCCCTGCCGCCGGGCAGCCGCGGTTTCCGCGAGCAATGCCGCCGCCTGCGCGCCGAAGGCGTCGAGGTGAAGAACGGCCGCGTGCCATTGTCGCGCTTCGGGCTGGATGCCGATCTGGACCGTGCGCTGTGGGGCCTGTCCGCGTAGGCCGACCCTCGCGCGACCGGCTCCGGTAGGAGCCGGACCGCTGGCGTCCCGTTCGCCTCCGTTTGCTGCGGAAGCGGCGCGAGCAGGAGCATCGCGGGCAAGCCCGCTCCTACAGCGGGTTGCACTGGTCTCCTACAGTCTCGGTGGGATCGCGCCGGCGAGCGCGGCGTGCCGCTTTGGTAGCATGCGCGCGATGTCTTCCCGCGCCCTCGACCTCCTTCACAGCGTCTTCGGTTACGCCAGCTTCCGCGGCCAGCAGCAGGCCATCGTCGAGCATCTGGCCGCCGGCGGCGACGCGCTCGTGCTGATGCCCACCGGTGGCGGCAAGTCGCTGTGCTACCAGATTCCCGCGCTGCTGCGCCCCGGCACCGCCATCGTGGTGTCGCCACTGATCGCGTTGATGCAGGACCAGGTCGACGCCCTGCGCGAGGCGGGCGTGGCCGCCGCCTACCTCAACTCCAGCCTGGAGGCGGACGACCAGCGCGAAGTGGAACGGCGCCTGCTGGCGGGCGAACTGAAGCTGCTGTACGTGGCGCCCGAGCGCCTGCTCACGCCGCGCTTCCTCGGCCTGCTCGAGCGCATCGGGGTGGGCCTGTTCGCGATCGACGAGGCGCACTGCGTCTCCCAGTGGGGCCACGACTTCCGTCCGGAGTACCGCGAGCTCACGATCCTGCACGAGCGCTTCCCGCAGGTGCCGCGCATCGCGCTCACCGCCACCGCGGACCCGCGCACCCGCGAGGAGATCGCCGAACGGCTGGGCCTGGCGCACGCGCGCCAGTTCGTTTCCAGCTTCGACCGCCCGAACATCCGCTACCACGTCGCGCTGAAGCACAACCCGCGCACGCAGCTGATGCAGTTCCTCGAAGGCCATCGCGGCGAGGCGGGGATCGTCTATGCGCTCAGCCGCAGGAAGGTCGACGAGACCGCCGCCGGGCTGGCCGACGCCGGCATCGAGGCCTTGCCGTATCACGCCGGGCTGGATGCGCGCACGCGCGCGGCCAACCAGCAGCGCTTCCTGCGCGAGGACGGCGTGGTGATGGTGGCCACGGTCGCCTTCGGCATGGGCATCGACAAGCCGGACGTGCGCTTCGTCGCGCACCTGGACCTGCCGCGCTCGATGGAGGGCTACTACCAGGAGACCGGCCGCGCCGGGCGCGATGGCCTGCCGGCCGAGGCGTGGATGATCTACGGCCTGTCCGACGTGGTGACGATGAGCCAGATGATCGCCCAGTCCGACTCGGCCGACGAGCGCAAGCGCATCGAACGGCAGAAGCTCGAAAGCCTGCTGGCCTTCGCCGAGGCCACCCGCTGCCGCCGCGAGCTGCTGCTCGGCGCGTTCGGCGAGGACTACCACGGCCCCTGCGGCAACTGCGACAACTGCCTGGAGCCGCCGAAGACCTGGGACGCCACCGTGCCCGCGCAGAAGGCGCTGTCGGCGGTCTACCGCAGCGGGCAGCGCTTCGGCGCCGGCCACGTGATCGACATCCTGCGCGGCGTCGACGGCGAGCGCGTGCGCCAGCTCGGCCACGACCGCCTGAGTACCTTCGGCATCGGCGCCGATATCGACGAGAAGGGCTGGCGCTCGGTATTCCGCCAACTGCTCGCGGCCGGCCTGCTGGAAGCCGACGCCGAGGGCTACGGCACGCTGCGCCTGACCGCCGCCAGCCGGGCCGTGCTCGGTGGCGCGCAACGGGTGATGCTGCGCGAGGACGCGCGCCCGGCGCGCAGCGCGCGCCGTCGCCGCGACAGCCAGCTGGTCACCGGCGCCAACCTGGGCATCGAGGCCTACGAGCAACCGCTGTGGGATGCCCTGCGCGCCCTGCGGACGCGGCTGGCCAGGCAGCAGGGGGTGCCGCCGTACGTGGTGTTCCACGACGCCACCCTGCTCGCCATGCTGCGCGCGATGCCCGCCAACGAGGACGAACTGGCCGGGGTCAGCGGGGTCGGCGAGGCCAAGCTCAAGCGCTACGGCCGCGATTTCCTGGCGGTGATCAACGCCGCAGAATGACCGGCGGCGCCGGGCCGATGTAGGTCCGCGCCTACAACAGCGCGCGCTCGCCGCCTCTACGCGAAATTCACGCATTCGCGCACAGTGGCGCAGGTCTCCCCGGAGCGCGTCATGAAGATCGTCATCTCGCTCGTTGAGTGCGACGGCGGCAAGTGGAACGTGTGCCGCGACTCGGTCGCCCTGTTCCACCGGTTGAAGCTCGGCCCCGCGATCAGACTCGCGCGCGAACTGGCGCGCGACGAACACCGTCGTTCCGGCCACACCGTGTCGGTGCTGCTGCCGGGCCCGGACGCGGCCATCCGGCTGGCGCACTACGCCCTGCCCGAGGCGGCCTGACCGGCCGATCGCGCCGCAAACGACCGGCCGCGCGTCCCACCGATCCCACGGACCCGCTTCGCCGCGGCGCCTCGCCGTTCCCCGCGCGCCTGCAACCTGGCCGTAGCAGGCGGTGCGGTAATCGTTTTCACGGCGCGGCAGGGAGCATCCGCCATGACGGCGGCGGACCGGGCGGGGTGCCGGCGTATCGCGCGGATGCATGGCCCGAAGCTGAACCCGGCAGGTCGCCCCATGCCTTGATGACGGGCGCTTGGTTATAGTGCTGGGATTTCCCGACCGAGGCTTTTCGATGAACGGCCGTGGCCAGATACCCGCACCTTCCCGGAGCGCGCCCTCGTCCGGGCCGCAGGGCACCCGGCTCTTTTCCGCCGAAGAGCTGCGTCGCTACGCGCGGGAGACCATGCCCGCCGCCGGCCGCGCCAGCGTCAGCGAGCCGGTGCTGGAAGGCGCGAGTCCCGGTTTCGAGGGGCGCCGCTTTTCCCTGCGTCCCGGACGCCTGACGATCGGCCGGCGTGGCGACAACGATCTGGTGCTGGACGACATGAGCGTATCGGCCTCGCATGCCTGGATCATGATCCAGCAGGGCCACTACGCGGTGATGAACACCCTTTCGACCAACGGCACCTTCGTCAACGGCAAGCGCATCCACGAGGCCTCGCTCAAGCACGGCGACCGCGTGCGTTTCGGCCAGGTCGAGTTCACCTTTCTGACGCGCGAACGCGACACCGGGCCCAGTGCCGCGCGGCGCGGCTGGTTCGCGCTCAGCGCGGTGGCGCTGCTCGCCCTGGGGGCGGTGGCATGGTGGCTGATCTGAACGACGGCCCGGACGAGCGGAGCGTCCCGCCGACGGTGGGGCGCTACCGCATCGAGGGCGTGCTGGGCGCCGGAGCGATGGCGGTGGTCTACGCCGGTTTCGATCCGGAGATCGAACGCCCGGTCGCGATCAAGTGCCTGCGCGGCAGCGTGGCGGCGGATCCCGCCTACCGCGCGCGCTTCATCACCGAGGCCCGCGCCGTGGGGCATCTCAACCATCCGCACATCGTCACGCTGTTCGACGTCGGCGAGATGGACGACGGCCGTCCCTACATTGCGATGGAGCGGCTTTCCGGCGAGACGCTGGCCGGCCAGGTCGCCCATGAAGGCCTGCCGTCGCTGCCGGTCGCCATCGCGCTGGTCGAGCAGGTGGCCGGCGCGCTGGACTACGCCCATGCCCAGGGCGTGGTGCACCAGGACATCAAGCCGGAGAACATCATGCTCTCCGACGGCTGGCGGCACGCCAAGGTGAGCGACTTCGGCATCGCCGAGCGCCGTGATGCCTCGTCCGCGGGCGTGCGCCGGCGCGAGGTCGGAGGCACCCCGGCGTACATGGCGCCGGAACACCTGCGCGGCGAACCGACGGATGCGCGCAGCGACCTGTTCTCGCTCGGCGTGATGCTGTACTGGCTGCTGACCGGCAAGCTGCCCTGGTCGGAGACCGGCGACGTGCGCCAGTTGCTGGCCGAGCGCCAGCGCCAGCCGCATCCGCCGCTGCAGCCGCGCGATCCGCTCACTCCGACGATCCTGTTCGACATCGTGCAGACGCTGCTGGCGCCGGCAGCCCAGGACCGTTACCAGCGTGGCGCGGAGCTGATCGAGGACCTGCGTCTGGCCCTGCGCGAATACGAACGGCTGCACGAAAAGCCGCTCGCCACGCGGCTGATCTCCTTGCGCCTGCGCTGGGCGGGCATCCTTGCCGCGGTGCTCAGCCTGACCCTGCTGATCGGCCTGGCCGCGATCTACGCCAAGCAGAACGACGCGGTGACCGGGCTGGCGCTGGACTACGGGCGCTCGCTCGCACGCATGGTCGCCGGCGAGGCCGCGGAGAACCTGCTGCTGGACGACCGCGCGGCGACCCGCGCGCTGGTGCAGGACATTTCCCGCAACCGGCAGATCTACTACCTGGCGATCGCCAACCACTACGGCGAGGTGATCGCCAGCACCCGCGCGGACGAGGTGGGCAGCAGGCTGCCCGCGCGCACGGCGAGCGACTTCCTGCCGGTCTCGGACGACATCGTCAGCTACCGGGTGCGCCTGCCCGACGGCGGCGATCCCGGGCAGATGCTGGTGTTCGACGTGCCCGTGCGCTACCAGGCCGCGCAGGTCGGCCAGTTGCGGCTGGGCATCAGCGACGCGCCGCTGCGCGCGGCGCAGAAGGTCACCCTTAGGGTGATCGTCGCGGTGCTGCTGGTGACGCTGGTGGCGGTGACCGGCGCGGCGTACTGGCTGTTCCGCCGGCTGCTGGCGCTGCTGGACGTGCTCGGCCAGGCGATGCTGCGCGTGGGGCGGGGCGACTTCAGCCACCGAATCCGGCTGGTCCGCCACGACGAACTCGGCCGCCTGTTCGCCGCCTTCAACCTGATGAGCAACGCCCTGCAGGCGCGCGAACGCCGGCCGCGGCGGCGCAACGTCGCGCCGATCCCGGCGCAGGAGCTGCCGACCCGGCTGCTGCCGGCGCCGCGCGAGACAGAGGACGCCACGCCGCGCGACTAGCGCCTCAGAACTGCTTCAGGCGCTGCTTGAGCTCGAGTGCGCGGGCGCGGTAGACGGTCGCCGGCTCGAATCCCGGGTCGATCGCCAGCACGCGGTTCCACAACGCGATGGCTTCGTCCAGCTGCTGGTCGCGGTACAGCACGATCGCGCGCTGGTGGTAGACCGACACCAGCTGCTTGCGCAGCGCCATTGCATCGGCGCCCGCCGGCGGCAACCGCGGATCGGTGTCCAGCGCCTCGTCCATGCGCTCCAGGGCCTGCGCCTTCTGCCCCTTGTGCAGCAGTGCCAGGCTCTCGTCCTGCAGCCGCCGGGCCTTGGCCATGTTGTCGGTGTCTTCCGGTGGCGGGGCGGGCTGGTCCTGGACGGCACGCTCGGGCTGCGTGGCGGACGCCAGCCGCGCAGGCCGCGCCGGCAGACGCAGCCGCTGCCCGGCCTGCAGCAGCGAGGGGTTGGTCGAGCCGTTGTAGCGGGCGAGGATCAGGAAGCGGCTGGCATCGCCCAGAAAGCGTGCAGCCAGCGTGCTGTAGGAGTCGCCCGGGCGCACCACGTAGGGGCGCGAGTTGCGGCCCAGCGCCTCCTCGGGGTCGGCCGTGAGCTGCTGCAGCAGCGCCTGCGCCGCATGGTCGTCGGGGTAGGCCTGCAGGTAGCGGCGCAGCTGGCGTTCGCCCTCGGCATAGTGGCCCAGCTGCAACTGGTCGTCGACGATGCTGGCGAGCGACGGTGGCGGCGATTCCCTTTCCACGGTGCGCGGCACGGGCGTCGGCGCCACCGCGGGGCTACGGTCGTGCTCGCCGATCTTCTGTTTGAGCTGGTGCAGCTGCGCACAGCCGCCCAGCCCGGCTGCCGCCAGCAGCAGGCCGATCGCGAGCCGGCGCATCGGCGGCCGGGCGCCGCGCCGGGACGGATTCCACTTGCATGCCATGTACTGCACGTAACCTCTCATGTCCGGTCAGGCCACCGCGTCGGCCTGGTGCGCGGCGGAGCCGCGGGCAAGTACGCTCCACCAGCGGCGCACGCGCGATCGCCACCACTGCATCCAGCCTATCCGCGCGAGAATCAAGGACACATTGTCGCCGTCCTCGCCGCCGCGCTCCACGGCCAGCCGCAGCGCATCGTGCAAGGCGCGCCGCTGGTTGCGCCGGCGCGCCGCGCTGGCCAGCTCGTCGGTGGACAGCCGCTCCCACACGCCGTCGCTGCACAGCACGAAGGCCTGGCCCGGGCGCAACGCGGCGAAACCGTGCTCGACCTGCGGCGGCTGCGGGCCACCCAGGCCACGCAGCAGCATGTGCTGGGTGACATCGGTAGCGACCGCCTCGGCCTGCAGCTCGCCCCGCTCGACCTTGCGCTGCGCCACGCTGTGGTCGCGCGTGCGTCCGAGGCAGCGGCCGTGGCGGAAGCGGTACAGCCGGCTGTCGCCGACGTGGGCCCAGCAGGCGCGCCGCCCGCGCAGCAGCAGCGCGACCACCGTGGAGTGGGGTTCGGCGCCGGCCAGGCCTTCGCCGCGCCTGCGCAATTCGGCATGCGCCGCCTGGCAGAGCTCCTCGAGGAACAGCGGTCCGGGCTGGCCGCGCCAGTGGCCCTGGCTCCAAAGCCGCCGCGCGATCTCCACCACGCCAGCGGCGGCCAGTTCGCCGGCGCCGTCCCCGCCCATGCCGTCGGCCAGCACCAGCAGGCGCGCATCGGTCGCCGCATCGTGCAGGCAGACGAGCTCGTCCTGTTGGGTCGGTCGTCCGCCGCGCGCGCGGCCGGCGACCACCGACGGCACGGCTTGGCTCTCGATCGGCTGATCCATCGTCCGGCCCCTCGTCCGAAGATGCGCAGAGCATAACGCCCCGCCCCGCCTCGGCGGACACGAAAAACCCCGCGGCGCAGGCCTGCGGGGTCGACGTTGCTGCGATGGTGGCCGGGGACGGAATCGAACCGCCGACACGGGGATTTTCAATTTTCTATCCCTGATCCTAGCCGGGGATAACGGGACTAAGTGACCCTTTACAGAACAGGCGTTTGCGTTCATCCTTATCTAAACGGAAGTTAGCCGGGATGGGCCGAAATCGCCCCAAAGTGTGACCCCGGTGTGACCCCGAGCGGAAACCGGAGCCACCATGCCGCGCCTCAACTTCACGAAATCCGTCCTGCTTGGGCTGCCGTTGCCGACCACCGGCCGTGAGACCTACACCGACGAAAAAACCCCGGGCCTTGAGCTGCGAATCACGCCCGCGGGCGTCCGGACGTTCTATGTGCGTCGGCGGGTGCGTGGCACGGGCAAGCTCGAGCGGATCACCGTCGGCCGGTTCCCGGAGGTCACGGTAGAAGCCGCACGGCGCGCCGCGCTGGGCCACGTGGCGGCCCTGGCCGAAGGCCGGAGCGTCACCGCCGAGCATCGCGCCAAGCGCGCGCGTGGCGTCACACTCGGGGACGTACTGGCGGACTACCTGGGCGCGCACGACCTCAAACCGTCGACCGCAACCGAATACGCCGAAACGGTAGAGCGCCACCTCGCGGACTGGCTGCCGCGGCCTGTGGTCGAAATCACGCGCGACGACGTGGAGCGCCTGCACCGAAAGCTATCGAAGGCGACCACGGCGGTTCGGAAGGATGCGATGGGCCGGAAGCGGAAGGTGAGCGTGGGCGGCCCTGCAGCGGCAAACCGGGTGGGGCGCATCCTGCGCGCGCTGCTGAACTACGCGGCCGCGAAATATGAGGACGAAGCCGGGCGCCCGATCATCCTGGACAACCCCGTGCGTCGCCTGTCCGCGCTCAAGGCGTGGAACCGTGTCGACCGCCGGCGCCGTCGGATCGAGCGCGACGAGCTGGCCGCATGGCTGGCGGCCGTGGACGCCGAGCGGGAACGGGCGCCGGTGGCCGCTGACTTCCTGGAACTGTGCCTGTTCACCGGCCTGCGCCGGAACGAGGCGGCAAGCCTGCGCGTGGCTGACGTGAACCTGCGCGGCAAGCGGTTCACCGTCACGGACACCAAAAACCGCGACCCGCACACGCTCCCGGTTGGTCCGCACGTGCTGGCCCTGCTACAGCGGCGCATCGCGGCGGCGCGCGCGTCGGGGAGCGAATACCTGTTCGCAAGCACGGGCGCGGCCGGCTACCTCAACACGCCGGCAAAGCCGATCGCCCGGATCACCGAAGCTTGCGGCGTGGCTTTCTCAACGCACGATCTGCGGCGCACGTTCGCCAGCATCGCCGAATCCCTGGACGTGCCCGGGTACGCGCTCAAGCGGCTGCTGAATCACCGGAACGAGGGCGACGTCACCGCCGGTTACGTGGTGATCGACGTCGAGCGCCTACGGGCGCCCATGGAGTTGATCGAGTCATTCATCCTGCGCACCGCTGGCCGCGCACCGACGGGCAAGGTTGTGGAAATCGAGGCGGGGAGGGCGCGCCGTGGCTAAGCGAGGACGACCGGCCAAGCGGGAGACGGCAAAGGACCAGCGGGACGCGCTGGCTGCAGCTTGGGCGCATGAATGGCACGCGGCTACGAAAGGCCAGCACTGCGCTACGGCGCGCGCTGTTCAGGCGACAGGCCGCTCCCGCTCGCAAGTGAAGCGCGACGTGGCGAAGTATGGCCCCGGCGCCCGTCGCGCCATGAGTCCGCTTGTGGTCAACGGCTCGCGTGTTTTCGCACCGATGCGCGGGATACGCGAAGCCTTGCGAATCCGTGACTGCCTGGCACCTCTTGGCCCCGATGGGCAACGCCAATGGTTGCCGGGGCTTGAATGTCTAGATGACCTGCCGTGGGATGCCGCCGTAAAGGGATGGCACGCCATGCGCCGAAAGGCGCGCCGTGGTCGCGTGAAACAGTCAATGGCGGCCGTTCTTCGCGATCCCCGTTCGCGGGCGGAGTTGCTGGCCCTCATCGAGACTGCGGCGAAGAATTAATGGGCCACTTTGGCAGCTACCGAGCGCGCTGCCGTGTAACGAAGCTAAACCCCGCACACCCCCTGCGAGGTTTGGCCCATGCATCATTTCGATCTGACTCCTTCCCCGGCGGACCGCCCGCCTGAACTGCTGACGCCTGCCGAAGCCGCCGACCTGCTGCGGACCACCGAGGCGACGCTCGCCGTCTGGCGCTCAACCGGCCGCCACGGCATCCCATTCGTAAAGCTTGGCCGCGCGGTTCGCTACCGTCGCACCGATTTGCTGGCCTGGCTGGACGCGCGTTCGTCTACGTCGACGGGTGAGGGTGCGAAGTGATCGAACCGGCTCGCATCCGCTGGCCGCGTCCCGGCGAGCTGACCGCGCCTGCATCCGTGGCTGCGCATCTCGTCCACACTTCCGCCGAAGCGATGGCTGCTCGCCTTGCCATGAAATGGTGGCGATCGCTCATCTACATCCCCGGCCGCGGCTGGGCGGTGCTCGAGGACGGCGTCTGGGCGTTCCGCGACGCGGAGCGGGTGGCGATCGCCATCGCCCTGCAAGAGGACGACGGCGGCGACGTGGCCTTGGCGCGACGCCTGGCGACCATGCCAGCGTGGGCGCCGCGCGCCGAACGTCGGGCCGCCCACAAGGCGCTTCGCGCGTGGGCTCGGAAATCGCCGGCGTTGCCGCTGGTACTGGTCGCGCTCGTCGAAGCCGAGCAGCTCCTAGCGTGGGAGCCGCGTGCGTGACCGAAGTCAAGCCGTTGAAAGTTTTGGGTCAGGCGCGGGCGTTCGGCGCGCTCTACGGTGCGCGCCATGGCTGATACCGCTGCTCAAAAGCCGCCGCCCCGGCGCCGCCCCGACGAGGCCGAGGTGCCAGCTCCTAACCTGCGCGCGGTCCCGGTCGACGATATCGAGCGCGCAGTGCTCCCGCGGACCGAGTACGCCGTCGCCGACCTGATCCCTCTCGCGCTTGTGCTGCTGGGCGGCCACGGTGGCGCGGGCAAGTCCATCTTGGCGCTCACCATCGCCGCGCACGTGGCTGCAGGCGCGCCATTCGCCGGCCACGAATGCCGGCCTGGTCGCGTGCTGTTTGTCTCGCTCGAAGATGACGGCCACCTGGTGCGGTTCCGCCTCAAGCGCGTCTGCCGGGCCTACGGGCTCGACGCTGTTGCCATCGCCCGTAACCTGGTCCTGCTCGACGGTACGGCCGGCAACGCCACGCTGGCAACGGAAATCGCCGTAGCAGGCACCCGTGACACGGTCGCCACGGCCACCTTCACCGAGCTGCAGGCCGCCGCGGTAGGCGCGCGCCTCATCGTGGTCGACAACGCCAGCGACGCCTTCGACGCGAACGAGAACGATCGCCGGTCCGTGCGCGCCTTCATGCGCCTGCTCGCCGGCCTCGCGCGCGCCAACGGTGCGGCGGTGCTGTTGCTTGCCCATATCGACAAGGCCGCCGCCCGCTTTGGAGCCCGCGGCGACAACTACAGCGGCTCGACTGCCTGGCACAACAGCGCGCGCGCTCGCCTTGCGTTGCTGCGCGAGGGCAACGCGATCGAGCTGCGGCAGGAAAAAAACAACTTGGGGCCTCTAGCCGAACCGCTGCGGCTGAGGTGGAACCCCGACGGCGTGCTGGTGCCGACCGATGGCAACGAAATCGACCCTGCGGAGACGCACGCAACCGCGCAAGACAACGAGGACGTGATGCGCTGCCTGGCGCTGGCCGTGCATGGCGGCGTGACCGTCTACACCGCCCGCAACGGCGGCCATACGGCATACGCGGCGCTCAAGACGATGCCCGAGTTTCCCGCGTGGGCGGTCGACAAGTCGAGGTTTTGGGCGGCACTGACGCGGCTCGACCGCCTAGGCTGGATCGTGCGCGAGGTTTGCGTAACCCCCAGCCGCAACAAGACCGAGAAATGGGCCATTGGCCCGGGGGCTCCGGACAAGCACAAGACCCCGCCGACCTGGGCAGGGAGCGCTTCCTGATGCGTGCAATTCGTGCGTGCGTACAACCCCCATACCCCCCGCAATCGAACGCACGCGCGGTGCGCGTTCGATGCAATGCGCGTTCAAAGCAATCGAACGCACATCGAACGATGAACGCACCGACACCTGATAGCCCGAGGACACGATGACGATCCCGACTCCCGAAATCGACCATGCGGCAACTGCTGCCGCGCTTGACCGCGCCTATGCGGCGATGGTCACGCTCGACGCGATGCTGGCCCGATCGGGTGCGCGTTCCTGGCAACCGCCACGCACCCACGCGCTTGCCGCCTTCGGCGAGCTGCACCACCTGCGCGACCAGTTGCACACGCTCGCCGCTGGTCCGGGGCTCGCCTCTGCCTACCGCACGTGCGCGACCGTGGCCGCGCCTTCCTCCCCTGCTGGGGAAATCGCGGGTCCTTCCCCGAGGCAAACGGATACGGGGGACGACGACCGCGGGGCTTCCGTAGTGGAAGGCGCGCCTATGGGGCCTTCCACCGCCACAGCGCACGCCTGCGGCCCGTGCAGTACCGAGACCAGCCCGATCCCCTCCGAGCATACCGAAGCGCCTGAAAGCGCAGCCACGGGCGCCTAGACGCGCCGTCCCCGCCCGACAAAACACGCCGAGCGCGCCGGCATCCGCGCGATCAACCAAACGGAGAAACACGACGATGACCACCAGCAACACCAACCGCGGCCCGAGGGCGGGACAGCTGCAAGCCGGCGACATGATCGCCGACGGCCAGAACCTGGTCGATCTGCTCGCGTTCGATTCGGTCGCCGCGGGCGTCAAGATCGGTGACATGCTGCGCGAGCGCCTGGCGATGGCCGAGCGCGCCGTGACCCGCCACACCGACGGCGCCGAGGATGCGCAGTTGCGCGGCGACGACGCCGAGCGCGCACACGCCGAGGAGGGAGCGCGCCTCCAGCGTGAGGTGAACCGCCTGCGCCTGGCGATCGAGCGCGCCGACCAGCGCCTGGCCGAGGTCGCCACCGCCGAGCGTCAGGCCGACGCCCGGGCCAAGCTGAAGTCAGCCACGAAAGCCGCCGCGCGAGCCGAGGCAATCGTGGCGACGGATTACCCCACCGCAGCGCGCACCGTGGCCGCGCTCTTGGAAGAGCTGCGCGCGATGCAGGGCGAGGTGATCGCCGCCCGCCGCGCCGCGCGCGATGCCGGGCTCGACGCTGAAGCCGACGCGCTCGCCCTCCCCCACGAGCGCCGCACGCGGCCGGGTGCATTCGAGGAAGTCGAGTTCGAGGTTCTGAGCGGCGGTGCAGCGGTGATCGATGCCGCCAGTGGACGTGAGGTGATCGGCGAGCGGAGCGATGGGCGAAGCGTGCTCGGCGACATGCCCCAGCGTGCGACGCGTCTTCGCGTGGAGCGGCGTTTCGTCCCGGGTCGATCGGCACCGGACCTCACGGCGGCACGGGTGATCCTGCCGGACACGGACCGCGAGGGCGCGTACATCGTCAAGCAGGGCGAGGCGCGCTAACCGTGCCGCGAGCGGCGACCACCGACACCCTCCCGGCGGAGGTCAGCGCCGCTACCCTCGCGCAGCTGCTGGGGATCGGACCCCGGCGCCTGCGCGAGCTGGCAGAGCTGAGCGTGGTCCCGCGCACACCGCGCGGCCGGTATCCCTTCGCCGAGGCGGTGGCGGCCTATACCGCGCACCTGCGCGAAGTGGCGGCCGGGCGTGCCGCCGAGGTTCGCGACGGCGGCGAGGTGCTCGACCTGGCGACAGAGCGTGCTCGGCTCGCGAAGGCGCAGCGCGAGCACGTGGAGTTGCGCATGGCGCGGGAGCGTGGCGAGCTGGTCGACGCCGAGGCGGTTCGGCTGAAGTACGCCGCGATGGTGCGCGGCGCCGTCAGCCGCCTGCGTGGCGTGCCCTCGCGCGCCCGTGGCCGCCTCCCAAGCCTCACCGTGGACGGGGTGGAGGAGCTGGAACGGCTGATTGACGAAGCGCTCGAGGAGGTCGCCAACGGCACCGACGCCGAGGAGGTTGCCGCATGACCGACCACGATACCGACGCGCTTCACCGCGCGCGCCTGGCGTTCCGGGCCGCCCGCCACGCCTTGGCCCGCGCCGCACTGGCAGACGATGACCGTGCACTGATTGCCGCCTGCTGGCGCCTCTTGCGCGCAAACGATCGCCTCGCGCGCCTGGCCACCTTCCCGACGCCGCGCGATGAGCGCACGCGCTGCCGGTGGCGAGGGTTCGCGTTGGCGGCTCTTGCCGACCATATCCCCGCCGGCCTGACTCATCGGGCGCGACGCCTGTACCCGCAACACATCATCAACGGAGGAACCAACCGATGATCGATACCAACGCAGACGCCAACATGGCCGAGCGCGTCCGGCTGCATGCCGCACACGACGTGGCCGAGCACCTGATGAGCGCCCTCGCTACCGCTGGCCGTGCGATGGCGGCACTGCTCGACGGCACCGGTGCCGATGGCTGGCAGGGGCCCGAGCCTGGCGCATCGCCAAGCACCGCCGAGGATGCCGCGGGCTTGGCTGGCGACACGCTGGCCCGCTCTGCGCGCCGCCTGCTCGAGCTGCACCGACTCGAGGATGGCCCCGGCATTGCCGACTTCGCGCGCGCTTGCCTGGCGTACAGCGCTGCGCTTCACGTGGCCGCGGCTGGCCGCTGGCCGGAGGACCTGGACGCGATCCATGCGGCTATGCGCCGTGCGCTGCAGGCGGTCGAGGCCGACACGCGGCTGACCGCCAAGGGAGCGTTGCGCGCCCACGCGCTCGACGCCGAACGCCTGCGCGCGATCGGTCCTGCCGGCGTGACGCTCGCCGCGCGCATCGATCACGAGTGCCGGCACGCCCTGACCGAGTTGCACCGCATCGCTTCCGCACCTGCGGCGATCACCGCGGGCGCTGGCCTGTTCTAGCAGCCGCCACAACCACACACCAGACCAAAGGGGATTCACAGTGGCTAACGCCAACTTTCCACTCAAGATAACGATCCGCGGGATTGATCGCGTCACCGCCCCCCTACGGGCGGTGCAAGGCGCTGTCGAGCGAATCGGCGTCGTCGCCCGGCGGGTTAATGCCAGCGTTGCCACCGTGGGCGCCCGTGGCGGCCTGCCGGTGATCCGCGGCGCCATCGGGCAAGCGGGCCGCGCGACGGACGCCTGGGGTCGGAGCCTGAGCCGCCTGGGCCGTGCCTTCGGTGGGCTCACCGCCGCCGGCGCCGGCTTCGCCTACGTGTTCAAGACCCAGTTCGTCGACACCGCGGCCGAGTTCGAGCGGTTCCGGACGATCCTGACCACGCTGGAAGGCAGCAGCGCCAAGGCCGACAAGTCCATGGCGTGGATCTCCGACTTCGCGGCCAAGACGCCCTACAGCATGAAGGAGGTCACCGACCAGTTCGTGAAGCTGCGCGCCTACGGTTTTGATCCGACCAACGGCAGCCTCAAGACCCTGGGCGACACCGCCGCGGCGATGGGCAAGCCGCTCGAGTCCGCGGTCGAGGCGATCGCCGATGCGGTCACCGGCGAGAACGAGCGCCTGAAGGAGTTCGGCATCAAGGCCCGGGCTGTCGGCAGCAAATTCGTCTACGAGTACACGCAGGACGGCCAGACGATGCGCGTAGCGGCGGACAAGAACAGCCGAGCCGCGATCCAAGCCACGCTGCAGGCGATCTGGAACCAGAAATACGGCGGCGCCATGGACAAGCTCTCCGGCACTTGGGGCGGGATGATGAGCAACCTTGGCGACCAATGGGACCGCTTCAAGCTGCTGGTGATGCAAAACGGAGTGTTCGACGTACTCCGCGAGAAGCTGTCCGGGCTGCTGGCCAAGGTCGACGCCATGGCGAAGTCGGGCGCCCTGCAGAAGCTGGCGAAGGCCGTAGGCCAGAAGCTCACTCACGCCTTCGAGCGCGCCTGGACGTGGCTGCAGAAACTCCCCGAGAAATGGGAGGCCCTGAAAAAGGCGGTCGAGCCGGTCACCAGCGCGATCGGCTGGCTATGCGACACGTTCGGCACGGGAAACGTCGTGCTGGCGGCGGTCGCCGGAACGCTAGCGGCGATGGTCATTCCCGCCATCGCAGCCACGGCCGTTGCCGTGAAGGCGCTCGGCTTGGCGATTCTGACGACGCCCATCGGCTGGATTCTCGCCGGCCTGGCGGCCGTGGCTGCGGCGGGCATCTATATCTACCGGCACTGGGAGCCGATCTCGCGCTGGCTCGGCGAGAACCTGTTCGCTCCGCTGATGGGCGCGCTGAGCGCGGTCAAAGGCTTCTTCGTCGAGACCTGGGACCACATCTACAAAAAGTACGGCAAGTACATCAACGCCATCGTCAAGACGTGGGAGGTCATGAATCCGATCGCGCTGATCCGAAAGGCGATCGAGGGCCTCATGGGTTGGCTCAGCAACTGGAACTTGGGTGAAGTGATCCGGGACAAGGTTGCGGCGATCGCGACCTACCTGCCGAAGTGGCTGCAGAAAAAGCTCGGCATCGCCGACATCGCCGCGGCAGCGCCTGCAGCTGGGGCGGCACCCGCGGGCGCGGCCACGGTCGCGCGAGGGGCCGCGCAGGCGGCGCGTGGCGGTGAATCGCGGCTACTGGTCGACTTCACCAACCTTCCAAAGGGTGTACGCGTCACCAGCGAACAGCGAGGGGCGGCACCGGAGATGCAGGTTAATCAGGGCTACGCGATGGCGGGAGTTTGGTAGCCCGAGCGTCGACGGCCACCACGGCCGTCAGCATTCTGGAGGGCCCCGCAGGATGCCGGGCCTTTCTGGCTCCCGCCCGCCTAGCCGGCCCCGGTTCGACGGGGTCAAATGCTAGGCTCGTCTGATGCTGCTCTTGAATCTCGACCGGCCGGACGAATGGCCCGATCCCTTGAAGGTCGTGCTCGACGAGATCCGCCCGATCATGCGCGCGTGGGAGCTTGATCTGCCGGCGAAAAAGGCGACCGCCTTTGATCCCACGATCACCGCGCTCGGCCACGCGCTGCAGCCGTACTGCGTCCGAGGGTGGCACTGCACGCGCCTCACCGAGGACGAGGCGACCTGCGTGGAGGCGCACGGCCTGGAGCCCCTGAGTGCAGCTCTGATCGAGCGCCGTATCACCGTCCAAGAGCAGCGAGGGGCGCTTCCGGCGATCGTCGCCGACGCCTTGCGTGCGGGTCATCAAGGCCACGCGCCCAACCGCGCCAGCATGATCTGGTTTTGTTTCTTTCCACCTCGTGAGGCGGGCGAAGGCGGCCTCTATCGCCTGTTTAACTACTGGGGCGGTGAAGCGATTTACGGGCCTCACGACCCGGACGGGCAGGCCGCTTCCTTGCTGCGCCGGCTTGGAGTGCCTTGCATCGTTGAGGCCGACGTGCCTCTGGCGTGGCTGCCGAACACATTCCGAGTGGCGACGTCCGTTGCAAGGCGTGATCTTATCCACCACGGCGAGCCCGTGACTGAGCCCGTTGAGGTCGAGCACTATTCGGTGCGCGCGATTCCTGGCGACCTGATTCGGGCGGTGCACCGGTTCCCCGGGCCGCAATTCATCGCCTTGTCCGGCTGCGACAAGTGGCGCGCCTCACTGTCATAGCCGAGCCCGCCGGCCGCGCCGTGGCGGTTCCGCTATGCCGGTAGGCGAGCACCTACACCACGAATCGAACCCGACCGCTTGCGACGACGACAAGGGCGAGCAAGAGCGAGCCGCGCGTGTGTGACCCCGGTGTGACCCCGAGCGGGTAGCGCGCCAGAAACGAAAAGCCCCGCACCGGCCTAAAGCCTTGCGGGGCTTACGTTTTTCATGGTGGCCGGGGACGGAATCGAACCGCCGACACGGGGATTTTCAATCCCCTGCTCTACCAACTGAGCTACCCGGCCGGAAAGAGGGCAGGACGCGTGTCGCGTGCTGCGTGGAGCCGCGCATTAAATCGGATGTGAAGGCGGGCGTCAAGGCCGGTCGGGCGCGACGTAGCCGGCCGGTTGCGCGACGTCGCCGCCGAAGAAGTAGTTCTCCATCTGCTCGCCGAGGAACTGCCGGCTCTTCGGGTCCAGCGGGTTGAGCCGGTACTCGTTGATGAGCATGGTCTGGTGGGCGAGCCACTGCTGCCAGGCCTGCCTGGAGACGTGCTCGTAGATGCGCTGGCCGAGCGGGCCCGGCCAGGGGGCGAAGTCGAGGCCTTCGGCATCGATGCCGAGCCTGGCGCAATGGACGATGCGGGACATGGGAAACTCCTCGTGCCGTTCGCCCCGAGCGTAGGCCACGGGCCGGGCCGGAGGCCGCTTGTCGCGGCACCGACTCCGCCCGCGCGTGCGGGCTACGCTCGGCGCGGACGGCTGGTGCCTGGCGCGAGCGGTGGGTGCAATGTTGCGAGCAGGGTACGCACCGGGGCGGGCAGGCCAAGGGCCGGCCATGCGTCGCGGGCGTACCAGCGCAGCGCCGCATTATCGGCGATGCCGCCGTGCGGTGTCGCGCCCTCGAACAGCAGGGGCTCGACCGCGAGGCGATAGTGGCTGAAGACGTGGACGAAGGGTGCCAGCGGCTGCGCGTCATCCAGCCGCGCGTGGGTCTGCGCCAGCCGCCAGGCGGCCTCGTGGTCGGGCGCCTCGGGCAGGCTCCACAGGCCCGACCACACGCCGTCCGGACCACGCCGCTCCAGCAGCACGCGACCGGCCGTGTCGCGCAGAACCAGCATGGTCGTGGTGCGTGTGGGCAGCACCTTGCCGGGCCTGGGCGTGGGAAGGTGCGCCGTGAGCCCCTCGCGCTGCGCGACGCAGTCGGCGGCGAGCGGGCAGGCCGCGCAGAGCGGGTGCGTGCGCGTGCAGACGGTGGCGCCCAGGTCCATGATCGCCTGGGTGTAGTCGGCCACGCGGGCGGACGGCGTGTGCGCGTCGGCCAGCTCCCACAGGCGCTTCTCCACCCTCGCCTGGCCGGGATGCCCCGCGATGCCGTGGAAGCGCGCGAGCACGCGCTTGACGTTGCCGTCGAGGATCGGGAAGCGCTGGCCGTGCGCCTGCGCCAGGATCGCACCGGCGGTGGAGCGGCCGATGCCGGGCAGGGCGGCGAGCGCGTCGAAGTCGTGCGGCAGCTCGCCGCCATGGCGTTCCACGCACAGCCGCGCCGCGCGGTGCAGGAAACGCGCGCGCCGGTAGTAGCCCAGGCCCGACCACAGCGCGAGCACCTGGTCCTCGTCCGCCGCGGCGAGCGCCGGCAGGGTCGGCAGTGCCGCGGTGAAGCGCCGGAAGTACGGAATCACCGTGGCGACCTGGGTCTGCTGCAGCATCACTTCCGACAGCCACACGCGGTAGGCGTCACGGCGGCCATCGGCGGCGCTCGTCTGCCAGGGGAGATCGTGGCGCCCGTGGCGGTCGAACCAGGGCAGCAGGCGAGCGGCGAGCGTGGATGTCATCGGGTGTCGGGGGCGTTCCGCGAGGGGGCTGCCGTGCTCGCCGCGGCGGCCGGCGTGAGCTCCAGCTGCAGGCCTTCGACGTGCACGCCCGCCGCGTCCAGTGCGGCCGCCTGCACGCTGCCGGCTCCCGGCGGTGCACTGAGCCGCGGGCCCTCGGGGTCGCCGAGCCGGGACCACCAGCGGGCCAACGCCAGTGGCGGCAGGCGCAGGTCGACGTGGTTGCCGGGGCCGTCCAGTTTCAGCGCGAGCAGCAGCGGATCGTTCTGGTTGGCGGGAGTCAGCCGCACCGAGACCTCGTAGTGCCCGGCGTCGACTTCCTCCAGCGAGCCGGCCAGCGTGGCCGCCGCATCGGCCGCGCCGTGCCAGTGCGCCTCGCCGGCCAGGCGCACCGACAGCATTGCGCCGCGCGTCAGCTCGAGGTCGACGTCGTCCAGTCGCAAGGCGCTGCCTTCGATGCGTGGCGTGGCGGTCAGGCGCAGTTGCATCGGGATGCCGGCGGCGTCCTTGGCCGAGACCAGCAGCGGGAACGGTTCCCCCGAGAGCAGACTGCCGGCGTCCAGCGCGAAGTCGCGCAGCAGCAGGTGGTTGCTGCGCACCAGGGTGCCGCGCGCGATACGCACGCCGGTGTCGATGCGCGGGATCGCCGGCGTGCCCGAGGAACCCGAGGGCAGCGAGGACAGCCAGGCCTGCAGCGCATCCAGGTCGACCCGCGGCGCGTCGATCTCCAGCCGCGAGATTGCCGTCGGCCCGCCGAACAGGGTGCGCCAGGGCAGTGCGAGACGGCCCCTGGCGGCGAGCAGGATCGGCATGCTCGCTCCCTGCGCGGTGAGCGTGAGGCCTTCCAGCTCCAGCGCGGGGCGTGGAAACAGCGTGGGCGTGGCCGGGCTGGCCAGGCTGAGGTCCAGGCCGGCCTTGGCCGCCTGCGATTGCAGCAGCACGGTGAAGCGCTGCGGTTGCAGCAGCAGGTAGACGGTGACGAGCAGCACCAGTAGCCCGGCCAGCAGCACGCCGGCCAGGCCGATCAGGAACAGGCGCAGCCGCCGCGTCATCGGCACCGGCGCTCAGGCACGGGCCAGCGTGGCCGGCAGCAGGCCGTCGACGTAGGCGCGCGCGTCGAACTCGCGCAGGTCGGTGGCGCTTTCCCCCAGGCCCACGAAGCGGATCGGCAGGCCGAACTCGCGCGCCAGCGCGAACACCACGCCGCCCTTGGCGGTGCCGTCGAGCTTGGTAACCACCAGGCCCGTGACGCCCACGATCTGCTGGAACTGGCGCACCTGGCTCACCGCGTTCTGGCCGGTGGTGCCGTCGATGACCATCAGCACTTCGTGCGGCGCTTCGGGATCGAGCTTCTTCAGCACGCGGGCGATCTTGGACAGCTCGTCCATCAGGCCGCCCTGGGTATGCAGGCGCCCGGCGGTGTCGGCGACCAGCACCTCGGCGCCGCGCGAGCGTGCTGCCTGCAGGGCATCGAAGATCACGCTGGCCGCGTCCGCATCCTGGCCCTGGGCGATCACCGGCACGTTGTTGCGCTCGCCCCAGGTCTTCAGCTGCGCGACCGCCGCGGCACGAAAGGTGTCGCCCGCGGCGAGCAGCACCTGGCGGCCCTCGTCGCGCCACCGGCGGGCGAGTTTTCCGATCGTGGTGGTCTTGCCCACGCCGTTGATGCCCACGGTGAGCACCACGAACGGCTTGCGCCCGTCGACCCGCAGCGGCTGCTGCACGGGCAGCAGCATCGCCACCAGTGCCTCGCGCAGCGCGGCGAGCAGCGCGTCGGCATCGGCGAACTCGCGCTTGTGCATGCGCCTGCGCAGGCCTTCGACCAGGCTGGTGCTCGCCTCCACGCCGACGTCGGCGGTGATCAGGATGGTTTCCAGCTCGTCCAGCAGATCGTCGTCGAGCTTCGGATGGCGCACGAACAACGAGGTCAGGCCCCGCGCGAAGCCGCTGCCGGCCAGCCGCTCGCGCCAGCTGCGCTTGGCCGGCGCCGGCTCGGCGGCGGCGGGCGGCGGCGGCTCGTCGACCACCGCCGGCTCGGCGGGAGCCAGCTCGGCGCGGGCCTCGTCCAGCGCGGAGCTGGCACTGTCGAGCGCGACCGGGTCGGTGACGTGCTCGCCCGCGGACGCCTGATCCGGATCCGCGGGCTGCTCCGAAGTCGTTTCGGCGGGTTTCTTCTTCCAGAACTTGAGCATTGCGGCGGCGCTTCTAAGACAATGCGCGGATGCTAACACCCGTTGCCAGACTGGCCGCTGAGGGCCTTCCGCGCCGCCCGGGCGGCATCGCGTGCGCGATCCGTGCAGGTTCCGCCAACGGTGGCGGCCCGCACCGGGAGCGCCGCAGGTGAAGGCGACGCCCGGTCGCATCCGCATCATCGGCGGCAGCCTGCGCAATTCGCGGCTGGAGGTGCCCGAGCTGCCGGGCCTGCGGCCGACGCCGGAGCGCGTGCGCGAGACGCTGTTCAACTGGCTGGCGCCGGTGATCGCCGGCGCGCACGCGCTGGACCTGTGCGCCGGCACCGGCGCGCTGGGCATCGAGGCGCTCTCGCGCGGCGCTTCCCGGGTGCGCTTCGTCGAGCGCGACCCCGGCGCGGCGCAGGCCTTGCGCGCCAACCTGGCGCGGCTCAAGGTGGCCGGCGGCGAGGTCGTGCTCGCCGACGCGCTGGCCCACCTGGCCATGCCGCCGTCGCCGTTCGGGCTGGTGTTCCTCGATCCGCCGTTCGCCGCGGGGTTGTGGACGCCGCTGGCGCGCGGGCTGGAAACGGGCGGCTGGCTGGCACCGGCGACATGGATCTACGTGGAGTCGCCGCGCGACCTCGAGCCCGCCTTGCCGCCGAACTGGCGCCTGCACCGCGAAGGGCGGGCCGGGGAGGTGCGCCATGCGCTCTATCGCCGCACATCGGAGCTTCCATTAAGCTAGCGGCAACTTTGCGTCGCAGCCCTGCCGTGAATTCCACTCCGGTCAACAAGCGCCTGGCGATCTACCCGGGCACCTTCGATCCGATCACCAACGGCCACGCCGACCTGGTCGCCCGCGCCGCGCCGCTGTTCGAGCGCGTGGTGGTGGCGGTGGCCGAGAGCCCGAACAAGGGCAAGGGACCGGGTTTCAGCCTCGACGAACGCATCACGCTGGCGCGGCTCGCACTGGCCGACCTGCCCAACGTGGAGGTGCGCGGCTTCGACTGCCTGCTGGCCAACCTGGTCAGCGAGATGGGCGCCGGGGTGATCATCCGCGGCTTGCGGGCGGTGTCCGACTTCGAATACGAGTTCCAGCTGGCGAGCATGAACCGCCACCTGATCCCGCAGGCGGAGACGCTGTTCCTGACCCCGGCGGAGCAGTACAGCTTCATTTCCTCCTCGCTGGTGCGCGAGATCGGCCGCCTCGGCGGCGACATCTCCGGCTTCGTGCACCCGGCGGTCCAACAGGCCATGCGGCAGCGCTGGCGTGCAACCAAATCCAAAACAGAGGGTGACAACTATGCGTAAGTTCCTGATGGCCGCGACCCTGGCCCTGGCCGGCACCCTGGCGCTTTCCGCCTGCAACAAGCAGGACGAGGGCCAGCAGACCACTCAGCAGGCCGCTGCGCCCAAGCCGACCAACCCCAACGACACCCAGGCCTGGAACGCCTACCTCGGCCAGATCGTGCAGAACAACATGCAGGGCATGACCGCCGACCGTCCGTTCGCCTACCTGGTGCCGGCCGGCGACGACGAGGACTCCAAGGCCAAGTACGATCGCCAGCTGCAGAACGTGCAGGACACCGTGGCTCGCGGCGTGCTGCCGGGCAACCTGCTGGCCTTTGCCGGCCCGAGCTCGGCCAAGACCGCCGACTTCGTGATCGCCGCCTTCCAGGGCGCCAAGCCCGGGTCCTTCAAGGATGTGATCGTGCTGTTCATCGGCGACCAGGCGGACAAGGACCGCGTGCTCGCCGCGTTGCAGCCGACCGGCGCGACCGTGCGCTTCGTGGCGATGTAAGCGCGCGCAGCCGCACCCGGGACGCCCGCGATGCCCCGGTGGCGTCGTGGGCGTTCTGCTTTCTGCGGCCCGCGGGAAAGAGGGCAGGGCGATGCCGCCCGCTCCGCGCTACCATTGACCGCATGTCCCTCACCATCCTCGACACCTGCGTCAACTGTGACGTCTGCGAACCTGCCTGCCCGAACAAGGCGATCGCGATGGGCGAGGAGTACTACGTGATCGACCCCGCCCTGTGCACCGAATGCGTCGGCCACCACGAGGAGCCGCAGTGCATGCTGGTGTGCCCGGTCGAATGCATCATCCCCGACCCTGCGCACGCGGAGACGCGCGAGCAGCTCGAACTCAAGTACCGCCAGTTGATGGCGAAGGAGACCACGGCATGAGTTTTCCCCTGCGTTGGCGCGTCCTGTTGCTGAGCCTGCTGCTGACCAGCAGCGCCGCCTACGCAACGGATCCGCCGGCGCAGGGCGCGCATGCTCCGTCCACCCCCGCGGCGGTGCAGAAGCCGGGGCACGCGGCCATCGCCAGCGCCAACTTCCTGGCGACCAACGCCGGACTGGAGGTGCTGGCCAAGGGCGGCAACGCCTTCGACGCGGCCGTCGCGGTGGCCTCGACGCTGTCGGTGGTGGAACCGGAAAGCTCCGGCCTGGGCGGCGGCTTCATGGCGGTCCTGCGCCGTGCCGACGACGGTCGCGAGGTGTTCATCGACGCGCGCGAGACCGCGCCCGCGGCCGTGAACCCGAAGGACTACCTCAACCCCGATGGCACGCCCAACCGCGACACCGCGCTCAACGGCCCGCTCTCGGCCGGCATCCCGGGCGAGCCCGCGGGCCTCGCGTGGCTGGCCGGGCATTACGGCCGCCTGCCGCTGGCGCAGTCGCTGGCGCCGGCGATCCGCATCGCGCGCGACGGCTTCGAGCCGGACAGTCGCCTGCGCAACGCCATCGCCGAGCGCGCCGAGGACCTCAAGCGTTGGCCGGCCTCGGCCGCCAAGTACCTCGTCGACGGCAGGCCGCCGGCCAAAGGCAGGGTGTGGCGCGACCCGGACCAGGCGCGCACGCTGGAGATGCTGGCCGCCAAGGGGCGCGACGGCTTCTACAAGGGCGAGGTGGCGAGCAAGCTGGTGGCCGCCGTGCGCGCCGCAGGCGGCAACTGGAGCGAGGCGGACCTGGCCGCCTACCAGGTGAAGGAGCGCGCGCCGATCAGCGTCGACTACCGCGGCTACCGCATCGTCACCGCGCCGCCGCCGTCCTCCGGCGGCGTGGCGATCGCGGAGATCCTCAACATCCTGCGCGGCGTGCAGCTGGACAAGCTCGACCGCGCCCATCGCGTCCACTACGTGATCGAGGCGATGCGCCGCGCCTTCCGCGACCACAACGACTACCTGGGCGACCCGGACTTCGTGAAGATGCCGCTGGACATGCTGCTGTCGCCTTACTACGCCGACGGCCTGCGCCAGAGCATCCTGCCCGACCGGGCCACGCCGTCCTCGATGCTGCCTTCCAGCGCGGCGCGCGACCCGGGCCCGCACACCACCCATTTCTCCATCATCGACAGGGACGGCAACATGATCGCCGTCACCTCGACGGTGAACTACACGCTCGGTTCCACCTTCGTCGCCGCCGGCACCGGCATCCTGCTCAACGACGAGATGGACGACTTCGCGCTGGTGCCGAACAAGCCCAACGTGTACGGCCTGCTCGGCAGCAAGGCGAACGCGCCGGCGCCCGGCAAGCGCATGCTCTCCTCGATGTCGCCCAGCCTGGTGATCGGCCCCGACCGCACCGCGGTGATCGGCTCGCCCGGCGGCTCGACCATCATCACCCAGGTGCTGGAGGGCATCCTCGCCTTCATCGACGGCAAGGACGCCGGCGCCATCGTGGCGCAGAAGCGCTTCCACCATCAGTTCATGCCCGACCGGGTGGACGTGGAGCAGGGCGTGTTCGACCCGGCCACCGCGCGCGAGCTCGAGCGCATGGGCTACACGCTGCACCCGCGCGACCCCTGGGGCTTCATGAACGTGGTCACCTGGGACCATCGCAGCAACACGCTGCAGGCAGCCAGCGATCCGCGCCGGCCGTCGGGCCTGGGCAAGGTGCAGTAGGGCGTTCCGGCGCCCGCCCTGCGGCGGGCAGACAGGGTCGGTGCCCCTGCGTAGAATTCCCCGGAGGCATCCTGCGACAGGGGCGATGGAACATGCAGTTGTGGTCCCTTGAGGGCAACACGCAGAAGCTGGACGGCGGGGCGATGTTCGGCAACGCCCCCCGGGCGATGTGGGCCCGCTGGATCGAGCCGGACGCGGAAAACCGCATTCCGCTGGCCTGCCGCTGCCTGCTGGTGAAGGACCTGGACGGGCGCAACGTGCTGTTCGAGACCGGCATCGGCGCCTTCTTCGAGCCCAAGCTGCGCGAGCGCTACGGCGTGGTGGAAGACCGCCACGTGCTGCTGGAATCGCTGGCCGGGGCCGGCCTCTCGCACGAGGACATCGACGCGGTGGTGCTCTCGCACCTGCATTTCGACCACGCCGGCGGCCTGCTCGCGCCGTGGGCCGAAGGCGAGCCGCCGCGCCTGCTGTTCCCCAACGCCGTTTTCCTGGTCGGCGCCGAGCACTGGCGCCGCGCGCAGGCGCCGCACCCGCGCGACCGTGCCTCGTTCATCCCCGAGCTCGCCGGCCTGCTCGAGGCCAGCGGCCGGCTGGAGCTGGTGGAGGGCGGGTATTCGAAGGCGCTGGGCCGGTCCGTCCGCTTCCATTTCTCCAGCGGGCACACGCCGGGCCTGATGCTGTCCGAGGTCGGCGGCGTGGTGTTCTGTGCCGACCTGATCCCCGGCCGGCCGTGGGTGCACCTGCCCATCACCATGGGCTACGACCGCGCGCCGGAGCTGCTGATCGACGAGAAGCGCGCGTTCCTGGAGGACAAGCTCGCCCGCGGCGTGCGGCTGTTCTTCACCCACGACCACGCCTGCGCGCTGGCGGAGCTCACGCGGGACGAGCGCGGCCGTTACGGCACCCGCAACGAGCAGGCGAGCCTGCGCGGCGAGCGCGTCGCCGGGGCTGCCGGGTGAGGAGCCACCTGAGCATCGGGACGCGGGCCCTGCTGCTGCGCGGCATCGGTGCCGTGCTGCTGATCGCCGGCCTGGGCCTGGCGGCGATCACCGAGCGCGGCCTGCTGCTGCACCACCAGGCCGCGGCGCGCCACGGTGGAGACGTGGTGCAGGTGCATGCGGGGAACCCCGGTTCCGGGCTGCACGGCAGCATGGTGCTGGTCTCCGGCACGCCGGAGGTGGTGCGACCACCGCAGGACGCGGACTTCAACCTGACCGTGGCCACGCCCGCGTTGATCCGCCATGTGGAGATGTTCCAGTGGCGCGAGGTACGCGTGGGCGGGGACGTGCACTACGAACTGGACTGGTCGGGGCAGCCGCAGGATTCCAGCCGCTTCGAGCAGCCGCGCGGCCACGCCAACCCGCCGGCCTTCCCGCTGCACGGGCGCCGGTTCGACGCGGGGCTGGTGCGGCTAGCCGGCTACGCGCTGGACCCGGTACTGCTGCACGCGCTGCCGGGCAGCGAGCCGGTGCCGCCCGATCCGGCGCATCTGCCGCCCAACCTCGCGGCGAGCTTCAGCGTCGACGGCGACTACCTCACCACCAGCGCCCATCCCGAGTCGCCGCGGCTGGGCGACGTGCGGGTGAGCTGGGAGGCGGTGCCACTGCAGCCGGTGACCATCCTGGCCCGGCCCGACGGCGACCGCCTGGTGCGTGCCAGCGGGACCGACGACGGCATGGGCTACCAGATCCAGGTCGGCGTGCGCTCGCTCGGCGACCTGCTGCCGGACGTGCCCGAGCCCCCGGAGTTCACCTCCGCGCGCCGCGCCGGCGCGATCCTGCTGGCGGCACTGGGCGCCATGCTGCTGCTGTGGGAACGGCGCCGGCGCATGGGCGACGTGCTGCTGGCGATGGCGATCGGTACCACCGCCGTGGCAGCGGTCTCGTTCGCTTCCTGGCTCGGGGGCGAGTGGCGGCCGGTGCTGCAATGGCTTGCGGTGAGCACGGCCAGTGCGCTGGTGGTGGTCCTGCTGTACCGCCGGATGGGGCGGCGGGCCAAGGCCTGAAGCGCGAGCCGGGCGGTGCCCGGCGCCCCTCTATGCGGGAGCCTGGGCCGGGGCCTTGCTGTCGGCGAAGGCGAACACCTGGTCCGCCCACTGGGTCGCTTCCAGGTAGATCGCCGCCATGCGCTGGATCTGCTGCGGCTGCGCGTGGCCGCTGAGCTCGCCGGCCTCCCACGCGCGGATCTGTTCCAGCAGCGGCGCGAACGGACCACGTCCGTCGACCAGCGCCTCGCGGATCTCCGGCACCAGCGGCAACTGCGCCAGCACGAATTCCATCGGCGCGCACATCAGCGTGTCCAGCAGGGAGAACAGGCCCACGGTGAAGGCCATCTCCTTCTGCGCGCGCGGCATGCTGCCGGCCAGCTGTTCGCACATGTGCGCACGGATCAGCGCGGTGCGCAGCAGCTCCGGCGGGCTGTCGTCCATGCCGCCCAGCGCCATGGTGTAGATCCAGTTGCGCATGCGGGTAACGCCGAAGAAGATCGCCGCCTGCTGCACCGACTTGAGCTGCTTGGGCAGGGCGAAGTACGCCGAGTTCACGCAGCTGAGGAGCTTGTACGAGAGGATCGCGTCGTTGCGGATGATGTCGCCCAGTTCCACCGGCCCCGGGTTGTTCTCCTGCAGCTCGCGCATCAGGCGCAGCATCGACAGGCGGTTGGCCGACAGCACCGGCACCTCGACCTGGTCGGGAATCAGCAGGTAGCGGCCCTGGATGGCCTGCAGCGGCAGCTCCAGGCAGCGCTGGTAGGTGGCATGGTCGTCGACCTGGCCGGCGACCACCCAGATGCCGCGCTCGTGCAGGGACTGCGCGCGTTCGCGCAACTGTTCCGGTGCCAGCGCCTTGGCGTCGAGCCGCACGAACTGCACGATCTGCAGCAGCGCCTCGGCCGCGGCGCTGCCGTGCAGGTCCTGCGCGCCGGCATCGAGCATCAGCAGGCAGCCGCGCTGGGACATCCGGCGCAGGCGTTCCATCAGCGCCGCGTCCTCGGCCATCCCCGGATGCAGCAGTACGCCGAAGCGCGGCTGGTGCAGCAGCACGTCGGTCTGGTCCAGCAGCAGTTCACGCGAGAGGGTGAGGAAGGTGCGGTTGCCGCGCACCAGCCGGGTCAGCGCGCCGTCGGCGAGGGTCGAGAGCACCCGCTGCATCAGCGCGGCCTCGTCGCCGGCATGGCGCTGGAAGACGATCTCGTAGGCGAACAACTCGCGTTTCTGGTCCAGCATCGGCACCCGCACCACCGGCAGTGGCGTCTCCCGGTTGACGGCGAGGTCGGCGCGGGGCTGGGCGGAAACGGCGATGTCGCTCATGGCTTGATCTACTCGCGGGAGGGCCCGCCTGGGGTGGATCGCCACCGGCCGTGCGGCCCGGTGTCCGTAAAGCTGTCTTTGTCAGGCCGACGCGAGGTGGTGCGAGCGCAGGGCGGTGTGCAGCTCGCCGCCGGGTCCGTACACGGCCTTGGCATCGCCGCCCTGGCCGGTGAGCACCGCCAGCGCCTGGCGTACCTGGGCCAGCCGCTGGCTGACCAGGCTGCCGTTGCGCTGGTTCAGTTCGTGGCAGCGGCGCAGCAGATCGAGCACCTGGTTCCAGCGCGGCTCGACGCGCACCGCGGCGGCCGGCTCGAGCTTGACCAGTTGCAGCCGTTCGGCGTCGAGCTGTTCGAGCTGCTGCATCAGGGCCTGCTTGCGCGCGCCGGCGCGGTCCAGCGCCGCGGCATCGGCGTTCACCAGCGCCTCGCGCTCGGCGGCCAGCGCCTCACCCAGCGCGGTGACGGCCCCGTGGAGGTCCGTCATCACGGCGTCCAGTGCGGACTCGAGCTCGTGCTGCAGCCTGCTCATGCGCGCTGCGCTCAGGCCTTGCCGGCGCCGGCGATCTGCGCGTCGAGCGCAAGCATCTTGTCGGCGATGGCGGCGGGATTGACCTGGTAGCTGCCATCGGCGATCGACTTGCGGATCTGCTCCACGCGCCGGGTGTCGACCGCGGCCTGGTCGTCGACCTTCGCCGCTTCCTGCAGCGCGCGCGCCGAATCGGTCAGGCGGACGCGGTCGTCGCTGCCCGGCACGCTGGCGGCGGCATCGCCGGCCACGCTCCCGCTGCCGGCCGCCGGGCCGCTGGCCGGGCTGCCGGGCGCTTGCGGCAGAAGCGGCAAGCCGTTGTTGGAAATGGTCGTATTCATCGGTGCTTCTCGTCGGTTAGGCCCCGTTCCCCGGGAAATCGGCCGGGTCCGAGAAAACTTTAGTCGGTTCCGCGTCTTTCCGTTGCCGCCCCCGCCCTAGGGCAGCGCCACCACCACGCCGGGCGCCCGCACGACGGCATCGACCACGCGGCCGGAGCTGCCGTTGCGCACGCGCAGCCGGGCGCCGCTGTCGCCGCTGCCGAGGGCGATGCCTTCCGCCCGCACGGCGATGCCGTCCAGTTCGGCGACCACCTGCACGTGGTCGCCGGCGCGCACCATCCGCCGGCCACCCAGGGCGCCCGGGGTCAGCACGCTGCCGGCGGCGAGCGCCCGCGACAGGCTGCGTGCGGCGACCTGGTCCATGCTCTCGACATAGCCGTACGGCAGCCGCGTGACGTCACGCTCCTCCGCGTGCACGTCGGCCGCCGCGATGCCGTCGCCGCGGATCAGCGGCCGGCTGGCCACCAGTACCTGCCGCCAGACCTGCAATTCCACCGGCACGCGCAGCGTCCAGCTCTCGCCGGCGGGACAGCGCACCAGCACGCTGATCCGGGGGGCCATGCGGTCGCCGCCCGGAAGGCTGGCGACCAGCGGTGCCGGGCAGTCGGCGATGCGCAGGCGCGGGTCGAGCGGTTCGGACTTGACCTCCACCCGGCTGCCGGGCGCGGCGAAGTGCCGTTGCACGAAGCGCTCGGCCTGCGCGCGCACGTCCGCCTCCGACAGCGGCGCGGCCACGGCCGGGCCGGCCAGGCCGAGCAGCGCGAGCAGCAGGCCGCGGCGCGCCAGGCCCATCAGGCGTCCGCCAGCAATGCGGCGAGCTGGGCGACCAGCGCCTCGCGCTCGGTTTCCAGGCGCTGGCTCAGTTGCTGGGCCTGGTCGAGCTGGCCGTTGCAGAGCATGCCGACGAAGGCGTTGCCGTGTTCGGACAGGCGTGCGCCCGCCTCGCTCAGCCGGGCGGCGGCCGGATGCTCGGCATGCTGCGCGGCGAGCCGGCGCACGGTGCGGTCGAGCGCGCCGGTATCGAACCAGCGACGATCCAGCGCGCCGGGCTCCAGCAGCGCCAGTTCCATCGCCTGGCGGATGCCCTGCGCCGATTCGCGCACGGTCAGGCTCAGGCTGGCCGGGTCGTTGCCGGCCTCGTGTTCCAGCCAGCCCAGCGCCAGCCGATGCGCCAACAGGGCGGCGCGGCTGAGCGCCTCGCTCTGCCGGCGTGCCTCGGTGCTGCGCCGTTGCAGCGCCCCCAGAGCCGCCTGCACCGCGGACGCGCGGGCCTGCTGCACGTCCTGGCCCTGGCGCAGCTGGGCGGTGCGCTCGCTGGCGCCCGCCAGCGCCTCACTGGCGCGGCGCAGCGCACCGTTGGCCTGGCCGACGCCGGCCTGCGCCTGCTCCAGCCGCTGCATGCCCTGCTGCACGTCGCCGTCGAGCTGCTGGGAAAACTCGCCGATCGACCCGGTTACCGTCTCGATCTCGGTGGTCGCCTGGGTGGTCTTCTCGGCCAGTTGCTTGACCTCGTCGGCGACCACCGCGAAGCCTCGGCCGGCCTCGCCCGCGCGCGCCGCCTCGATCGCCGCGTTCAGGGCCACGAGATTGGTCTGGTGGGCGATCTCCTGCACCACGCCGGTGAGCTTGCGGATCTGCTCGACCTGCTCGGCCAGGCGCGCCTGGTTGCGGTTCATCGCCGACAGCGCGCTGCGCAGCAGGCGCAGCTGGCCGTCCAGTTCGCTGACGCCGGCGCTGCCGGACTGGCGCGCCTCCTCCACCTGCGCCAGCGCGCCGGCGATCTGCTGCAGGGCCGTCGAGATTCCGGCGCTGGACTCCGTCAAGCGGCCGACGCCCTCGCGGCTCTCCTGGGTCGCCTTGTCCAGCGCCGACTGCTCGCGGCCGAGCATCTGCGCGGCGGCCAGCACCAGGCCTTGCTGTTCCAGTGTCTGCAGGGCCATGGCGGCCGGCTGGCGGTTGTCCAGGCGCGCCAGCAGCGGGGCCAGCGCGCGGGCGGCGGCGGGGTGACGCCGCGAGAGCTGTTCGAGGCGGGCCGCGTCGCCAGCGGTGGCCGCCTGGACCAGCGCGGTCAGGGACTGGCTACGGATCAGGCTCATGGATGAACGGTTCCCTAAAAAGGATGATTGGACAGGAGATCGTCGAGACACGCCGAAACTTGAACAAGCAATCGATATGCCAGTTGCGCCCCGGGCGGCGGGCTCAAGACGGCGCCGGGCAGGCCGATATGCGGGGACGGACCTCGCGGTCCGCCGTTCCCGAGGAGAAAGGCATGGCCGGCGCGCTGCTGGAAAACGTCGAACGCCAGACCCGCCTGGCGGGACACAATCGCGTGGCGATGCTGCTGTTCCGCCTGGGCGAGCCGCAGCTGTTCGGCATCAACGTGTTCAAGGTGCGCGAGGTGCTGCGCCGCCCGCCCCTGGAGCGCATGCCAGGCGCGCATGAGCTGATCGCCGGCAGCTGCGATTACCGCGGGCAGACCATCGCCGTGATCGACCTGGCGGCGGCGTTGGGCTACCCGCCGCTGCGCGAGGAGCCTTCGGCGCACCTGATGGTCACCGAATTCAGCCGCACGGTGCAGGGTTTCCTGGTCTCCGACCTGCAGCACATGGTGCACTGCGAGGGCGAGTCGCTGGTGGCGCCCAGCGCGGCGCTGGGGTTCGGGCCGCGGGTGAACGCCGTGACGCGGATCAACGGCACGCTGGTCGCGGTGGTGGACGTCGAGCACGTGCTGGCCAGCATCGACGCCGCACCGGGCGAGCTCTCGGCGCAGATGCAGCGCCTGGCCGGGGCGCATCCGATGCGCCCCCGCCGCGTGCTGGTGGCGGATGACTCGGTGGTCGCGCGCCGCCGGCTGGTGAGCCTGTTCCAGCAGCTCAACATCGAATGCGTGCTGGCGCAGGACGGCCGCGAGGCGTTGGAGCGCCTGCACGAACTGGCCGCCAAATCGCCGGAGGAAGGCGTCAACCTGGTCGTCTCCGACATCGAGATGCCCCGCCTGGACGGCTACGCGCTGACCCGCGCGATCCGCGAGACGCCTGCGCTGCGCCGGCTCAAGGTGGTGCTGCACAGCTCGCTGAGCGGGCTGTTCAACGAGGCGATGGTGCGCGAGGTCAACGCCGACCGTTTCATCGCCAAGTTCCAGCCGGACCTGCTCGCCCAGGCGGTGATCGACCTGCTGCCGGACGAGGAGCCGGACGAGGCCGGGTAGAGCACCCCGCCTTCCACAGGCCGGGAGCGCACGCCGGGGCGCGCGTCGGAAAACCGACTCCGGAGCCTCGTCCGCCGCCCGGCGACGCCGGGCACTCCCGCGCCAGCCCAACTGCGGCAAGGCTTCGCGCCCCCATGGCACACAACTTGCCTCGACCCCCGTGCGGACGTATCGACCGCGCGGAGGCAAGCGATGAGCCAACCCATCGACAACCTGTTCGGCATGCACACCGGCGCGCTGGCGCTGTGGCAGCGCCGCACCGAGGTGCTGGCCAGCAACCTGGCCAACGCCGACACCCCGGGCTACCTCGCCCGCGACATCGACTTCCGCAAGGCGCTGGCGGCCGCCGCCGGCGGCGCCGGTGACGGCAGCCTGCCGCTGGCCGCGCCCACCCCGGGCCAGATCGACCCGGTGCAGCAGGCGAACGACACGCTGGCCTATCGCGTGCCCACGCAGCCGAGCATGGACGGCAACACGGTCGACGCGCAGGTCGAGCAGGCCGCGTTCGCTGCCAACAGCGTGCACTACCAGGCGAGCCTCGCCTTCATCACCGCGCAGATCCGCATGCTGCGCACTGCCATCACCGGAGGCCAGGGCTGATGTCGCTGTTCAACATCTTCAATGTCGCCGGTTCGGGCATGGCCGCGCAGTCGGTGCGCCTGAACACCGTCGCCAGCAACCTGGCCAACGCCGACAGCGTGGCGAGCACGCCCGAGGCCGCCTACCGCGCCAAGGAGCCGCTGTTCGCCGCGGTGCGCGCCGGGCTCGACGGCAAGGGCGCCGAAGCCGGCAGCGAAGGGGTCAGAGTGCTCGGCGTCACCGAGAGTCCGGCCGCCGTCACCAGCCGCTACGAGCCTGGCAATCCGCTGGCCGACGCGAACGGCTACGTCTACCAGAGCAACGTCAATCCGGTGGACGAGCTGGTCAACATGATCTCGGCCTCGCGCTCCTACCAGAACAACGTCGAAGTGATGACTACCGCGCGCCAGCTGATGCAGAAGACGCTGGACCTGGGCAAGTAAGGAGCCGCCGTGAGCGACATCGCCGTCAATTCGAGCAGCGCCGCCGGTACCGCCGCCAAGGCCGCGCAGAACGACAACAAGACGCTGAGCCAGGCCGACTTCCTGAGCCTGCTGATCCAGCAGATGCGCAACCAGGATCCGACCCAGCCGATGGATTCCTCGCAGATGGTCAGCCAGCTGGCGCAGATCAACCAGGTCTCGGCCACGCAGAACCTGCAGGCCTCGTTCGACGCGCTGGCGCAGTCGATGCAGGGGAACCAGCTGCTGCAGGCCAGCGGCATGGTCGGCCACAACGTGACCGTGCCCTCCGCGGCCGGCCGCCTGCAGGGCGGCGCGCTGGACGGCGCGGTGAACGTGCCCGACGGCGGCGGTCGCACGCTGGTGCGGATCTCCGACAGCGCCGGCAACGTGGTGCGCACCCTCGATCTGGGCACGCAGCTTTCCGGCCTGGCCGACTTCCACTGGGACGGCGTGGGCGACAACGGCGAGCCCATGCCGCCGGGCGTCTACCGGCTGGATGCGCAGGTGGGCACCGCCGCGGTGGCCACGTACGTCAGCGGCAAGGTCACCGGCGTGGGCATGACCGGCGTCGACGGCGCCTACCTGGACGTGGACGGTTTCGGCGGCGTGCTGCTGAGCCAGGTCGCGCGCGTCAACTGAAGTTCCAATCAATCAACGGACAGCACACCCGTACGGGGGAACACCGATGGCTTTCAATATCGCGCTGAGCGGCCTGAACGCGGCCTCCAAGGACCTGGAGGTCACCGCCAACAACATCGCCAACACCGGCACCACCGGCTTCAAGGGTTCGCGCGCCGAGTTCGCAGAGCTGTACAACTCGGCCGGACGCAACCTGTCGGCGACCGCCATCGGCAGCGGCGTGCGGCTGGCCGACGTCGCACAGCAGTTCGCCGCGGGCAACGTGGAGAACACCGGCAACAGCCTGGACTTCGCGATCAGCGGCGACGGCTTCTTCACCCTGCGCGACGGCAAGGGCTACTCCTACACCCGCGCCGGCGCCTTCCACCAGGACAACAACGGCTACGTGGTCAACGCTGCCGGCCAGCACCTGCAGGTGTTCCCGCCGGCCGGCAACGGCTTCGACACCAGCACGCTGACCGACCTGCAGATGACCAATGCGCAGAGCTCGGCCAAGGCCACCTCGAACGTGGAGATGTCGCTCAACCTGCCTTCCGACGCCACGGCGCCGACCAGTGCCTTCAGCCCCACCGATGCGCTGAGCTACAACCAGGCCACCCCGTTCACCGCCTACGACTCGCTCGGCGCCAGCCACAACGGCACCGTCTACTTCGTCAAGGGCGCGGCGCCCAACACGTGGAGCGCCTACCTCTACGTCGACGGCGTGGCCGCCGGCGCGCCGCAGGCGCTTTCCTTCACCAGCAGCGGTGCGCTGGCCTCGCCGGCCGGCGGCAAGCTCAACTTCCCGGCGTTGTCGGTGAGCCCGGGCGCCGACCCGCTGACGCTGTCGATCGACCTCAACAAGGCAACCCAGTTCGGCAACAGCTATGCGCTGAGCGCGATCAACCAGGACGGCTACCCCAGCGGCACGCTCTCGAGCATCGACGTGTCGAGCGAAGGCGTGGTGCAGGCCAAGTACTCCAACGGCCAGTCCACGCCGCTGGGCCAGCTCGCGCTGGCCAACTTCAGCAACCTGCAGGGCCTGCGCCAGCTGGACAACACCAACTGGGCGGCGTCCTTCGACTCCGGCGCTCCGGTCATGGGCGCGGCGGGACAGGGCACCTTCGGCGGCGTGCAGTCGGGCGCGCTGGAGGCGTCGAACACGGCCGACCTCACCGCGCAGCTGGTCAACATGATCAAGGCGCAGCGCAACTACCAGGCGAACGCGCAGGTGATCTCGACCGACGACAAGCTGACCCAGACCATCATCAACATCCGCAACTGACGCTGACGGCCGAGGCATCGCATGGATCGTTCGCTCTACGTCGCCATGACCGGCGCCACGCAGATGATGCGGGCGCAGACCGAAGTGGCGCACAACCTGGCCAACGCCGACACGGTCGGCTTCAAGGCGCAGATGTCGGCCTTCCAGGCGCTGCCGGTGCAGGGCCCGGGCCTGCCCACGCGGATCAACGGCGTGGCGCAGGGCGAGGGTGTGAACCTGGCCGCGGGAAGCGAAATCCAGACCGGCCGCGAGCTCGACGTCGCGGTGCAGGGCGAGGGCTGGATCGCGGTACAGGCCGCCGACGGCAGCGAGGCCTACACGCGCGCCGGCAACCTGCAGCTGACGCCCGACGGCCTGCTCACCGACGCGCGCGGCAACCTGGTGCTCGGCGACGGCGGCCCGATCAGCCTGCCGCCGGCGACCCAGGTCAGCATCGGCAACGACGGCACCGTCTCGGTGGTGCCGACCGGGCAGGGCCCGGAAACCATCGCCTCGGTGGGCCGCATCAAGCTGGTCAACCCGCCGGCCAACCAGCTCGCGCTGGGCAGCGACGGCCTGATGCACCTGGCCGGTGGCGGCACCACGCCGGCCGATGCCGCGGTCGGGCTCAAATCCGGCGTGCTGGAGTCCAGCAACGTCAGTCCCTCGCAGACCCTGGTGCAGATGATCGAGCTCTCGCGCCAGTACGAACTGCAGGTCAAGGCGATCAAGAACGCCGACGACAACGCGCAGGCGGCCACCCGGCTGCTCCAACTCACCTGATATCGGAGTAACCCATGTTCTCTTCCCTGTGGGTCGCCAAGACCGGCCTCGATGCGCAGCAGACGCGCATGGACGTGGTCTCGCACAACCTCGCCAACGCCAACACCACCGGCTTCAAGAGCTCGCGCGCCTCGTTCCAGGATCTGGTCTATCAGAACCTGCGCCAGCCCGGCGGGCAGACCACCGAGCAGACCAGCGCGCCGTCGGGCCTGATGCTGGGCACCGGCGTGCGCGTGGTCGGCAACGAGAAGCTGTTCACCCAGGGCAACATCGAGCAGACCGGCAACTCGCTGGATCTGGCCATCCAGGGCCGCGGCTTCCTGCAGGTGACCATGCCCGACGGCACCATCGCCTACACCCGCGATGGCTCGCTGCACATGGACCAGAACGGCCAGATCGTCACCGCCAACGGGTATGCCATCGACCCGGCGATCACCATTCCCGCCAACGCGCAGTCGATCACCATCGGCAGCGACGGCACCGTCAGCATCACGCTGCCGGGCCAGGCCGCGCCGCAGCAGGTGGGCACCGTGCAGCTGGCCGATTTCATCAACCCGGCCGGGCTGCAGCCCAACGGCGACAACCTGTACCTGGAGACCGCCTCCAGCGGCTCGCCGCAGATCGGCCAGCCGGGCCTGAACGGCCTGGGCACGCTGGCGCAGGGCGCGCTGGAGTCCTCCAACGTCAACGTGGTCGAGCAGATGGTCGACATGATCGAGACGCAGCGGACCTACGAGATGAATTCGAAGGCGATCTCGGCGGCCGACCAGATGCTGCAATTCCTCACCAACAAGACCTGATCCCATGCACGCCGCTTTCCGCCTTTTCGCCGCCGCCGCGTTGCTCGCGCTGGCCGGCTGCGCCGTGCAGCCCAGCCGCGACGACGCCGATTGGGCGCCGACCCTGCCGGCGCAGCCGGACGTCGCCGCGGCGCCGGCCGACGGCGCGATCTACCACGAAGCGCAGGGCATGGAGCTGTTCGCCGATCCGCGCGCGCACCGTGCCGGCGACATCCTCACCATCGTGCTGGTGGAGAGCACCCAGGCCAGCAAGAAGGCCAGCACCAGCACCAGCAAGAAGGACAAGGCCGACCTGGCCGCGCCGACGATCCTGGGCAAGGGGCTCACGATCAACGGCAATCCGCTCAGCGCGGGCCTCGACGGCGAGCGCACGTTCGACGGCAACGGCTCGTCCAGCCAGTCGAACCAGCTCACCGGCCAGATCACCGTGACGGTCGCGCAGCGGCTGTCCAACGGCAACCTGATCGTGCGCGGCGAGAAGTGGCTGACCATCAACCAGGGCCAGGAGCTGGTGCGCATCGCCGGCATCGTGCGCCCGCAGGACATCGGCCCGGACAACACCGTGCCTTCCACCCGGGTGGCCGATGCGCGGATCAGCTACACCGGCCGCGGCACGCTGGCCGACGCCAACACGCGCGGCTGGCTGTCGCGCTTCTTCAATTCCAAGTGGATGCCGTTCTGATGAAGCCGCAGCCTCCCGTGTCCCCCGAGCCGTCGGACGAGCTCCCGGAGGCGCCGCCGCCAGCGGCGGCCGATGCCGGTGCCGCCGAGCCCTACGACCACCGGCGGGTCGAGGAGACGCGCCGCGCGATGCTGCGGCGCGCGCTGCAACGCTGGCGCAGTTTCGGCGTGCACGTGGTGGCCGTGCTGGTGGCGATGCTCGCCTGCATGCCGGTACACGCCGACAAGATCCGCGACCTGGCCTCGGTCGGTGGCGTGCGTTCCAACCAGCTGATCGGCTACGGCCTGGTGGTGGGCCTGGATGGGTCCGGCGACCAGACCACCCAGGCGCCGTTCACCACGCAGAGCCTGGAGAACATGCTCCAGCAGTTCGGCATCACCGTGCCGCCGAACGCGCGCCCGCAGCTGAAGAACGCCGCGGCGGTGACCATCACCGCCGAGCTGCCGCCCTTCGCCAAGCCCGGCCAGACCATCGACGTCACCGTCGCCTCGATCGGCAACGCCAAGAGCCTGCGCGGCGGCGAGCTGCTGATGTCGCCGCTGCGCGGCGCCGACGGCAATGTCTACGCCATCGCCCAGGGCAGCGTCGTGGTGGGCGGCGTCAGCGCGCAGGGCAAGAGCGGCTCCAGCGTGCAGGTGAACATCTCCGCCAGCGGGCGCATCCCCAACGGCGCCTCGGTCGAGCGCAGCGTGCCCTCCTCGTTCGCCAGCGGCGGCGACCTGATGCTCAACCTCAACACGCCCGACTTCACCACCGCCGCGCGCATCGCGCAGGCGATCAACGCGGCCTACGGGCAGGGCACGGCGCAGCCGGTCGACGGCGGCACGGTGAGCGTGCGCGGTCCGCAGGACCCGGCGCAGAAGGTGGCCTGGCTGGGCATGATCCAGAACCTCGACGTCACCCCGGGCGACGCGCCCGCGCGCGTGGTGGTCAACTCGCGCACCGGCACCGTGGTGATCGGCTCGGACGTGAAGGTCGGCGCCGCCGCCGTGGCGCACGGCGCGATCCAGGTGACCATCAGCGAGCAGCCGCTGGTCAGCCAGCCGCAACCGTTCTCGCGTGGCCAGACCGCCGTGGTGCCCAGTTCCGACGTGCAGATCAGCGAGGGCGGCGCGCACATGTTCAAGTTCGGCCCCGGCGTGAGCCTGGACGCCATCGTGCGCGCGGTGAACCAGGTCGGCGCTTCGCCCAGCGACCTGATCTCGATCCTGCAGGCGCTGAAGCAGGCTGGCGCGCTTCATGCAGACCTGGTGGTGATCTGACCGCCGCGACGGAAACATGACGCCCGCCAACGCCAACCTGCCCGCGCTCGATACCTGGACCGACCTCACCGGTTTCGCCCAGCTGCGCGCGCAGGCGCAGGACGACGGCAAGGCGGCCCTGCCCAAGGTCGCCCGCCAGTTCGAGGCGATCTTTACCCAGATGATGCTCAAGTCGATGCGCGAGGCGAACGCCAGCCTGGGCGACGACGCCATGGGCGACAGCGAACAGGGCAAGGCCTACCGCGACCTGTTCGACCAGCAGCTCTCGCTGTCGCTGTCGCAGGGCAACAACGGCCTGGGGATCGCGCGCCTGCTGGTACGCCAGCTCGGCGGCAAGCCGGCTGGCACCGAGGCCCCGTCGGCCACCGGCGACAAGGCGGTGCTCGCCGGCGTCGCAGCCGGTGCGCTGCCGGGCGCCGCGGCCGGGCTGTTCGGGCCGCTGGCCGCCAGTGCGCAGGCCGGCACGCGTGCCTTGCTGCAGCTCGGCCAGAGCGAGGGCGGGGCGAGCGACGGCCAGCTGCCGCGCACCGCCGACGCCGCCGCGGCGAAAGGCTGGCGCGACACGCTGGGCGAGCTGGCGCAAGGGGCCGCGAGCGTGGCCAGCAGGTTCATCCCCGGCGACCCGGTCGGCTTCGTGCGCGCGATGGCGCCGCATGCCCAGGCCGCGGCGGCGAAGCTGGGCGTTTCGGTGCGCGCGCTGCTGGCGCAGGCCGCGCTGGAAACCGGCTGGGGCAGGCATCTGCCGCAGCGGCACGACGGCTCGAGCAGCTTCAACCTGTTCGGCATCAAGGCGGGGCAGAGCTGGGACGGCGACAAGGTCAGCGTGCCCACGCTGGAGTACGAGGACGGCGTGGCGGTGCGCCGGCGCGACACGTTCCGCGCCTACGGCAGTCCGGCCGAGGCATTCGCCGACTACGCCCGCCTGCTCGCCGACAACCCGCGCTACGCGCGCGCCCTAGGGCAGGGCGAGAACGTGGCCGGCTTCGCCCATGCGCTGAGCCGTGGCGGCTACGCCACCGACCCCGGCTATGCCGCCAAGCTCACCGCCATCGCCGACAGCCCGCAGATGCGTGAGGCGCTGGCGGCGCTCGGCGAAGGAGCACTCAAGTGATCCGTCGTGCGGCCGTCACACCGGGGATGACGCACGCCCCGACCCCGCCCCGTTCCGGAACCCTCCCGCCCGGCAAGGCCGATGGCGAACGGGCCGGTCGCGCCCAGCGTTCGAGGAACCCCCATGGCTGACCTGCTTTCCACCGGCGTCTCCGGCCTGCTTGCTGCGCAACTGGGCCTGAGTACCACCGGGCACAACGTGTCCAACGTCAATACCGACGGCTACAGTCGCCAGCAGGTGAGCTTCGCCGCGCGGGCACCGCAGCCGCAGGGGCGCTACTACGTCGGCACCGGCGTGGACACCGTCGCGGTGCAGCGTGCGTACAGCCAGCATCTCAGCGCGGCGCTGTGGTCGGCCGCGTCCGCGCAGGGGCGCGCCAACGCCTACCAGGCGCTGACCGACCAGCTCAACAACCAGCTCTCCGGCAGCAGCAACCTGCAAAGCTCGCTGGACACCTTCTTCGGTGCCGTGCAGGACGTCGCCAACGCGCCGGGCGACGCCTCCGCGCGCGGCGTGCTGCTGGCTCGCGCCGGCGCGCTCGCCAGCACCTTCCGTGCGCTGTCCGGCCAGTTCGACAGCCTAGGCGGGCAGGTGCAGCGCCAGCTCACCGACACGGTCGACTCGATCAACAGCGACAGCGCGGCGATCGCCAAGCTCAACGAGCGCATCCGCGGCTCGACCGGGGCCCAGCCTTCCGATCTGCTCGACCAGCGCGACGCGCTGATCAAGAAGCTGGCGGGCGAGGTGGGCATCAGCGTGGTGGCGCAGAACGACGGCACGCTCAGCGTGTTCGTCGGCAACGGCCAGGCGCTGGTCACCGGCACCCAGTCGCACCCGCTGGCCACGGCGCAGAACGCCTACGACGCCACCCGCCTGGAAGTGATCGGCAAGGACGACGGCACCGTGCTGAGCGGTCGCATCGGCGGCGGCACGCTGGGCGCGCTGCTGGACTTCCGCAGCAACGTGCTCGATCCGGCGCAGAACCAGCTCGGCCGCGCCGCGCTGGCGCTGGCCGACGCGTTCAACGCGCAGCACGCGCAGGGCGTGGACCTGAACGGCCGGCTCGGCGGGGATTTCTTCGCCGTCGCCGGCCCGGCGGTGCAGGCGTCCAGCGCCAATACCGGCAGCGCCACGGTGTCCGCCGGCGTCGTCGACGTCGGCGCCCTGGGCGACCAGGACTACCTGCTCGCCTACGACGGCAGCGCCTGGAGCCTGCGCGACACCAGCGGCGCCGCGGTGCCGATGGGCGGCAGCGGCACCGCCGCCGACCCCTTCATCGCCGGCGGCCTGAGCTTCGTGGTGGCCGGCGGTGCGGCCGCCGCGGGCGACAGCTTCCGCATCCAGCCGACCCGCAATGCCGCCAGCGGCATCGGCGTGGCCATCACCGACCCGAGCCGCATCGCCGCGGCGGCCCCGCTGACCGGTAGCGCCGCCGGCGGCAACACCGGCACCGCCGGCGTCGGGGCGCTGACCGTGGCCGACGGCGGCGACCCCGACCTGTTCACCGCCTCCTCCATCGTGTTCTCGTCGACCACCAGCTACAGCATCGACGGCGGCCCGGCGCAGACCTTCACGCCCGGCACCCCGATCGTGCACAACGGCTGGAGCCTGACCCTGGACGGCGCGCCTGCCGCCGGCGACGGCTTCACCGTGCAGGCCAACGCCGACGCGCGCGGCGACAACGCCAATGCGCTCAAGCTCGGCGCGGTCGCCGAACTTGGCGTGCTCGACGGCGGCGCCACCAGCGTCGGCCGCGCCTACGGCCAACTGGTGGGGCAGGTCGGCACGGCGGGCGCGCTGGCCGACGACGACGCCAAGACCCAGACCGCGGTGTTCAACCAGGCGATGACGGCGCAGCAGAGCGTCGCCGGCGTCAACATCGACGAAGAGGCGGCCAACCTGGTGCGCTTCCAGCAGGCATACCAGGCGTCGGCGCAGGTGATCAGCGCCGCCAACACCGTGTTCAACGCGCTGCTCGGCGCGTTCAAGGGCTGAGGGCCGCGGCGATGAGAGTTTCCACCAGCTGGATGCAGCAGCAGTCGGTCAACACGATGATGGACCGGCAGGCCGACCTGTCGGACATCCAGACCCAGATGGGCACCGGCAAGCGCATCAACCAGCCGTCCGACGATCCGGTCGGTGCGGCGCGCGCGCTGGAGCTGACCCACCTGGATGCAGACGCCACGCAGTACCAGCGCAACATCGCCTCGGCCAACGCGCGGCTGGGGCTGGAGGACCAGATCCTCGGCTCGGCCGGCGACGTGCTCGGGCGCGTGCGCACCCTGCTGCTGCAGGGCATGAACGCATCGCAGACGGACGAATCGCGCAGCGACATCGCGGCGGAAATCGTCCAGTTGCGCGGCCAGCTGCTAGGCATGGCGAACAGCCGGGATGCCCAGGGCGACTACATCTTCGCCGGCAACCGCACCGGCACGCAGCCGTTCGTGTCGCAGGCCGGTGGCGTGAGCTATCTCGGCGACGCGGGCCAGCGCATGGTGGCGGCGGGGCCCGGACTGCAGGTGGCCACCGGCGACCCCGGCAGCGCCGTGTTCATGGACATCCCCACCGGCAACGGCAGCTTCGCGGTGAGCGCGGCCGCCGCCAACGCGGGCAGCGCGGTGGCCGGCGCGACCAGCGTGACCGACACCGGCGCATGGGATGGCGGCAGCTACCAGATCACCTTCACCGCGGCGGATGCCTACGAGGTACGCGACGGCAACGGCACGCTCGTCGGCGGCGGCAGCTATGACACGGAGAAGGGCGGCACGGTCGCCTTCCGCGGTGTGCAGGTCGCCTTTTCCGGCGCGCCGGCCGCGGGCGACCGCTTCGCCGTCGTGCCGTCCCCGAAGCAGAGCGTGTTCGACACGCTGGACGGGATCATCGCCACGCTGCGCCAGCCCGACGGCGGCGGCGCGGACATGCAGAACGCGCTCAACGGCCAGCTCGCCAACCTGGACCAGGCGGTCGGTTCGCTCACCCGCGCGCGGGCGGCGGTCGGCGCGCGCATGAATGCGCTGGACCAGCAGGGCTCGCTGAACGACGACCTGACCCTGCAGTACAAGACCGCGCTCTCCAACGTGCAGGACCTGGACTACTACGACGCGGTCAGCCGCCTGAGCCTGCAGAGTTCCGCCCTGCAGGCGGCCCAGCAGACCTACAGCAAACTGCAGACGATGTCCCTTTTCGATTATTTGCGTTGACAGCGCTCAAGCTTTCGTGCCTGGGGTCGAAAAAGTGTCCTGAGGCGGCGGTGTTCCTACCGGCATCCCGCTGACAACCACCGCCGACCAACGGCACCACGACCCGATACGGAGATACTCCCATGGTCATGAGCGTTCTCACCAACATCAGCTCGCTGAATGCCCAGAACAACCTGGCGAAGTCGCAGAGCAAGCTGTCCACCGCGATCGCGCGCCTGTCCTCCGGCATGCGCATCAACAGCGCCAAGGACGACGCCGCGGGCCTGGCCATCGCCACCCGCTTCACCACGCAGATCAACGGCCTGAACCAGGCCGTGCGCAACGCCAACGACGGCATCTCGCTGGCGCAGACCACCGAGTCGGCGCTGGACGAGGTCACCAACAACCTGCAGCGCATCCGCGAGCTGGCCGTGCAGTCGGCCAACGCGACCAACTCCGACAGCGATCGCGCCGCGCTCGACGCCGAAGTGCAGCAGCGTCTGGCGGAAGTGACCCGCATCTCGCAGCAGACCACCTTCAACGGCCGCCACGTGCTCGACGGCTCCTTCGGCCAGGCCGCCTTCCAGGTGGGTGCCAACGTCGGCGAGACGATCTCGATCGACCTGACCAAGGGCACCCGCGCGTCGGACATCGGCTCGATCGCCACGGCGGCGAGCGACGTCAGCGCCGCCTTCGTGAGCGGTGCTGCCGCGGCCACCTCCTCGGTCGCCACCGCCAGCAACGGCACCGGCTTCGACTTCTCGACCACGAGCAAGTCGTTCACCATCGACGGCAACGCCGTCAACCTGAACGCGAACTACACCGACCAGACCGGCCTGGTCTCGGCAGTGCAGTCCCAGTTGGATACCGCCGCCGGCTCCGGCGTCTACACCGTGGCCGCCAGCGGTGCCGACGGCTTCACGATCACCACCACGGCGACCGGCGCGGCCAGCGCGATCACCGTCGGCGGCACCGACGCGGCCTTCATCACCAGCAACACGGCCGGCACCGACGCCGTCGCCGGTACCCCGTCCGACCTGACGCTGGGCGCCGGCGCGTTCAGCATCAACGGCACCGCGATCACCGGTACCTTCTCCGACGCCAAGTCGCTGGTCGACGCGATCAACAGCAAGGGCATCTCCGGCGTGTCGGCCTACCTGGACGACAGCGGCAAGCTGAAGATCGACTCGCAGGACGACCTGGTGCTGGCCGGCAGCAACACCACGATGGGCTTCACCATGGGCACCACCACCGCCTCCGGCTCGCTCAGCGGCGTGGACGTCAAGACCGTGGCCGGCGCCAACGACGTGATCAACCGCATCGACTCGGCGCTGTCCTCGATCAGCTCGATCCGCAGCGACCTCGGCGCGGTGCAGAACCGCTTCGACTCGACCATCGCCAACCTGCAGACGATCTCGCAGAACCTGGACTCCTCGCGCAGCCAGATCCAGGACGCGGACTTCGCGGCCGAGACGGCCAACATGTCCAGCGCGAACATCCTGCAGCAGGCCGGCGTGTCGGTGCTGGCGCAGGCCAACTCCACCACCCAGAGCGTGCTCAAGCTGCTGCAGTAACGGCGGCGAACACCGGGCGGCCGCGGCGACGCGGCCGCCCTTCACTTGAGGATTTCCGACCATGGCCATGACCGTCAATTCCAGTGGTTCCTCCGCCGGCGCGCTGTTCTCCGCCGCGGGCATCGGATCCGGGATCGACGTCACCTCCCTGGTCACCCAGCTGGTCGCAGCGCGCAAGGCGCCGCTGCAGAACCAGATCGACAGCCAGACCAGCAAGACGCAGATGCAGATCTCCGCGCTCGGCCAGGTCAGCGCGGCACTCGCGGCGCTGCAGTCCGCGCTCGGTCCGCTCAAGGACGGCAGCGCGCTGAATGCGCACGGCGTCGCGGTCGGCGATGACACCATTCTTACCGCCAGCAGCCACGACGGCGCGGTCAACGGCAGCTACCAGGTCGCCGTGACCCAGCTGGCGAAGGCGATGAAGGCCTCCTCCGGCGCCTTCACCGACAGCAACGCCGCCGTCGGTACCGGCACCCTCACCATCACCGTCGACGGCCAGGCCGTGAACCTGGACATCGACAGCGCGCATGCGTCGCTGGGCGCGATCCGCGACGCGATCAACGGCGCCACCGACAACCCCGGCGTGTCCGCCGCGATCGTCACCGGCACCGACGGCGCGCACCTGGTGCTGCGCAGCACGCGCACCGGCGCGGCCAACGGCTTCAGCGTGAGCAGCAGCGGCGGCGACGGCGGCCTGGCGGCGCTCGCCTATGATCCGGCGGCGAGCTCGGGCAACGGCCTGACCGTGGTCGATGCCGCGCAGGACGCCCAGTTCACCATCGACGGCCTGGCCGGCAGCAGTGCCGGCAACACCGTCAGCACCGCCATCGACGGCCTCACCCTCAACCTCGCCGCGCCCGGCAGCACCAGCGTCACCGTCAGCAGCGACACCGCCAAGGCCACCAGTGCGGTGACCAATCTGGTCAACACGTACAACAGCTTCATCGGCATCTACAAGAACCTGACCCGCTACGATGCCGCCAGCGGCTCGGCCGGCGCCCTGATCGGCGACGCCACGCTGAACAGCATCAAGGGCACGCTGGCGGCGGTATTCGGCGGCGCCGCCAACGGCAGCAGCCTGAGCGCCATCGGCGTGACGCTGCAGCTGGACGGCACCCTGAAGGTCGACAGCGGCGACCTCAGCAGCGCGCTCAGCAATGGCGGCGGCAGCGTCAAGGCGCTGTTCGGCGGCAGCGACGGCTTCGCCGCCAAGCTCGACAGCGCACTGGACAACTGGATCGGCGACAGCGGCATCCTCGAGACGCGCACCGACAACCTCAACGACCAGCTTTCCAGCCTCAGCGACCGCCAGAGCGAGCTCGACAGCCGCATGGCCGCGCTCACCACGCGCTACACCCGCCAGTTCAGCGCGCTCGACACGCTGCTGACCAAACTCAACAGCACCAGCAGCTACCTCACCCAGCAGTTCGACGCGCTCACCGCGGCGAACAAGAACAAGTAAGTCGGAGGACACACACCATGGCTTTCGGACAGGGCGCCAGCGCCTACCAGCAGGTCCGCTCGCACGGCGGCGTGGAATCGGCCGACCCGCACGGCCTGATCACCCTGCTCATGGACGGCGCGCTGGAGCGCCTGGTCACGGCCCGCGGCCACATGCAGCGGGGCGAGATCGCGGCCAAGGGCGAGGTGATCGGGCGCTGCATCGAGATCATCGGCGGCCTGCGCGACGCGCTCGACCCCAAGGTCGAGACGCCGCTGGTGGGCCAGCTCGACGCGCTCTACGACTACATGGGCCGGCGCCTGCTGCACGCCAACCTGCGCAACGACGTGGGCGCGCTGGACGAGGTCAGCACGCTGCTGCAGAAGATCCGCGCCAGTTGGGTGCAGATCCCGCTCGAGGCCCGGCGTCCCGCCGGCGCCGCCGCGTGAACGGCGAGCAGCCGCTGGCGCGCGCGCTGGCGCTGACCCGCCAGATGCTCGAGGCCGCCCGCGGCGAAGACTGGGAGCGGCTCATCGCGCTGGAGACCGAACGTCACCCGTGGGTGATGCAGCCGCTGACGCGCGACGAGGACTGCGTCCGCCAGCTGGGCGAGCTACTCGCGCTGGACCGCGAACTGTACGCGCTGATCAGCCACGCGCGCGACCGCGCCGGCGAACAGTGGCAGGCCGAGCACGACCGCGCCAGGGCCATCGCCGCCTACGGCGGCTGACCGCGCCGTTCCCCCGGCATGCCTCCGATCCGCCCGTTTCCTGCGGGAACGCGCGGATGGCGAGCCACCCTTGCCCCGCCAAGCTGCGCGCCGATGCGGCCGGCGGCCGCACCCGCCCATCCGGCCTTCTCCCGGTGGGGGAAAGGGAGGGCACGCGCCGTCGTACGGCCGCGGCGCGGTGCTTGCATACACTCGGCCGACGAGCGAGCGCCGGAGACCCGTCATGACCGCCAGCACCTGGGATGAATTCGGACAGCGGCTGGTCTGCGAGGACGACTGGCATGCCGAAAGCCGGCCGCTGGCCTGGCCGATGCCCGAACCGCTCCTGCAGCGCCTGGCCGAGCGCAATACGGCCGCGCTCGGCACGGTGGCGGCGCTGGAAGAACGGCGCGCCGAGTCCGTGGACGACGAGGGGCCGGTGATGCAGGAGCTGGCCCGCCTGGATGCCAAGCTCAACGCGCTGATCGACATGGTCAACCGCATCGCGCTGCCGGCCGATGCGCTGCCGCCGCGGCGCGGCCTGCGCTTCAACGCGATCGGCGCGGTGCTGCCGCCGGCGCTGCTGCCGCCGGGCGAGGCCCTGCTGCTGCGCCTGCACTTCGACGTCTGCCCCGGCGCACCGCTGGAACTGCCGGCGCGGATCGAGCGCCGGTTCGACGACGGCAGCGCCTATGCCGCCTTCCACGGACTGGGCGATGGCGTCGCCGCGTCACTCGAACGGTTCGTGTTTCGTCACCACCGACGCAAAGTGGCAGGTGCGCGCCAGGCGGCGGGTTGAGCCCCCTTGCGGGTGGCTGGAAGCGCTTACCCGGCCGCGTGAATCGCATCACATTTTCGCAAGCCTGCGCGTCGCCGATTTGGCGCGCTGCCGCGGTGCGGTGTCACGTTCGGTCACCTCCGTCGAACCCCTGGCGCGCCGGCAAACCGTCTCCGTTGCGGCGTTGCGGACCGGTTGTGTCACGACGTTTCCTTCACGGGTGACGTATTAGGGCCACCGGCCCGTCCGCGGACGCCGCGAAGCGGTCTCCGCGCTGGCCTTCTTCTTGCTCCCTCTCCCGCGGATCGGTGACGGAAAGCCGGCACGTGGTACGGCACGGATCGGCTGGTCTTCGTTTCAGCATCGCAAGTGGAGGCGCAACATGAGCAAGGTCGATTTCCTGGTGATCGAGTCGAACGAGGTACGGGCCGAGTCCATCCTGTCCGCCCTGCATTTCCTCGGTTACCACCCGCAGCGAGGTGAGGACTGCGTCGCCGCGGACGAATCGACCCATGCCTGGCGCGCCGTCTACGTGGGCAGCGTCGCCGACCCGGCCGAGGCCGAGCGCCAGTTCGCCCTGCTCGGCGCGGCCGCCGACCAGGTGCCGGTGCTGCTGGCCCGCGACTCGGAATGGTCCGCCCGCCTGTGCGCCACCGACTCGCCGTTCGCCGCGCGCATCGGCATGGTGGAATTCCCGCTGCGCTACGAGCAGCTGGCCGAGGTGATGCGCAGCCTCTACGCACGGTTGCTGGGTGGGCGCCGCGGCGAGCTGCGCTTCGTCGGCGAATCGGCGCCGATGCGGCGGGTCAACGCGCTGATCCGCCAGGTTGCGCCGTTCGACTCGAGCGTGCTGGTGCTCGGCGAATCGGGTACCGGCAAGGAAATGGTCGCGCGGACCATCCACGAATGTTCGCCGCGCCGCGACCGCCCGTTCGTGGCGATCAATTGCGGGGCGATCCCGGCCGAGCTGCTCGAGAGCGAGCTGTTCGGCCACGAGAAGGGCGCCTTCACCGGCGCGATCAGCGCGCGCAAGGGACGTTTCGAGCTGGCCGAGGGAGGCACGCTGTTCCTCGACGAGATCGGCGACATGAGCCTGCCGATGCAGGTCAAGCTGCTGCGCGTGCTGCAGGAACGCGTGTTCGAGCGCGTCGGTGGCACCAAGAGCCAGCGCTGCGACGTGCGCATCATCGCCGCCACCCACCGCAACCTGGAGCAGGCCATCGCCAACGGCCAGTTCCGCGAGGACCTGTTCTACCGCCTGTCGGTGTTCCCGCTGGAAATGCCCGCCCTGCGCGAGCACCTGGACGATCTGCCGGTGCTGATCGACGAGTTCAACCAGCGCCTGGCGCGGCGCGGCCTGGGCAGCGTGCGGTTCACCACCGGCGCGCTCAACGCGCTGCACCAGTACGCCTGGCCTGGGAACGTGCGCGAGCTGTGCAACCTGGTCGAGCGGCTGGCGATCCTGTATCCGCACGGCGACATCCGCGCCGCCGACCTGCCGGAAAAGTACCGCGGCCGCCAGACGGTCGACGAGGTGCGCGGCGCCTCGCTGCTGACGCTGATGGAGGAGGCCGCCGCGCCGACCGCGTCGGCCGGCGCCGCGCACGCCGCCGACGCCACGCTGTTGCCCGAAGGCGGCATCGACCTGAAGGATCACCTGGCCGACATCGAGGTCGGCCTGATCCGCCAGGCGCTCGAAGCCACCGGCGGGGTGGTCGCCCATGCCGCCAAGCTGCTGCGCATGCAGCGCACCACGCTGGTGGAGAAGCTGCGCAAGTACGGCCTGCAGGGCAGCCTGGCGGCCTGAGGCGGAATCGGGGAGCGGAGAGCGTCGGCGCTGTATTGCCCGGCGGTTTTCCCGTCCCTCTGGTTCCCCGCGAAGGCTGGCGAGGTCCTCGCCGCCCCCTGCGCGACGAGACCGGATCCGCCCCGTCCCTGGTCCCGCCCGCAGTGGCACGCCTCGTGCAACCCACCTTCCGAAACCCGCCACGCGCCGGAAACCCGACATGAGCACGATCGACGTCAACAACCTGCTCGCCCAGATGCGCCAGCTCTCCGCCCAGGTGCGCCCGGCGGAAACCGTCCTGAAGGCGGCCCCGGCACCGAAGGCGGACTTCGGCGCGCTGCTGCGGCAGTCCATCGCCACGGTGAGCGAGAGCCAGCAGCAGGCCGGCGCGATGGCGGCCAGCTTCGAACGGGGTGACCCCGGCGCCGACCTCGGCCGCACCATGGTGGCGATCCAGAAGGCCGACCTCTCGCTGCGCGCGATGACCGAAGTGCGCAACAAGCTGGTCGATGCCTACAAGGACATCATGAACATGCCGGTCTGAGCGCGCCGTTGCGCTCCCCTTTCGTTTACGGATGACATCCTCCCATGGCCGACAACGCCATCGCGACCACCAACGACAGCGACGCCAACCGCTTCGACCTGCGGCAACTCGCGCGCAGCCCGGCCACGCGGCAACTGTTGCTGCTGGCCGGCATGGCCGCGGCCGTGGCGCTGGGCGTGGCGGTGGTGCTGTGGTCGCGCGGACCCAACTGGGGCTTGCTCTACGCCGGCCTGGGCCAGCAGGACGCGGCGGCGATCACGCAGGCGTTGCAGGCCAGCAACACGCCCTACCAGCTGGGCAACGACGGCAGTTCGATCATGGTGCCGGCCTCGGACCTGGCGGCGATCCGGCTGCGCCTGGCCGGGCAGGGCCTGCCCCAGGGCACCGCGTCCAGCGGCGCCATGCCCCAGGCCGATTCGCCCTTCGGCATGAGCGACCTGGCCGAGCGCACGCGCTACCAGCAGATGCTCGAATCCGATCTGGGCAACACCATCGGCAGCCTGCAGGGCGTGCGTTCGGCACGCGTGCACCTGGCGCTGGCGAAGCCCTCGGCGTTCATCCGCGACAGCCGCCAGGCCAGCGCCTCGGTGCTGGTCACGCTCTATCCCGGCCGCCAGCTCGACGCCAGCCAGGTGGCCGCGATCGTGCACCTGGTCGCCGCCTCGGTGCCGGACCTCGATCCCAAGCAGGTCTCGGTGATCGACCAGCAGGGCCAGCTGCTCACCAGCGCCGATCCGGACAGCGCGACCGCGGTCGGCGACAGCCGCCTGCGCCTGGCGACGCGGATGGAGAACACCTACGCGCAGCGCATCGAGGAACTGCTGACGCCGCTGGTCGGCCCCGGCAAGGTGCGCGCGCAGGTGTACGCCGACCTCGACTTCAGCGCCACCGAAAAGGCCAGCGAGACCTTCGATCACGATCACCCGGCGCTGCGCAGCGAGCAGACCAGCAGCGAGCGCCGCGCGGCCGGCAGCGTCGCCGATGGCGGCGTGCCCGGTGCGCTGAGCAACCAGCCGCCGGTGATGGCGGCGCAGCCGACCGCGGCCAATCCCGCCGCCGGCGCCAAGACCGCCGCGGCGACGGCCACCGCGCAGGCCGAGGGCGGCGACAGCTCCTCCAGCGCCACCCGCAACTACGAGCTGGACCGCACCATCAGCCACACCAGCGATCCGGCCGGGCGGCTGGCGCGCCTGACCGTGGCGGTGGTGGTCGACAACAAGACCGTGCCCGGTCCCAAGGGCGACACCAGCGTGCCGTTCACGGCGCAGGAGCTGGCGCACCTGACCGAGCTGACCAAGAACGCGGTGGGCTTCAATGCCGCGCGCGGCGACAGCGTCAGCGTGATCAACCAGCCCTTCCACCAGGCGCCGGCGGCCGATGCGCCCGAGCAGTTGCCGATCTGGCAGCGCCCCGGCGTGCTCGACCTGATCAAGCAGGCGATCGGCGTGCTGATCGCGCTGGTGGTGGCCTTCGGCCTGCTGCGCCCGCTGCTCAAGGGGCTGCTGCGCGGCGGCCCGCAGCCGGCGCTGGCCGGCGCCGGTCGCGTGCCTACGGTTTCCGTGCGCGTGGCCGATGACGAGGAGGATGAGCGCAATCGTCTCGCCGCGCCGCAAGCGCAGGTGATCGGCTACGAGCAGAAGGTGGGCCTGGCCAGGCGCATGGTGAGCGACAACCCGAGGCAGGTGGCGCAGGTGGTCAAGAACTGGGTCGGCGAGGACGGCGGCTAGGCGCCATGAAACACGAACCGCAAATCACCGGCGCCCAGCGCGCCGCGATCCTGCTGCTCACCCTGGGCGAGCAGGACGCCGCCGAGGTGCTCAAGCACCTTTCCGCGCGTGACGTGCAGGCGGTCGGCCAGGCCATGGCCAGCCTCACCAGCGTCTCGCGCGAGCAGGTCGACCAGGTCCTCACCCGGCTGCACGACGATCTCGGCCGCCAGACCGCGCTCGGTGTCGGTACCGAGGAATACATCCGCAAGATCCTCACCAACGCGCTGGGCGAGAGCAAGGCCGGCAGCCTGATCGACCGCATCCTGCTCGGCCGTTCCAGCAAGGGGCTGGAATCGCTCAAGTGGATGGAAGGGCGCGCCATCGCCGAGATGATCGGGCAGGAGCACCCGCAGATCATCGCCCTGGTGCTGGCGCACCTGGAGCCGGACCAGGCCGCCGAGGTGCTCGGCTACCTGCCCTCGCGCGCGCGCTCGGATGCGGTGATGCGCATCGCCACGCTCGATGGCGTGCAGCCGCACGCGCTCAACGAGCTGGACGAGATCATGGAGCGCCAGTTCTCCGGCAACACCAACAAGCTCAAGTCGGCCAGCGTCGGCGGGCTGAAGGCGGCGGCCAACATCCTCAACGCGATGGAAACCTCGCGCGAGGCCGAGCTGATGGCCGCGATCCGCAGCCAGGATCCCAACCTCAGCACCAAGATCGAGGACCTGATGTTCGTCTTCGACGACCTGGTGGAGCTGGACGACCGCTCGATGCAGGCGCTGCTGCGCGAAGTGCCGTCGCCGCGCCTGATCGTGGCCCTGAAGGGCGCCGAGCCGGCGATCCGCGAGAAGATGTTCGCCAACATGTCCAAGCGCGCCGCCGACATGCTGCGCGACGACCTGGAAGTCGCCGGGCCGGTGCGCGTGTCCGAGGTGGACGCTGCGCAGAAGGAGATCCTCGGCATCGCGCGCCGGTTGGCCGATGCCGGGCAGATCACCCTCGGCGGCGGGGATGACCTGGTCTGATGGGCGGCGTGCTCGCCCGCGACGCCGTCGCCGGCTACCAGCGCTGGGAGCCGCCGCAGGTCGGCGACGCGCCCACGTCGGCTGCGGCCGAGCCGGCCGCGCATCCCACCGTCAGCGACCTGGAGGCGCTCGAGCGCCAGGCCCGCGAGGAGGGCTACGCCGCCGGCCTCGCGCAAGGGCTGGCCGAGGCGCGCGCGCAGGGGCGCGAGCAGGCGGCGCGGCTGGCCTCGATCTGCGAGCAGGCTGCCCGTCCGCTCGACGCGCTCGACGCCGTCGTCGAGCAGGAGCTGGCGCAGCTTGCGGTGGTCATCGCCCGCCGCGTGATCGCGCACGAGCTGGCCATGCAGCCGGAGCGTATCGTGCAGGCCGTGCGCCAGGCCGTCGCAGCGCTGCCATCCGCGACCCGCGAACTGCGCGTGCGCCTGCATCCGGACGACCTGGCCCTGCTGCGCGAGCTGGAAGTCACCGAGGCGCACTGGCACCTGGTCGCCGATCCCGCGCTGCAGCGCGGCGGCTGCCGGCTCGAAAGCGAGCGCTCGCGCCTGGACGCCAGCCTGGAGACGCGCCTGTCCGCCGTGGTCGATGCGGTGCTGGGCGAGGAGGCGGCGCCGTGACCTCGTCCGCCGGCACGCACCTGGCAGCCCGGGAACGCGCCGGCGCCAAGGCGGGAGCGAGCTTGCTGGCGAACCTTCCGTCGTCGGTGGGGATCCGGCGCAAAGGGCATCGCGAGCAAGCTCGCTCCCACGGCGGCCGGGCACCCGGCCGGAGGCCCGCATGAGCCGCGCTGCCTGGGCCGGACAGCTCGCCCGCCGCCGGCGGCGCGCCGAAACCGCGCACCCGCTCATCGTCGAAGGTCGCCTGCGCCGCGTGGTCGGTCTCACGCTCGAGGCGGAGGGCTGCGAGGCCGCGCTGGGTGCGCGCTGCCTGGTCGACACCGCCGACGGCAACCAGCTCGACACCGAGGTGGTCGGCTTCGCCGACGAACGCCTGCTGCTGATGCCGGTGGGCGAGATGCACGGCGTGCTGCCCAACGCACGGGTGCGCCCGCTCGCCCGCGCCGGCGGCCTGCCGGTCGGCGCCGGCCTGCTCGGACGCGTGGTCGGCGCCGACGGCCTGCCGCTGGACGGCATGGGCGCGCTGGACACCGGCGAGCACGCCGCGCTCAAGGCCGAGCCGATCAACCCGATGGCGCGCAAGCCCATCGACACCCCGCTGGACACTGGCGTGCGCGCGATCAACGCACTGCTCACCGTCGGCCGCGGCCAGCGCCTGGGCCTGTTCGCCGGCTCCGGCGTGGGCAAGTCCACGCTGCTGGGCATGATGACCCGCTACACCGACGCCGACGTGGTGGTGGTGGGCCTGATCGGCGAACGCGGCCGCGAGGTGAAGGAATTCGTCGAGCACACGCTGGGCGTGGAAGGCCGCCGGCGCGCGGTGATCGTCGCCGCCCCCGCGGACGCGCCGCCGCTCAAGCGCCTGCGCGGCGCGCAGTACGCCACCGCGATCGCCGAATGGTTCCGCGACCGCGGCCAGCGCGTGCTGCTGCTGATGGATTCGCTGACCCGCTACGCGCAGGCCCAGCGCGAGATCGCGCTGGCGATCGGCGAGCCGCCGGCGACCAAGGGCTACCCGCCGTCGGTGTTCGCCATGCTGCCGGCGCTGGTCGAGCGCGCCGGCAACGACGCCGAGGGGCGCGGTTCGATCACCGCGTTCTACACCGTGCTGACCGAAGGCGACGACTACCGCCATGACCCGATCGCCGACGCCGCCCGCGCGATCCTGGACGGCCACATCGTGCTGTCGCGCGACCTGGCCGAGGCCGGGCATTACCCGGCGATCGACATCGAGGCCTCGATCAGCCGCGTGATGCCGGCGGTCACCGCGCGCGAACACCAGCGCGCGGCGCAGCGTTTCCGCCAGGTCTATTCCGCCTATCGCCAGCAACGTGACCTGATCGCGGTGGGCGCCTACCAGAAAGGCTCGGACCCGCAGGTCGACCAGGCCATCGTGATGTGGCCCCGGCTGCGCGCGTTCCTGCAACAGGAAGTGGACGAACCGATGAACCTCGCCGACGGCATCGCCGCCCTGAACGCCCTCGCCGCGGAGGCCACGCAATGAACAAGCGCGCCGACCGCCTGCAGCCGGCCGCGGACCAGGCCAGGCAGCGCAGCGAGGACGCGGTGCTCAGGCTCGCCGAGCAGCAGCAGCGCCTGGCCAGGGCCGAGCGCCAGCTGGCCGAACTGCGCGGCTACCGCCAGGAATACGCCAACGCCGCCGGCGTCGGCGGCTTGACGGCCAGTGCGCTGATCAACCGTCAGCAATTCGTCGAGCGCATCGACCGGGCGATCGCCCAGCAGACGCTGGAGATCGAACGCCAGCACCGCCTGCTCGAGCAGGCGCGCGCGCAGTGGCGCGACGCGCACGCCCGCGAGGCCGCGCTGGACAACGTGATCGACCGTTATCGCGAGCAGGAGCGCAAGGCCGAGGAGCGGCACGAGCAGAACCAGATCGACGAACGCATGCAGCACCGACGGCCCGTGCGATGAGGGCTTGGCGCGAAGTTTGCTGGCTGCCTGACGGGCGTCTTCCGCCGCCAGAGCCATCGACGAGGTAACCATGGGCGCGACCACCGCTGCCGTCATCCCCGCCACGCCGCGGGCCCCGCCCGCGCGGCCCGCCGCAGGCCCCGCTCCCACCGAGGATGCCGCGCGATTCGACCGGCACCTGGATGCCGCGCGCCAGCAGCACGGCGAGGCGCAGGATGCGCCGGCCCGGGAGGCAGGCCACGGCGAGGCCGAGGCCCGGGCCGAAGCGCCTGCCACGGCCAAGGCACACCAGGCACCCGGGGACCCCGCCGCAAAGACGCCCGACGCCGACGCGGCCGCACTGGCCGCCGCCATGCTCGCCTTGATCGGCCAGGCGGCACCGGCCAAGCCGGCCGCGCTCGCCGACACGATGGCGCACACGCCGGTCCGGGCGGGCGAGGACGCCAAGCCGGCGACCGCGCCGGCCGGGCTGGTGCTGCTGGCCGGCGCCGCCACGGCCGCCATGGCGGCAACCGGACCCGGTCCGGCCACGCCGGCCGAGGCACTGGCGCCGGTGCTGGCGGTGGCAGCGGACCGCAAGGCCGCCGCGCAGGCGCTCCCGGACGGGTCCGCCGCGGCGCTGGCCGCGGCGCCGGTCCCGCCCGCCGACCCGGCCGCGAACGCGGCACCGGCGCACGCGCTCAGCATCTCCAGTCCGGCCGGTACCCCCGTATTCGCCCAGGAGCTCGGCCAGCACGTCGCCTGGCTGGGCACGCAGGAGGTCAAGCAGGCCCGCATCCGGTTGCACCCGGAGGAACTGGGCGCGCTCGACGTGAAGGTCAGCCTGAACCACGACCGTGTCGACGTCAGCTTCGCCGTGCAGCATCCGGCCGCCGTCCACGTCGTGCAGCAGACGCTGCCGCAACTGGACACCCTGCTGGCCCACCACGGCCTGGCGCTCGGCCAGGCGGACGTGGGACAGCGCCAGCAGCAGGGCGAGGGTGGCCGGGGTGGCGAGGCCGCCGGCGCGTCCGGCGAGATCGAGAGCGAGCCGGCCGCGGTGGCCGGCACGCCGGTCGCCGGCCTCGGGATGCTCGACACGTTCGCCTGAGGCCGGCGTCCCGGCCCCGGTCTGCCGCGGCTGCGGTGGCTGCGAGGGAGCGCGGCTGTGTAGGGCTCGACGCTGACCCTCGGGAGGGCGGCTGGATCGCAGGGCCCTCCGGGAGAGTGCGAGAGACCCCCTCGCAACGGCGACCGCGGCGCCCAGGTGCCAGGGCCGGACTCGAAGCCCGCTCGCGCCCCGGCACCGGCGCCGGCTTCCTCCCGCATGTCACCCGGCGTACCGGATCGGTGGCGCCGGTTTTCCGTGCTCCCTACCCAGCCGCTCGCACCGAGCGTTGGCGCGAAGCGCCCAAGTCGAGGCGCAGCCGGTACGCCCCACACTCCGCCGACCCGAACGCGCCGGCCGGCCGCGCCGGCTTTCAGACACCCGTCGTGATCGCGACGCGCGCGATCGCCGGCGCGCGTCAAGAAAGCGCCGTTTCGGCCGCAAACATGGCTGGGACAGGGCCCGCCGCCGTGGCATGCGGCTTGCAACGGTGCTCCTGCAAGGTGGCGCCCCGTGGCGCCAGAGACCAACGGATCGAGGGTAGGCATGGCAACGACGGAACAGGACGCAGTGGCGACGGTGGTGCAGAAGAAGAGCCGCTCGCCGCTGGTGATCGGGCTGGTGGTGGCGCTGCTGGCGGTATCGGGCGTATGCGCCTACACGCTGGCCGCGCTGCGCACGCACGGGAAGGCCGAGGCGACCGCCAAGACGGCCGAGGCCGCACCGGTCAAGACGCAACCCGAGTACTTCCTGCCGCTGGACCCGGCGTTCGTGGTCAATTTCCGCGACGACGATTCGATGCGCTACCTGCAGGTCGGCGTGACGCTGATGTCGCACGACCCCTCGGACCTGGACGTGGTCAAGAGCGTCGATCCGATCGTCCGCAATGCCCTGGTGATGCTGTTCAGCCGCCAGGACTACACCGTGCTCAGCGACCCCGCCGGCAAGCAGAAGCTGCAGGCCGAGGCGCTCGACGCGGTCCGCAAGATCGTCGCCGCGCGCACCGGCAAGCCCGGCATCGACGCGGTGTACTTCACCAGTTTCGTGATGCAGTGAGGCCATCGCGCCCATGAGCGACCTGCTTTCCCAGGACGAGATCGATGCGCTGCTCGACGGGGTCGAGGGCGGCACCGTTGCCACCGGCGAAGACGAGCCGCTCCCCGACGAGGCGGTCCGTCCCTACGATTTCACCCAGCAGGACCGCATCGTCCGCGGGCGCCTGCCCACGCTGGAGATGGTCAACGACCGCTTCGCACGCTTCTTCCGGCTGGGCGTCTTCAACGTGCTGCGCAAGGCCTGCGAGGTGTCGGTGCTCGGCGTGAAGATGGTGAAGTTCGCCGAGTACGTGCACGGCCTGGCCGTGCCGAGCAACCTCAACCTGGTGAAGATCAAGCCATTGCGCGGCACGGCCCTGGTGGTGCTGGAGCCGCGACTGGTGTTCACCGTGATCGACAATTTCTTCGGCGGGGACGGGCGCTTCCACGCGCGCATCGAGGGCCGCGACTTCACCGCGACCGAGAACCGGGTGATCCAGATCATGCTGGCCGAGCTGTTCGGCGCCATGGTCGAGGCGTGGAACCCGGTGCTGCCGCTGGAGTTCGAGTACCTGAACTCCGAGATCAACCCGCAGTTCGCCAACATCGTCAGCCCCACCGAGACGGTGGTCGTCTCGCGCTTCCACGTCGAGCTCGACGGCGGCGGCGGCGAGATCCACCTGACCCTGCCCTACGCCATGGTCGAGCCGATCCGCACGCTGCTCGACGCCGGCGTGCAGAGCGACCTGGCCGACCGCGACGAGCGCTTCATGGAGCAGTTGCACGAGGAGGTGCTCGACGCGGACGTCGAGCTGAGCTCGCTGCTGTTCGAGATGGAGCTGTCGATCGGGGATTTCCTGCGGCTGCGCCCGGGCGACGTGATCCCGGTGCAGTTGCCCGAGCTGTGCACGGTGTTCGCCGAGGACGTGCCGGTGTTCCGCGGCCGCTACGGCCAGGCCAACGGCCGCGCCGCGATCCAGTTCCAGACCCAGGTCGGCCGCCGCGAGATGCGCGCGCCCGGCGATTTCACAGAGAAGAAGAGCGCATGACTGCCAACGATGCCGCGGTCGCCGACCGCATCGAACCCGACGCCCTGACCGGCCTGGCCGCCGACGCCGGCGACGTCAACCTGGACATGATCCTCGACGTGCCGGTGACGCTGGCGATGGAGGTCGGGCGCACCCGCATCAGCATCCGCAACCTGCTGCAGCTGAACCAGGGCTCGGTGGTGGAGCTGGACCGCGCCGCCGGCGAGCCGCTGGACGTGTTCGTCAACGGCACGCTGGTCGCGCACGGCGAGGTGGTGGTGATCAACGAGAAGTTCGGCATCCGCCTGACCGACGTGGTCAGTCCGGCCGAACGGGTGCGGAAGCTGCGCTGATGGGAGGGAACGGGGAACGGGGAACGGGGAACGTGCAGCGCTGGGCCTGCGCCCTGGCGCCTGTCGCCTCCTCGCCCGACATCAACGTCGGCGGCGAGCTGCTGCGGGTGCTGCTCAGCCTCGCGGCGGTGATCGCGCTGATCTTCGTCGCCGGCTGGATGAGCCGCCGCCTGCAGGCGCGCACCCCGCCGGGCGGCCGGCGCATCCGCTGCGTGGAAACCCTGGCCGTGGGTGCGCGCGAGCGCGTGCTGCTGCTCGACGCCGACGGCAAGCGCCTGCTGGTCGGCGTGGGGCAGGGCGGCCTGCGCACGCTGCACGTCTACGAAGGCGCGGCTCCGGCCGACGCCGCCCCTCCGTCCGACGCACCGGCGGCCCCCAACTTCGCGCAACTGCTGTCGCGCTGGAAACGCAATCCGTGAAAGTCCGTCCGTTCCGCCGCTGGCGGCCGCTGCTCGTACTGGTGCTGATGCTGCTGCCGCTGTTCGTCTTCGCCGCGCCGCAGGCGGCTTCCGCACCGGCCGCGCCGGCGCTCGCCATGCCGGCCAGTCCCGCCTCGCCCGGCGGCATCCCGGTGCTGACCGTGCACGACGCGCCCGGTGGCGCGAAGAACTGGACGCTGTCGCTGCAGCTGCTGGGCCTGATGACGGTCCTCACGCTGCTGCCGGCGATCCTGCTGATGATGACCTCGTTCACCCGCATCATCATCGTGCTCGGCTTCCTGCGCCAGGCGCTGGGCACGCAATCGACGCCGCCCAACCAGGTGCTGCTCGGGCTGGCGCTGTTCCTCACCCTGTTCGTGATGGGGCCGGTGTTCAACAAGGCCTACGGCGATGGCGTCAAGCCGTACATGGACGGCCAGATGACCGCCGAGCAGGCGCTGCCTGCCGCCAGTGCGCCGTTCAAGCGCTTCATGCTCGACCAGACCCGCGACGCCGACCTGCAGCTCTTTACCCAGCTGGCCAGGGAGAAGCCCTACGCCGGCAAGGACGAGGTGCCCTTCCGCGTGGCGATGCCGGCGTTCCTCACCTCGGAGCTGAAGACCGCGTTCCAGATGGGCTTCCTGCTGTTCATTCCGTTCCTGATCATCGACCTGGTGGTGGCCAGCGTGCTGATGTCGATGGGCATGATGATGGTCTCGCCGATGATCATTTCGCTGCCGTTCAAGATCATGCTGTTCGTGCTGGTCGATGGCTGGACGCTGCTGATCGGCACGCTGGCCGGGAGTTTCTACACGTGAACGGCGGCACCGCTTCTGCACCCTCTCCCCGCCGGGGAGATGCGCACATTTTCCGTTCCTCCGGCACGCGCCGCCCATGACTCCTGAATCCGTCATCGAGTTCGGCCAGCACGCGCTCTACGTGGCGATGCTGATCGCCGCGCCGCTGCTGCTGACCGCGCTCGCGGTGGGCCTGTTGGTCGGCGTGATCCAGGCGGCCACGCAGATCAACGAGATGACGCTCTCGTTCATCCCCAAGCTGATCGCGATGGCGGTGGTGGCGCTGGTGACCGGGCCGTGGATGCTGCGCACGTTGGTACAGTTCACGCGACAGCTGATCGAGGGCTTGCCGGGGGCGGTGAAGTGACGCTCGACCTGGCTGCCATCGAGGCCTGGTTCGGCGGCCTGCTGTGGGCGCTCGGCCGCGTCGGCGGCCTGTGCCTGGTCGCGCCGGTGCTGGGTGCGCCGATGATCCCGGCCCGCATCCGCGTGGGGCTGGTGTTGCTGCTGACGTTGGTGCTGGCGCCACTGGCGCCGGCCGCGGTCGATCCGTTGAGTGCCGACGGCGTGGCGACCATGGCCGGCCAGGTCGTGGTCGGGGCCGCGGTCGGCTTCGTGCTCAAGCTGGTGTTCGAGGCGGTGGCCTTCGGCGGCGAGCTGGTGGGGCAGGGCATGAGCCTTGGCTTCGCCGAGGTGGTCAATCCGGCCGGCGGCGGCAGTACCCCGGTGCTCAGCCAGTTCTACACGGTGCTGGTGACGCTGCTGTTCCTCGCGCTGGACGGCCACCTGAAGCTGATCGCTCTGCTGGCCGACAGCTTCCACACGCTGCCGCCGGGGCCCTCGGCCCTGGGCACGGAAGGGCTGCATGCGGTGGTGCTGTTCGCCACCCATCTGTTCGCCGGCGCCGTGCGCGTGGCGCTGCCGGCGGTGACCGCGCTGCTGGTGGTGAACGTGGGCTTCGCCGCGATCAGCCGTGCCGCGCCTTCGATGAACCTTTTCGCGGTGGGCTTTCCGATCACCCTGTGCCTGGGCTCGATCGCACTGTGGCTCGGGCTGCGTGCGCTGCCGGGCGCGTTCGACACGCTCCGGGAGAGCGCCTGGTCGCTGATGCGCGAGCTGCTGGGAGCCTGAGCCCATGGCCGGGAACGACGACCAGGAACGCACCGAACAACCTTCCGAAAAACGCCTTCGCGAAGCGCGCGAAAAGGGCGACGTCCCGCGATCGCGCGACCTGTCCGGCGCGCTGGTGGTGATGGCCGGCGTGGCGGCCCTGCTTTCCGGCAGCACGCGGGCGATGGCGCATGCGCGCGCGATCTACCACCTGGGCCTGGATTACCCCCGCGAGGCACTGTTCTCCGATGCCCTGCCGGCGCGCGCACTGGGTTTGGCGTTGCGCGAGGCATTGCTGCTGTTCGCGCCGGTGGCCCTCGCCACGCTGCTGGCCACCTTCGCCGCCCCGATGCTGCTGGGCGGAATCCGATTCAGCGGGCAGGCGCTGCAGCCGAAGTTCGACCGGCTCGATCCGGTGGCCGGCCTCGGCCGCCTGTTCTCCATGCGCGGCCTGGTGGAACTGGGCAAGGCGTTGCTCAAGCTGCTGTTCATCGGCACGGCGCTGGCGATGCTGCTCAAGCATTCGGTGGACGAGCTGCAGGCCCTAGGCCGCGCCGACGTGGCGCTCGGCGTGGCGCGTTCGCTGTCGCTGATGGGGCGCTCGGCGCTGCTGTTCGGCGCGCTTCTGGCGCTGATCGGCGGCGCCGACGCGCTGTACCAGAAATTCGACCACGCCAAGCGCCTGCGCATGACCCGGCAGGAACTGAAGGACGAGGCCAAGGAGACCGAGGGCAATCCCGAGCTCAAGGGTCGCATCCGCCAGGTGCAGTTCGAGATGTCGCGCCGGCGCATGATGCAGGAGCTGCCCAGGGCCGACGTGGTGGTGACCAACCCCACCCACTTCGCGGTCGCGCTCAAGTACGACGAGCACGGCGCCGGCGCGCCGCGCGTGATCGCCAAGGGCGTGGACGTGCTGGCCCAGCAGATCCGCCTGGTGGCGGGCAGCCACCGCATTCCGATGGTCGAGGCCCCGCCGCTGGCACGCGCCTTGTATGCCACCACCTCGCTGGGCCGGGAGATCCCGGTCGCCCTGTACGTGGCGGTGGCGCAGGTGCTGGCCTACGTCTACCAGTTGAAGCAGGCGACGGCACGCGGCGACACGCCGCCGCCGGCGCCGCAGCCCGAGGTCGATCCCGACCTGATGGGTCCCTACAAGCTCTGACGAGGAATGCAGATGGCCGCCGTGGGCGCAATGGAGAACCTCAAGCAGCTCGGGCGCCGCGGCGCCGGTGCGCCGGTGGTCATGCTGGCCATGCTGGCGATGGTGATGCTGCCGCTGCCGCCGTTCCTGCTGGACATGCTGTTCAGCTTCAACATCGCGCTGTCGCTGGTCATTCTGCTGGCGGTGATCTACGTCATGCGGCCGCTGGAGTTCGCCGCTTTTCCGACGGTGGTGCTGATGGCGACGCTTTTACGTCTCGCCCTGAACATCGCCTCGACCCGCGTGGTGCTGCTGCACGGCCATGACGGCCCGGGGGCGGCCGGCAAGGTGATCGAGGCGTTCGGCGAGTTCGTGATCGGCGGCAACTTCGCGGTCGGCCTGGTGGTGTTCGCGATCCTGACCATCATCAACTTCGTGGTCGTGACCAAGGGCGCCACCCGCGTGTCTGAAGTGACCGCCCGCTTCACCCTGGACGCGATGCCCGGCAAGCAGATGGCGATCGACGCCGATCTCAACGCCGGCCTGCTGACCCAGGAGCAGGCCCGCGAGCGCCGCCAGGAGGTACGCGAGGAAGCGGACTTCTACGGCTCGATGGACGGTGCCTCGAAGTTCGTCCGTGGCGACGCCACCGCCGGCATCCTGATCCTGTTCATCAACATCGTCGGCGGCTTCTTCGTCGGCATGTTCCAGCATGGCCTGGGCGCCGGCGAATCGGCCAGGACCTACACCCTGCTGACGATCGGCGACGGCCTGGTCGCGCAGGTGCCCGCGCTGATGCTGTCGATCGCCACGGCGGTGATCGTCACCCGCGTGTCCAAGGCGCAGGACATGGGCAAGCAGGTGATCGGCCAGGTGTTCGGCCAGCCGCGCGCGCTGGCCGTGGCCGGCGCGGTGCTGGGCGTGATGGGCCTGATCCCGGGCATGCCGAACATCGCCTTCCTGCTGCTTGGCGGCTGCTGCGGCGGTGCCGCCTGGCTGATGCTCAAGCGCGAGCGCGAGACCCGCGAGAAGCTCGCCGAGACGGTGGCTGAGCCGGCGGTGGCCGCGCCGGTGCCGGCCGAGCGCGTGGAACTCAACTGGGACGACGTGGCCAGCGTCGACCCGCTGGGCCTGGAGGTGGGCTACCGGCTGATCCCGCTGGTGGACACCCACCAGGGTGGCGAGCTGATGGGCCGCATCAAGTCGGTGCGGCGCAAGCTGTCGCAGGAGTTCGGCTTCCTGGTGCCCTCGGTGCACATCCGCGACAACCTGGACCTGGGGCCCAACACCTACCGCATCACCCTGATGGGCGTGCCGATGGGCGAGGCCGAGGTGCACAACGAGCGCCTCCTGGCGATCAACCCCGGCCGCGTGCACGGCCCGCTGCAGGGCATCCAGACGCAGGACCCGGCGTTCGGCCTGGAGGCGGTGTGGATCGAGCAGGGCCAGCGCGAGATGGCGCAGAGCCTGGGCTACACCGTGGTCGACCCGGCCACCGTGGTCGCCACGCATCTCTCGCACATCGTGCAGAGCCACGCGCACGAACTGATCAGCCACCAGGACGTGCAGCAGCTGCTGGACCGTCTGGCGCAGACCGCGCCGAAGCTGGTCGAGGACCTGGTGCCCAAGCGCCTGGCGCTGGGCGTGGTGGTCAAGGTGCTGCAGAACCTGCTGGCCGAGCGGGTGCCGATCCGCAACATGCGCACGATCGTCGAATCCTTGGCGGAGCACGCCGGGCAGAGTCAGGATCCCGGCGTCCTCACCGCCGCCGTGCGCGTGGCCCTGGGCCGGCAGATCGTGCAGGAGATCACCGGCCTGGGTACCGAGGTGCCGGTCATCACGCTGGCGCCGGAACTGGAGCAGATCCTGATGAACTCGCTGTCCGGCGGCGGCGTGGCCGGCGCCGCGGTCGAGCCGGGCCTGGCCGACCGCCTGCAGCAGAGCGTGGCCGACGCCGCGCGCCGCCAGGAAATGAGCGGCGAACCGGCGGTGTTGCTGGTGCCGCCGCAGCTGCGTCCGTGGCTCGCGCGCTTCACCCGCCACGTGGCACAGAACCTGCACGTGCTCGCTTACAACGAGGTGCCTGACAACCGCAGGGTGCGGCTGGTGCAGGCGCTCGGACGGTAAGGCGAGGAGACGGGTTATGGCGTTGTCGAAGCGGGAACGGGAAACGGGGAACGGGGAACGTGCAGTTCGCCGGGCGCGCGCGGGCGCCCGCCTGGCTTGCCTCGGGGATGACGTTCGCCGTGCCCTGTTCGCCGTACCCCGCGTGCGGAGCACGCGCGCATGAAGATCAAGCGTTTCGTGGCGCCGGACATGCGCCAGGCGATGCGCCAGGTGCGCGAGGAGCAGGGCCCGGATGCGGTGATCCTGTCCACCCGCCGGCTGGACGAAGGCATCGAGATCATCGCCGCGGTCGACTACGACGAGGCGCTGGTGCGCGAGGCGGCCCGGCACGGCGTGGCGCCGGCCGCGGCCCCCGCCGCATTGCCGCCCGAACTGCCGCCGCGTGCGGCGGGTCCGGCCGTGCCGCCGCCCCCGCCGTTGCCGCGCGAGCCGCGCGTCGAAACGCCGGCGGCCGCCAATCGTCCGTCGCTCGCGACGCCCGAGGGCGGGGTTGCCGCCGCACCGCGTCCCTCTGCGGCAAGCCCGGGGCGGAGTCCGCCCGCGGCGGTGCCGGGGGAGGGCGAGCAGGAACAGGCACGCCCCCGGCTGCGCGCTGCGCCTGCCGCCGCCGAGCCGGACACCGCGGCCGAGCCCCCGGTGCATCCGCTGATCGAGCGCGCCGCGCAGGACACCGTGCGCATGCGCGCCGAGCTTTCCAGCCTGCGCGAGATGCTGCAGGTGCAGCTCTCCAGCCTGGCCTGGAACGACATGGAACGGCGCCAGCCGCTGCACGCCCGCGTGCTGCGCGAACTGACCCGGCTGGGCATCGAGGCCGACGTGGCCCGCGCGCTGGCCGAGGAGCTGCCGGCGCAGATGACGCCCGAGCAGGCCCGCTACCTGCCGCTGGGCATGCTCAGCCGCGGCCTGGCGGTGAGCGGGCGGGGCCGGTCCGACGAAGGCGGCGTGACCGCGCTGGTCGGGCCGACCGGGGTGGGCAAGACCACCACGCTGGCCAAGCTCGCGGCGCGCGCGGTGGTGCGCCACGGCGCCTCGCAGGTGGCGCTGGTCAGCACCGACCACTACCGCATCGGCGCCGCCGCGCAGCTGGAACACTACGGCCGCCTGCTCGGCGTGCGCGTGTACCCGGCCTACGACGCGCAGAGCCTGCGCCAGGTGCTGGACCTGCTGAAGGGTTGCCATACGGTGCTGGTCGATACCGCCGGCCTGGCCGGCAACGACCCGCGGCTGAAGGAACAACTCGAGGTGCTGGGCGACGCCGGCGGGCTGCGCGCCTGCCTGGTGCTCGCCGCCAATGCGCAGGCGCAGTCGCTGGAGGAGGCGGTGCGCGCCTACCTTCCGCTGAAGCCGCATGCGGCGATCCTGACCAAACTCGACGAGGCGCCGAGCCTCGGCGGGGCGCTGTCGGTGCTGATCCGCCACCGGCTGGCGCTGGACTACACCACCGACGGCCAGCGCGTGCCCGAGGACATCGCAGCGGCCGATGCGCGGCTGCTGGTCTGCCGTGCGGCGCAGGTGCTCAAGGCCGGCGCGCCGGCGGCGGACGAGGCGCTGCTGGCCGAGCGCTTCGGCGCCATGGCGGTGCAGGCATGAGCGGAAGTCTTGCAATGAACCAGGCGTGGGGTTTGAAGGGCATGTTCAACGCGACGACGGGTGGGCGCGACGGCGCGCCCCCCGCACCGCACCGGCCGCACCAGGCGGCCCAGCTCGGCGCCGCGCGCCGCCGTTGCCGCGCGATCGCGGTGGCCGGCGGCAAGGGCGGCGTGGGCAAGACCACCGTGGCGGTCAACCTGGGCATGACGCTGGCCATGACCGGCCGCGACGTGATGCTGCTGGATGCCGACATGGGCCTGGCCAACGTGGACGTGCTGCTGGGCCTGGCGCCCTCGCGCCACCTGGGTCACCTGCTCGACGGCACCGCCACGCTGGAGGAACTGGTGCTGGAGGCCCCGCACGGGCTGAAGGTGATCCCCGGCGGCTCCGGCGCGCGGCGCCTGGCACAGCTGGGCAACGGCGAGCACGCCGCGGTGATCCGCGCCTTCGACGAGCTGCCCCGGCCGCCGGACTACCTGCTGGTCGACACCGCCGCCGGGCTGTCCGACAACGTCGCCATGTTCGCCGCGGCGGCCGACGACGTGGTGCTGGTGGTGTGCGACGAGCCGGCCTCGCTCACCGACGCCTACGCCCTGATCAAGGTGCTGTCGCGCGATTTCGGCGTGCGCCGGTTCCGCTTCGTGGCCAACCTGGTACGCAACGCCGGCGAGGCCCGCGCCCTGCACCAGAAGCTCGCCAAGGTGAGCGACCGCTTCCTGGACGTGGTGCTGGATTTCATGGGTTTCGTGCCGCAGGACGAGCGCCTGCGCCAGGCCATCCGCCGGCAGAGCGCGGTGGTGGACCTGTGGCCGGCGGCGCGGTCGTCGCAGGCATTCAAGCAATTGGCCGGTGCGGTCGATACATGGGAGGAACCCGCGCGCGCCGGCCTGGACCGTATCGCCTTCTTCGGCGGTCAGGCCGTACCGGCAGCGGGGTGGTGAGATGAGCGTGGCATCGGAATATCTCCAACTGCAGCGACAGAGCGCAGAAGAGTTGGTGCGTCAGCACGCGCCACTGGTGCGGCGTATTGCCTATCACCTGATGGGCCGGCTGCCGCCGAGCGTGGACGTCGGCGACCTGATCCAGTCCGGCATGATCGGCCTGCTCGAGGCCGCCCGGCACTACGCCACCGACCGCGCCGCCAGCTTCGAGACCTACGCCGGCATCCGCATCCGCGGCGCCATGCTGGACGAGCTGCGCAAGACCGACTGGACCCCGCGCTCGGTGCACCGCAAGGTGCGCGAGGTGGCCGAGGTGGTGCGCCAGATCGAGATCGAGACCGGCGCCGACGCCGAGGACGCCGAGGTGATCAAGCGCCTGGGCGTGAGCGCGGAGGAGTACCACCAGATCCTCGCCGACGCCGCCAGCGCGCGCCTGCTCAGCCTCACCGCGCCGGACGACGGCGACGGCGCGGCCGCCTTCGACGTGGCCGACCAGACCAGTCTGGGGCCGCAGGAAAGCATCGAGCAGGACGGGCTGCGCCAGGCGCTGATCGACGGCATCTCCAGCCTGCCCGAGCGCGAGCAGCTGGTGATGTCGCTCTACTACGAGCAGGAACTCAACCTGAAGGAAATCGGCGCGGTGCTCGGCGTGACCGAGTCGCGCGTGTGCCAGATCCACGGCCAGGCGATCGTGCGCCTGCGCGCGCGCCTGGGCGACTGGCGCGAGGGCGAGGCTGCGCCGGAGCGCAAGAACAACAAGAAGGGGCGGGCGACGGCCGGCGAGGGCGCACGGCGCTGATCCGCGGCATCCGGATCCCGCCCCGCCACCCGCACCTCATCCCCCGCCCCCAGACGGAGAAAAGCGTTGGACAAGAACATGAAAATCCTGGTGGTCGACGATTTCTCCACCATGCGGCGCATCGTGCGCAACCAGCTGGTGGAGCTGGGTTTCACCAACACGTTGATCCAGGAGGCGGACGACGGCAACAGCGCGCTGACCATGCTGCGCGCGCAGCCGTTCGACCTGGTGGTCACGGACTGGAACATGCCCAACATGACCGGCATCGACCTGCTGCGCACGATCCGCGCCGAGGCGTCGCTGAAAGGGCTGCCGGTGCTGATGGTCACCGCGGAGAACAACCGCGACCAGATCATCGCGGCCGCCCAGGCCGGCGTGAACGGCTACATCGTCAAGCCGTTCAACGCCGCCACCCTGAAGGAAAAGCTGACCAAGATCTTCGAGCGCATCGCCGCGGCAGGGGCAGGGGCATGAGTGCCGCTGCCCTTCCCCTGGTCAGCGCCGAGCAGCTGCCGCCGGAACTGCACGATCTGCTCAACAGTGCCGATGGCGCCGCCTTCGAGCAGGCGCTGGACGCGTTGGTGCGCCAGCGCGAGCAGCACCTGTTCCGCGCGCTGGGCCAGCTCGCGCGCGACCTGCACGACGCGGTACGCCGGCTCGGCAACGATCTGGCGCAGGAGGGCGTGCCCGGCCGCGTGGCCGACGTGCGCAAGCACCTCAACGACGTGCTGGAGATGAGCGCGCAGGCAGCCCATCGCAGCATCGACTTCGCCGAACGGATGAGCCCGGAAGCGGATGCGCTGGCGCAGAACGCCGAGCGCGTGCTCGACGCCGTCGCCGCCGATGCCCCGGCCGCGGCGCTGGCGCGTCAGGCCGGCAGCTTCGCTGCGAGCTGCCGCGACGGCCTCAACGACATGGTGATGGCGCAGTCCTGGCAGGACCTGTCGGGCCAGCGCATCAAGAAGGTGGTCAACTTCATCGAAAGCGTGGAATCCTCGCTACTGGAGCTGGTGCACCTGACCGGCGCGCTGTCCGGACGGGAGCCGCCGCCGGTGGTGGAGAAGATCTCCGGCCAGGACGAGGCGGACCGCCTGCTCAGCGAATTCGGCTTCTGACGGGCGAGGAGAGCCTGCCCATGGATCCCTCGCTGGACAGCGAACTGCGCGACGATTTCCTGGTCGAGGCCGGGGAACTGGTCGAACGGCTGGCCGAGCAGCTGGTCGAGCTGGAAGCGAGCCCGCGGGATGCGGAGCTGCTCAATGCCGTGTTCCGTGCCTTCCATACGGTCAAGGGCGGCGCCGGCTTCCTCGCGCTCGAGCCGATGGTGCAGCTGTGCCACCACGCCGAGGACCTGCTCAACGCCGCCCGCAATGGCGCGCTGGTGCTCGATTCGGCGCAGATGGACGCGTTGCTGGAGGCGCTGGACCTGCTCAACGCGATGATGGAGGCGCTGCGCCGCGGCACGGCCATGGCGATCCCTCCGCCGGCCCTGCTCGGGCGGCTGATGCCCGGCCCCCGGCCTGCGCCCGCACCCGTCGCCGCACCTGCGCCCGCGCCGGCACCCGCCGCGGGCGGCAGCATCGACGACAGCGAGTTCGAGGCCCTGCTGGACACGCTCTACGGCAACGCCGCCCCGGGCACCGTGGCCCCGGCGCCGCTGCCGGCCACCTCCGCCACCATCGACGACGACGAATTCGAGGCGCTGCTGGACAACCTGCACGGCAAGGGCGGCGCACCCGGCGCTTCGGCCGGCAACGGCATCGGCGAGGACGAGTTCGAGGCGTTGCTCGACAGCCTGCACGGCAAGGGCGGTGCCCCCGGGGCCGGACCGGCGGCGCCCGCGCCACCGTCGCCGCCCGCGCCCGCTCCGGCGCGTGCACCGGCCGCGGAGACCAGCGTGCGCGTCGACACCGGTCGACTGGATGCGCTGGTGCATCGCGCCGGCGAGCTGGTGCTGGTGCGCAACCGCTTGCAGAGCCTGGCGCAGCGCAGCGGCGACGAGGCGCTGGCGCAGGCGGCCGGCGAGCTCGACCGCGTCGCCGACGAACTGCAGGGCGCGGTGCTGTCGATGCGCATGCAGCCGGTCGGCCGGCTGTTCCAGCGCTTCCCGCGCATCGTGCGCGACCTCGCGCGCCAGCTCGGCAAGGAGGTGGAGCTGGTGCAGGAAGGCGAGGGCACCGACCTGGACCGCAGCCTGGTCGAGGCACTCGCCGATCCGCTGATCCACCTGTTGCGCAACGCACTCGACCACGGACTGGAAATGCCCGAGGAACGCGTCAAGGCCGGCAAGCCGCGCAAGGGTACGGTGCGCCTCGCCGCCGCCCAGCGCGGCGAGCGCATCGTGATCTCGGTGACCGACGACGGTCGCGGCATGAACCCGGAGGTGCTCAAGCGCAAGGCGGTGGAGAAGGGCGTGATCGACGCGGCGCAGGCCGGGCGCCTGAGCGAGAGCGAGTGCTACGAGCTGATCTTCCGCCCCGGGTTCTCCACCGCCGCGCAGATCTCCGACATATCCGGCCGCGGCGTGGGCATGGACGTGGTCAAGACCCGCGTGGCGGAGCTCGGCGGCACCCTGCAGGTGCGTTCGAGGCTCGGCCAGGGCAGCGAGCTGGAACTGACCGTGCCGCTGACGCTGGCGATCCTGCGCGTGCTGATGGTGCGCGTGGGCGACCGGTTGTTCGCGCTGCCGCTGGCCAACGTGGAGGAGGTGTTCGAGCTGGCCGCGGGGCAGGACCGCATGCTCGACGGCCGCCTGGTCGCGGCGCACCGCGGCCGCGCGCTGCCGCTGGGCGACCTGGCTGGCTGGGCCGGCGTGCCCGGCACCGCCGCGCGCCACGTGGTGGTGCTGCACATCGGCCACCTGCGCCTGGGCTGCCTGGTGCACGAGGTGATCGGCCGCGAGGACGTGATGGTCAAGCCGCTCGGCCCGCTGTTCGAAGGCGTGCCGGGGGTGGCCGGCGCCACCGTGACCGGCGACGGCCGCCTGGCGCTGGTGCTCGACCTGGCCGGCCTGGCCGACGACGGCGGCCAGCTGCTGCCGTCCCTGCGCGCGGCGGGCTGACATGGATCTGGTGAGCCTGCTCGGCACCATCCTGGCCTTCCTGGTCATCATCGTCGGCACCATCCTCAAGGGCTCGACGCTGGAGGCGCTGCTCAATCCGGCGGCCTTCGTGATCGTGTTCTGCGGCACCGCCGCGGCGCTGCTGGTGCAGACGCCCGGCCCCGTGCTCAAGCGCGCGCTGGCGATGCTGCCGATGGTCTACCGCCCGCCGGTGCACCGCCCGTCCGAGCTGATCGAGCGGATCGTCGGCTGGAGCGAGATCTCGCGCCGCCAGGGCCTGCTCGGGCTGGAGCCGCAGATCGACGGCGAGAGCGACGGCTTCGTGCGCAAGGGCCTGCAGCTGCTGGTCGACGGCAGCGAGCCGGATGCCTTGCGCGGCGTGCTGGAAGTGGAGCTGGAGGCGCGCGAGCACAACGAACTGGTGGCCGCCAAGGTGTTCGAGAACGCCGGCGTGTACTCGCCCACGATGGGCATCATCGGCGCGGTGATGGGCCTGATGGCGGTGATGCAGAACCTGGCCGACCCGAGCAAGCTCGGCCACGGCATCGCCGCGGCCTTCGTCGCCACCATCTACGGCGTGGCGCTGGCCAACCTGCTGATGCTGCCGATGTCCGCGCGACTGAAGAGCCTGGTGCGCCGGCAGACGCAGATGCGCGAGATCTTCATCGAAGGGCTGGTGTCGATCGCGCAGGGTGACAACCCGCGGCAGATCGAAGCCAAGCTGCAGGGCTACCTGCCATGAAGCGCAGGCACCACGAGGACCACGTCAACCACGAGGCCTGGGCCATCCCCTACGCCGACCTGATGACGCTGCTGCTGGCGTTCTTCGTGGTGATGTATGCGGTCTCGGTGGTGAACGAGGGCAAGTACCGCGTGATGTCCGAGTCGATCATCGAGGCGTTCAACGGGTCCAGCCACGTGATCGCGCCGCTGCCCCCCGAGCGCGCCCGGCCGCACAACGTCGACCCCGCGATCGCCACGCCGCCCGGCCAGCCCGGCGCCGCCGCCGCGCCGGTGGCAGTGCCGTTGCCGCTGCGCCCGGCGCCGGTGCGCACGGTCGCGCAGCGCGCCCCGCACGAGACGATGGACGCGCAGGCCCGTCGCCAGGCCGACCTCACCCGCATCCAGAACGAGGTGCAGCAGGCCCTGCAGCCGCTGATCGACCGCAAGCTGGTGGTCGTGCGGCGCAACCCGAACTGGCTGGAGATCGAGATCCGCACCGACATCCTGTTCCCCAGCGGCGTGGCGCAGCTCTCGCGGCCCGCCGACGCGGTGCTGAGCCGCCTGGCCGGCATCCTGGCGCCGTTCGGCAACCCGCTGCGCATCGAGGGCTACACCGACGACAAGCCGATCAGCACGGCGGTGTTCCCGTCCAACTGGGAGCTCTCCGCAGCACGCGCCGCCAGCGTCGCGCGGCTGTTCACCGAGCACGGGGTCAGTCCGGCGCGGCTGGGCATCATCGGCTGGGGCCAGTTCCGGCCGGCCGCGGACAACGCCACCGCGGAGGGACGCAACCGCAACCGCCGCGTGCTGGTGGTCGTGCTGAGCGACCATGCCACGCCGACACGCTATTCCGACGACGCCGAGCACGTGAGCCCACTGGCCGATACCACGGCGACGCCCCCATCCGCGACGGGCGCCGACCCCACGCGGCCGGCCATCGGCCTGCGCCAGCCGGCGGCGCGGGCACAGGCCCATGCGGCCGCGCCGGGCTCCGACGCGCCGCTGATCGTCACCCCGGAGCGCGGCAAATGACGCGCGCCCCTTGCCACGGAGCATCCCGATGAACGCGGCCCCACCGGCCCAGGCCGGCCAGCACTGGCTCACCTTCCATCTCGACGGGCAGGCCTATGCCGCACCGCTGGCGCAGGTGAGCGAGGTGATCCGGTTCGGCGAGGTGACGCCGGTGCCGGGCGCCGCGCCCGACCTGCTCGGCGTGCGCCATTTGCGCGGGCGCGTCGTGCCGGTCCTCGACGGCCGCCGCCGGCTCGGCCTGCCGCCGCAGGACGCCGACGGCGAGGGCGTGCGCGTGGTGATCCTCAGCCACGGCAGCCATTGGGTGGGCCTGCGCGTGGACGGCGTCGGCGAGCTGTTGCTGCCCGGCGACGATACCGCCGCGGCGCCGCCCCCGCCCGGTCGCGCCGCGCGCAGCGACGATCCGGTCACCGGCGTGCTGCCGTGGAAGGGCGGCTTCGTCGCCCTGCTGGACGTGCGGCGCCTGTGCCGGCTGCCGGCCGACGAGGCGGCGTAGCCCGGCGCTATTCCGGCTCCTTGGGCACCGGCCCGTAGCCGGCGGCCTGCAGCTCCTCGCGCGCGGTCAGTGCCGACAGCGCCAGGGTCATCCCGGGACGGATGTTGGAGGCGACGAAGTTCTGGTGGCCCAGCGCCTGGCCGCAGACGATCATCGACACGTTGGCCTGGCGCAGTTGCCTGATCAGGGACGCGTTCGGGTTGGGATGGCCGAATTTCTGCTCGTAGGCCTGGTCGGACAGCGCCAGGTCAACGCCCTTGCCGTAGAACAGCACGACCAGGTGCACCTTGTCGTTGGGCACGCCGGCGAGGGCATACAGGTTGAGCAGCTTGGCGGCCGTGTGCAGGCGCGTGTTGACGCCGTCGCGGGTCGGCTGGTCGCTGTCGACGTCGACGTACAGGCGGTGGTCCGCGGTGACCGAGGGCATCAGGGCGTGCGGGCCTACCGGGAGCACGCCGCCGGCGCCGTGGATGCGCGGATAGGTCAGGCGCGGGTCGGGATGCGTCTGCGTGCCGAGGAGGGCGACGGCGGCACCGCACGCCAGCAGTAGTGCCAGCGCGATACCGGCCCAGGCCAGCACGCGGCGTGGATTGGAGGGTGCGAGCTCGGCGTCAGGCGGCATCGTGGTCGCTTTGTCATAGGACATGGTGCGCTCTCCATCGGGCCGGAGCCCGGGCGTACAGCGGGTTCGAGTGTAGGAACGGCACGTGAAGCACCTGGACAGGAATCGTGACCGGGTCTGCGGCTGTGACGGCGATCACGGTTCGCCCCCCGGTTCCACCGCGGGCTGTGCGCCGAGCAGCCGTCCGTTCACGCGCCGCCCGTACAGCGACATCGGCGTGTCGTGGTAGGCCTTGCGCGTGGCAGCCAGGTCGCCGTTGTAGCGTGGGTCCTGCGGACGCTCGTGCGCGTCCATGAACATCGCCACGTCCCAGGCTTCCTGGTCGCTCAGCAGGCCGCCGCGGCCGAGCGGCATGTTGGCCTTGATGAAGGCCGCGGCCTTGTCCAGCTCGTGCATGCCGGCGCCCCAGTTGAAGGAGTCCGGCCCCCACAGCGGCGGGAACACGTAGCGTCCGCCTGCCTTCTGGCCCAGCCCGTCGGCGCCGTGGCACAGCGCGCAGTCGCGTTCGAACACCGCCTGGCCGCGCGCGTAGTCCGGCGCCCTGGCCGGATCGGGCACGCGCGGGTAGCCGGCACCCGCCAGCTTCGCGCCCAGCGGCGCACCCTGCGCCATCCAGTACGAGTAGGTCTCCAGCGCCACGATCACCTTGTCGTCCAGCGGTGGCGCCTTGCCGTTCATGCTGTACATGAAACAGCCCTGCAGGCGCTCGCCGTAGCTGTTCACGTGGCCGTTCTTCTTGCGGTACTGCGGGTACATGCCGTAGGCGCCCCACAGCGGCGCCGAGTCGGCCAGGCGGCCCGCGTCCAGATGGCAATCGGCGCAATCCAGCCCATTGCCCACGTAGGCGGGCGCGTTGCGCCGCGTGTGCAGGAAGATCTCGCGGCCCTGGCGCACCATGTCGCCGTAGGGCCCGTCCGGGATGGCGGATTCGGGCGGCGGCGCGAATGCGGGCGTGGCCTTGGCGGACGTGGCCTTCGCCGGCGCCGGTGCCTGGGCGGCGGCCGCATCGAGCGGGGTGCGGCCGGTGCAGGCGGCCAGCGCCAGGGCGCCGGCGAGCAGGGCGGGCAGGCGCAGGCTCATGGGGTGTTTCCTTGCGGGCGCTGCGCGGCGAACCAGTGCGCCACGGCGGAGACGTCCTGCGCGCTCAGCGCGCGACTCAGGTGCTGCATCAGCTGCAACGGGTCGTTGCGCCGGCGGCCCTGCTGCCAGGCCTGCAACTGGGCCTCGAGGTACGCGGCCGGCTGGCCCGCCAGGGGCGGGAAGTTCGCGCCCACGCCGATGCCCCCCGGCCCGTGGCACTGCTCGCACGCCGGCACGCGCTGCGACCAGCGCCCGCGGGTGGCGAGCGTCGCGCCCACGCCGTCGTCCGCGGGCACGGGACCGGAGGGTGGGGGCGGTACCGGCAGGCGGCTGTAGTACGTAGCCACCGCAGTGCGCTCGGTCGCGCCCAGGGCGCGGGCGATCGGCTGCATCACCGGATGTTCGCGGGTGCCTGCGGCATAGTCGGTCAGCTGCTTCTCGAGGTAGCCCGCCGCCAGCCCGGCCAGCCGCGGGAACCCCGCCGCCGGCTGGCCGCCGCCGTCGGCGCCGTGGCAGGACTGGCACGCGGGCGCCCCGCGGCCGTTGCCCTCGCGCACCAGCGCCGGCGCGTCGGCGGCGTGCACCAGCCACGGCCACGCCAGCACGAGCACCGTGCCGAGAACGTGCATCGTCCGCCTGCTACGCACCTTCGCCTCCCCTCGCTGGTCCGTCCGCCCGGCAAGCCCCTGCCGCCAGAAGCTCAAGAAATAGCGACGTCGGCGTGGAGGAAACGTCAGCGTGCCCGACCGTGGCGTGACCGTGCGATAGCGCTCAGGCGGGTGCGTCGGCAGCGTCGTAGACGCTGGCCAGCACGGCGGCCGCGGCGGCGTACAGCAGCACGGGAACGTCCTCGCGCAGGCGCAGCGCGGCGAGCACGGCGGCGATCTGCGGTTCGTGATGCAGCGGCAGGCCCAGCGCGCGGGCGCGGGCGAGCAACAGTTCCAGCGCCTCGGGCGGCAGCGGCGGGGACTTGCCCTCGGGGCCGGCCAGACGCAGGGTCACGCGCCGCTGGGGCGGCGGCAGGCTCGCGCTCATGCGGTGGCCTTCAGCAGCAGCGCGCCGGCCTGGCCGTTGCCGTGCGGCAGACCGGTCTGGCAGGTGAGCTGGTCCAGTTGCAGGCCGCTGGCAGCCAGCCGCTGGCGCAGCGGAGTGAACTGGCGCTCCAGCCGTTCGGCGCTGGCGCTGCGCTCGGCCCACAGGCGTACGTTCAGGCGCAGGTCGCGCAGTTGCAGCTCGCCCTGCAGGGGGCCGAGCGCGGGCAGGTCGAGCGCGAAGCCGAGGGTCCACTGCGGGCTGCCGGTCTCGCCGTCCTGGCCGTACTCCAGGTGGATCTGCAGCACGTCCCGGCCGTGCGCGCCCTGCAGGGGGATCTCGATCATCCAGGCCTGGCCCGCGGCGGCGTCGAGCTGGGCGATCTCGAGGCGGGCCAGTGCCGCGTGCACGTCGCTTTTGAGGCGCCCGAGCAGGCGGTCGACGTCCTCGGCGTCCGGCGACTCGCCGGCCCGCGGCGCGGCGGCCGTCGCGCGCGGTTGCGCCTGCAGGCCGCGCTGGCGCAGCGGCGGTGGCGTGTCGGCCCCGGCGGGGGGCGCAGCCTGCGCCAGCCGCGGCTGGCGATCGAGCAGCGCGGCCAGGCGCAGCAGCGTGCCCTTCCAGTCCTCCTCGCGCAGCGGCAGGGGGTTGGTCTGCGGCCGGGCCAGCTGCGATTCCAGGAACAGCCCGCTGCGGACGACCGCCTCGCGCAGGCCTTCGGCATGGGTGATGTCCTGCGGCGTGCGCACGCCCTGGTCGAGCTGGGCGAGCGCGGCACGGATGTCCGGCGGTAGCTGCCGCAGCACCGGCCGCTGCGCCAGCGCGCCGAGCGTGGCGAGCAGGGACGCGTAGCCGTTCTGCTGTGGCAGGCGCTCGCGCAGGGCACGCTGCACCAGCGGATCGCCGGCGCCCTGCGCCAGGATCTCCAGCAGCGGCGGGTTGCCCATGGCCAGTACGCGCACCTGGAACTGCGAGGGCAGGGGGACGCCGAGCGGATCGGTTTCCACGGTAAGCGCACCGATCTGCAGCACCATGCGGCCCTGTTCGCCCATGCCCAGTGACCGTGCCGGCAGCACGCTGCCCACGCGCCAGCTTTCCGCGGCGGCACCCGTGGCGGCACCCGCCCACGTCATGGCGGCCAGACTGGTGGGTTGGATGATCACATGGCTCTCCTGCCTGCCGGACGGGGCAGGGCCGGTTCCGTGCAGTCGCCAAAGGCATCGGCCGCGGCAGCGATAACTTGAGCTGCCGATGCCGGGAACGAGCTTGCCCGCGATGCCCTCGGCTCTCCCAAAGGCAGAAAAGCGTCGCGAGCAAGCTCGCTTTCACAAGGTCATTGACGCTAAAGCCCCCAACCCTGCCGCCGATAAAGCCCATGCAGGGGCCCGGTACGAGCGGAGGCAGGCATGGGCAGTAAACGAGGACGCGGCGAGCCGACGGTGCTGGAGATCGGCTTGCCGGCCGATTGCCGGATGGCGGCGCAGACGGCGCTGCTGGCCGATCTGCTCGGCGCGCTGGACGCGCCGGCGGCGCGCATCGACGGACGCGCGGTCGAGCGCGTGGACACGGCGGCGCTGCAGCTGCTGACGCTGTTCCGCCGCGAGGCGCTGGCGCGCGGCTGCGCCGTGAGCTGGCAGGGCGCCAGCACGACCTTGCGCGAGGCGGCCGATACGCTGGGCCTGGCCCAGGCACTGGATTTGCCGGCCCTGATGCCGGCGTAAGCAGACGACAGAGGAAAGACGATGGCAAAGATTCTTGCGGTGGATGATTCGGCATCGATGCGCGGCATGGTGGCCTACACCCTGCGCGGCGCCGGCCACGAGGTGACCGAGGCGGAGAACGGACAGCTGGCGCTGGACGCGGCGAACGCGGGCGCCTTCGACCTGGTGCTGGCCGACGTCAACATGCCGGTCATGGACGGCATCAGCATGGTGCGCGAGCTGCGCGCCCGCCCGGCCTACAAGGGCGTGCCGATCCTGATGCTGACCACCGAGTCGCACACGGACAAGAAGATGGAAGGCAAGGCCGCCGGCGCCACCGGCTGGCTGGTCAAGCCGTTCGATCCGGAGCAACTGCTGGCCACGGTCAAGCGCGTGCTCGGCTGAGCCGGAGAGAAGCACTGATGAGTACGGGCGGCCTGGCGCAGTTCCAACAAGTGTTCATCGAGGAGAGCCTGGAAGGGCTCGACACGATGGAGTCCTCGCTGCTCGCGCTGGACGAGGGTGGTGACGCGGAACTGGTACATACCATCTTCCGCGCGGCGCACTCCATCAAGGGCGGCGCGGCCACCTTCGGCTTCCCGGACATGGCCTCGTTCACCCACGAGGCCGAGTCGCTGCTGGACGAGGTGCGCAGCGGCAAGCGCGCAATCGACAAGCCGATCATCGAGCTGCTGCTGCGCTCGGTGGACTGCCTGCGCGCCATGTTCGCGCGCGCCCAGGCGGGCGCGCCGCTCAACGACGCCACCGCCGACGGCCTGCGCAACGAGCTGGCCGCGATGATGGGCCGGCCCGCCCCGGCGGCTCCCGCGCGGCGCGCCGGCGACCAGGCCGAGGCCTGGGTCGTCCGGTTCCGGCCGCACGCCGGCATGCTGGCCGGCGGCAACGATCCGCTGCGCCTGATCCGCGAACTGGCCGGGCTCGGCGAGCTGGCGGTGGAGGCCGACCTCTCGCGCCTGCCGGCGCTGGACAGGCTGGACCCGACCGAGTGCCACCTGGGCTGGACGATCGAACTGAAGGCGCCGGCCCGGCGCGAGGACATCGCCGCGGTCTTCGACTGGGTCGTGGACGAATGCGACCTGGACATCGCGCCACGGCCGGGCGCCGAGGTCGCGCCGGTCGCCGCCCCGGCGCCCGCGGCGCCCCCGCCGGCGCCGGCCAGCCTCGCCGAGGCCGCCGTTGCCCGCGGCAGCCGCGAGGCCAGCGCCGAATCGAGTTCGGTCCGCGTGGCGATCGACAAGATCGACGGCCTGATCAACCTGGTCGGCGAACTGGTGATCACCCAGGCCATGCTCGACACCTTCCGCGAGGAGTTCGACCCCTCGCGGCTGGCTTTGCTGCAGCAGGGCCTGACCCAGCTTGCCCGGCACGCGCGCGAGCTGCAGGAAAGCGTGATGGGCATCCGCATGCTGCCGATCGCCTCGGTGTTCAACCGCTTCCCGCGGCTGGTGCGCGACCTGAGCCAGAAGCTCGGCAAGCAGGTCAGGCTCGAACTGCACGGCGAGCAGACCGAGCTGGACAAGACGGTGCTGGAGAAGATCGGCGACCCGATGGTGCACCTGGTGCGCAACGCCATCGACCACGGCCTGGAGATGCCCGACCGGCGCCGCGCCGCCGGCAAGCCGGAGACCGGCACCTTGCGGCTGGAGGCCTACCATCGCGGCGGCAACATCGTGGTGGAAGTGTCCGACGACGGCGCCGGCCTCAACCGCGAGGCGATCGTGCGCAAGGCGATCGAGCGCGGGCTGATCGCCAGCGGCGACGGGCTGAGCGACGAGGCGGTCGCCGAGCTGATCTTCCAGCCGGGCTTCTCGACGGCGGCAGTCACCACCGACCTGTCTGGCCGTGGCGTCGGCATGGACGTGGTCCGCCGCAACGTGGCCGACCTGGGCGGCTTGGTGACCATCCGCAGCAGGCCGGGGCAGGGCAGCACCTTCACCATCACCCTGCCGCTCACCCTCGCGATCATCGACGGCCTCACCGCCGCGGTGGGCGAGGAGCGCTACATCGTGCCGCTGGTATCGATCGTGGAGTCGGTGCAGCTCAAGCCGGAGGCGATCAAGACCGTGGCCGGCGGCGGCGAGCTGTTCCGCTTCCGCGGCGAATACCTCCCGGTGCTGCGCCTGCACGAGCTGTTCGGCTGTGCCGGGGCCACGCGCGAGATCGAGCGGGGCCTGGTCATCGTGGTCGAGGGCGAGGGCGCGCGGGTCGGCCTGTTCGTCGACGGGCTGGCCGGCCAGCAGCAGGCGGTGGTCAAGTCGCTGGAGGCGAACTACCGCCGCGTGCAGGGCGTCTCCGGCGCCACCATCCTGGCCGACGGTTCGGTCGCGCTGATCATCGACATCCCCGGCCTGGTGCGCCTGCACAGCCGCCGCCAGGCGGCGTGACCGGACGCGCGGATCGGGACGTTTCCGCGCCTGGCGACGGGGCCGCTGCGTGCGGCCCCGCGCGCTTTCCGCGCCTGCACAAGCCCGCCGCGCCGGCGCGTCGTACCCGCTCAAGAACGGTTCGCCGCGGCCGATAGCCACCTTGGACCGGTATCTCACCGCGGAACATCCATGACCCACCCAGCGAACCCCGTCGCCCCTGCCGCGGATGCGGCTGCGGCGGCGCAGTACCTCACCGTCAATCTCGCCCACGAGGAGTACGCGATCGACATCCTGGCCGTGCGCGAGATCCGCGGCTGGACGCCGGTCACCCGCATCCCGCAGGCGCCGCCGTACGTGCTCGGCGTGCTCAACCTGCGCGGCGCGATCGTACCGGTGCTGGACCTGCGCCTGCGCTTCGGCCTCACCCGCGAGGCCTACACGGCGACCACGGTCACCGTGGTGGTGACGGTGGCCGGGCGGCTGTTCGGGGTGGTGGTCGACGCGGTTTCCGACGTGCTGGACGTGCAGCCGGACCAGGTGCGCCCGGTACCCGACATGGGCACCGCCGTGGATACCGAATATCTGAAGGGATTGACTGCCGTCGAGGAGCGCATGGTGCTGCTGCTCGACGTGGACAAGCTGTTGCAGCCGCAGGACGCGCAGATGCTGGACGCCGCCTTGCCCGCGGCCGCCGACGTGAAAGCCGTGGCCTGACAGGAACCACCCATGAAAATGCCGAAGTTGAAATTCAAGATCCCCTCCCTCACCGTGCGCGGCCGCCTGCGGCTGGTGCTCGGCATGCTGATGCTGATGCTGGTGGGTGGTGCCGTGATCGGCATCGGCTCCATGCAGCTGCAGAACGAGGGCATGCGCACGATGTACCAGGACGAGCTGGTGCCGGCGCAGACCGCCCAGCGCATGCGCGCGACGTCGCTGATGCAGTTCATCGTGCTGGGCGAGGCCGCCCGGCTGGTCAAGCAGCCGACGCAGCTGCAGCAGAAGATGGGCGAGTACGCGGAGCTGGAGAAGAACTTCCTGGCCCTGAAGAAGGACTTCGACGCCGCGCCCAAGAGCGAGGTGGTGGCGGCGCAGTACAAGAAGTACCTGGCCGACGAGGACGACTACGTCAGTGGCCTGAAGGACATGACCGATGCGCTCAACCAGCATGACGAAGCCGCCGACGACGTGCTCGACATGCAGGTGCGGCCGCTGATGATGATGCGGCTGGAAGTGCTGGACAAGCTGGTGAACATGCAGCGGGCCGAGGCGCTGCAGGCGTACCAGGCGCAGGTGTCCCGCTTCAAGCTGATCCGCGCGGTCAGCATCGCGGCGCTCGCCGCGGGGCTGCTGCTCGCCGCCTGGATGGCGCTGTCGCTCAGCCGCTCGATCCTGGGCACGCTCACCTACGCCGGCCGCGTCGCCCGCGAGATCGCGCAGGGCAAGCTCGGCCACGCGATCAAGGTCAAGCGCAACGACGAGCTCGGCCAGCTGCTGGATGCGTTCCGCAGCATGGACGAGCGTCTCTCGGCCATCGTCGGCGAGGTGCGCCACGGTTCCGGCGCGGTGAGCACCGCCGCGCAGCAGATCGCGCGCGGCAACGACGACCTGTCGCAGCGTACGCAGGAGCAGGCCTCCAGCCTGGAGGAAACCGCCTCCTCGATGGAACAGATGACCTCCACGGTCAAGCAGAACGCCGAGAACGCCAGTCACGCCAACCAGCTGGCCCGCGGCGCCCGCGAACAGGCCGAGCGTGGCGGCGAGGTGGCGGCACAGGCGGTGATCGCGATGAAGGAGATCAACGCCTCCAGCCGCAAGATCTCCGACATCGTCAGCCTGATCGACGAGATCGCCTTCCAGACCAACCTGCTGTCGCTCAACGCGGCGGTCGAGGCGGCGCGTGCCGGCGAGCAGGGCCGCGGTTTCGCGGTGGTCGCCACCGAGGTGCGCAACCTGGCCCAGCGCTCGGCCGGTGCCGCCAAGGAGATCAAGGCGCTGATCAACGACAGCGCCGAGAAGGTCAAGGCAGGCTCCGAGCTCGTGGACCAGTCCGGCAAGGCGCTGGCCGAGATCGTGGACAGCGTGAAGAAGGTCACCGACATCGTGGCCGAGATCGCCGCGGCCAGCCAGGAGCAGTCCGCCGGCATCGACCAGGTGAACCATGCGGTGTCGCAGATGGACGAGATGACCCAGCAGAACGCCGCCCTGGTCGAGGAGGCCGCCGCCGCTGCGCGTGCCATGCAGGAGCAGGCCGGCGAGCTGGCCCGCCAGGTCGCGTTCTTCCGCCTCGAGGGCGATGCCGCGCAGGCCGCGCCACTGGCGCCGCGCGCCAGCAACGTGGTGGCCGAGGCCGAGGCGGTGTTCGCCGCCGTGCGCAACACGCCGCCGGCGCGCACCGTGCGCATGGCCGAGCCGGCCGTCGCCGAAGCCGACGCCGGCGTCTGGAAGGAGTTCTGAGCATGAACGCGGTCGCCGACCACGATACGGCGATGGTCGCCGGGCCCGTGCTCGGCGACGGCGACTTCCAGTTCCTGCGCGGTTTCGTCTACCAGTATTGCGGCATCGCGCTGAGCGAACAGAAGCGCCAGCTGGTACAGGGCCGCCTGGCGCGGCGCCTGCGCGCGCTGGGCATGCGCGGTTTCGGCGAATACTGCGAGCTGCTGCGGCGCGATCCGGGCAGCGAGCTGGACGAGCTGTCCAGCGCGATCAGCACCAACGTCACCGCGTTCTTCCGCGAGGCGCATCATTTCGACCTGCTCGCCGGCGAGCTGCTGCCGCGCTGGCTGGAGCAGAAGCGCGAGGGTGGCCGCCTCCGCATCTGGTCAGCCGGCTGCTCCAGCGGGGAGGAGCCTTATTCGATCGCCATGGTGCTGGCCGAGGCGCTGGAGCGCTGCGGCCGCACCGTGGACGCGAAGATCCTCGCCACCGACCTGTCGCCTGCCGCGCTGGCGGCGGCACGCAAGGGCGTCTATCCGCTGGAGCGGCTCGAGGGTGTCAGCCCGGAGCGACGCCGGCGCTGGTTCCTGCGCGGCGAGGGCGAGTACGCGGGCCTGGCCTGCGTGCACCCGCGGTTGCGCGAACTCACCGCCATCCTGCCGCTCAACCTGCTGCACGAGTGGCCCATGCAGGGGCCGTTCGACGCGATCTTCTGCCGCAACGTGGTGATCTATTTCGATCAGCCGACCAAGCAGAAGCTGTTCCGGCGCTATGCCCGGCTGCTGCCCGATGGCGGCCATCTGTTCCTCGGCCACTCCGAGTCCATGCACGGTCTTTCCGACGAGTTCGAATTGATCGGCCGTACCGTCTACCGGAAAAAACCCGCATGACCACCGTTGTCGCGAGGCTGCCCGCCATCGCACCCGCGTTGCCCGGTTTCGAGCACCTGCGCCGGTTCTGGGATCCTACCCACCAGTGCGTCACCGCCAAGGTGCTGCCCGGCGAGTTCTACGTGAGCACGCAGGAGGAGATGATCTCCACCGTGCTCGGCTCGTGCATCGCCGCCTGCATCCGCGACAAGCGCCGGCGCGTGGGCGGCATGAACCATTTCATGCTGCCCGAGCCGGTCGGCGAGCGCGACGCGTGGTCCTCCGCGGTGGGGCGCGCCGCGCGCTACGGCTCGGACGCGATGGAACAGCTGATCAACGCGATCCTCAAGGCCGGCGGCCAGCGCGAGGACCTGGAAGTGAAGGTGTTCGGCGGCGGACGCGTGCTGGCGCAGATGACCGACGTGGGCCGGCGCAACATCGAGTTCATCCAGCGCTACCTCGCGACCGAGAAGCTCGAGCTGGTGGCCTCGGACCTGGGCGACGTGTACCCGCGCCAGGTGCAGTACTTCCCGGCCACCGGCAAGGTGCGGGTGCGCCAGCTGCGCGGTACGCGCGACGCGGCGCTGGTGGACGGCGAGCGGTCCTACCTCAAGCGTTTGGCAAACGATCCGATAAAGGGAGAGGTGGAGCTCTTCTGACCCGGTGGCACCGGGCCGTGGGGGCGTGGCGTCCGCCGTACCGGCGGCGGCGTCCCTGGCGCAGGCGGATCAGCGCCCTCACGACCCGGTGCCACCGCTCCACCTTCACAAGGCAAGCTTCGAGACATACGGCATGGAAAAAGTGCGTGTTCTGGTGGTCGACGATTCCGCACTGGTGCGCAAGCTCCTGTCGACCATGCTTGCCTCCGATCCGCAGATCGACGTGGTCGGTACCGCGCCCGACCCGCTGGTGGCGCGCGAGAAGATCAAGCAGCTCAACCCGGACGTGCTCACGCTCGACGTGGAAATGCCGAGGATGGACGGGCTGACCTTCCTGGAAAACCTGATGCGGCTGCGGCCGATGCCGGTGGTGATGGTGTCCTCGCTGACCGCGCAGGGCGCCGACGTCACCCTGCGTGCGCTCGAGCTGGGCGCGGTGGACTTCTTCACCAAGCCGTCCAGCGACCTGGCCGGCACCTTCGCCGACAGTGCGCAGGACATCTGCGCCAAGGTCAAGGCGGCCGCCCGCGCCCGGCCGCGTGCGCGTACCGTCGTGCGCAAGCTGGAGGTGGCGCCACGGCTGAGCGCCGACGCGGTGCTGCCGCTGTCGCAATCGGCCGGCAGCCGCGGCGGCAGCCCGATCATCGCGATCGGAGCCTCCACCGGCGGCACCGAGGCGATCCGCGCGGTGCTCGAGGCGATGCCGCCCGACGCGCCGCCGATCGTGATCACCCAGCACATCCCTGCCGCCTTCAGCGGACCGTTCGCCGCGCGCATGGACAACTGCTCGGCGATGCGCGTGTGCGAGGCCCGCGACGGCCAGCCGATCCAGCCGGGCCACGCCTACATCGCGCCCGGCAGCCAGCACCTGCTGGTGATGTGGGACGGCGCCAAGCACGTCTGCCGCCTGCATGACGGTCCGCCGGTGAACCGGCACAAGCCCAGCGTCGACGTGCTGTTCCGCTCGATGGCTGCCAGCGTGGGCAAGGCGACGGTGGCGGCGCTGCTCACCGGCATGGGCGACGACGGCGCGCGCGGCCTGCTGGAACTGTCCCAGGCCGGGGCCGCCACGCTGGTGCAGGACGAGGACAGCTCGGTGGTGTGGGGCATGCCCGGCGCCGCCTGGAAACTCGGCGCCGCGAACGAGGCGCTGCCGCTGGACCAGATCGCCGCGCGCCTGCTCCGGCTCGCCCGTCTCCCCCTCGACAGCGCCCAGCGCGTTGCCGCCCACTGACGAGTCACGGAAGAAAGCCCATGGCTGCCATCCTCTCCTTCTTTCACATCCGCCATCTGGTCGGCTTCTCCGCCAGTGCGGCGGCGCTGCTGCTCAGCCTGATCTGGCACCCGGCCTGGCTCGCGCCGGTACTGGTGATCGCGCTGGCCGCCGCCTGGATCGTCGAGACCCGCCGCGGCGCCGCCTCCACCGAGGCCGCCGAGCCGGAGACCGTGGATCCCACGCCGGTGCGCGAGGCGCTGGAAGACGTGCGCAGCGCGCTGGTCGACGAGCTCGGCCACGCCACCCGCGAGCTGCACCAGGCGCTGGACCTGCTGCGCGACGCGGTGTCGGAACTCGGCGGCGGCTTCGACGGCCTGTCGCAGAAGACCGGCCTGCAGCAGTCGCTGCTCAAGCAGATCATCGACGTGCAGAACGGCGGGGTGTCGGTGCAGGATTTCGCCGCGCGCACGGGGGACCTGCTCGAGCACTTCGTCGGCATGGTCGTGCAGATGTCGCGCGAGAGCCTGCGCATCGTCTACCGCATCGACGGCATGGCGAAGGAAATGGATGCCGTGTTCGGCCTCCTCAAGAACGTGAACACCATCGCCGAGGAGACCAACCTGCTGGCGCTCAATGCCTCGATCGAGGCCGCGCGCGCGGGCGAGTCCGGCCGCGGCTTCGCGGTGGTCGCCGGCGAGATCCGCAACCTGGCCAGCCACTCCAACCAGTTCAACGAGCAGATCGGCAGCCACGTCGAGCGCGCCCGCGCCGCGATGGAGCAACTGCGCGGCCTGGTCGGCACCATGGCCTCGCAGGACCTCAACGTGGCACTGTCGGCCAAGGGCGGCATCGACGCGATGATGGCGCACGTCACCGAGAGCGACGCGCGTACCAGCGCGGTGGCCGACCAGGTGGTCGAAATCAACCGCGGCCTGGGCTCGGACGTCTCCACCACCATCCGCTCGCTGCAGTTCGAGGACATCCTGAGCCAGCTGCTGCACCAGACCCGCACCCGCCTGGTGGAGCTGCAGGAAATCACCGCCGACTGCACCCGCGACATCGAGGAGCTGGCCTGCAGCCGGATCGACGCCGAGACGCTGGAAGCCCGCGCCCAGCGCGTGCGCGCCCGCCTGGCCCTGCAGCGCGAGAAGGCCCGCCTGCGCTCGCGCGGCCCGGCGCTGCAGAGCTCGATGGACGCGGGCGAGATCGAGCTCTTCTGAGGACCGGCCATGAGCATCAATGTCCACCACGACAGCGACACCGACTGCCTGACCCTGCACCTGGGCGAACACTTCGACTTCAGCGTGCACCGGGATTTCCACGACGCCTGCCTGGCTTCCAGCGTGAAGGCGCGCAGCTACGTGATCGACCTGGGCGAGGTCACGCGCATGGACAGCTCCGCGCTGGGCATGCTGCTGCTGCTGCGCGAACACGCCGGCGCGGACCGGGCCGAGATCCGCATCGTCAATGCACGCGACGAGTTGCGCGGCACCTTGCGCGTGGCCGGCTTCGACAAGCTGTTCGTGCTGCACTGAGGCTTCGCTTTCCCCTGTCGGGGACGGGGTCGCCTTGCTCCGGTCGGGCGGCGGGGGCGCCGGCGCTGTGGCGTACCTTTTGCCGCCTCCCTCCCCCGCCGGGGAGAGGGAGGGGTGAGGTGCTCGCGGTTCTGGCTACCTTGTGCAGGGTCCGCCTTCGATTGCCGTTGCTGTACGACCCTCCCGTGACTGGCTCACACGCGAGGTTGTTGCCGCGACCACTTGCTGCGCCTGTGTGGAGCGAGCTCGCTCGCGATGTTCTTTTTCTTTGTGCTTCGCTGGCCTGCTTGCGGGGGGCGTTTTTGTGTGGGCTCTCCGCGATCGGGCTCGCCTGCGGCGGGCTTTCGATTGCCTGCCGGCGCTCGAGTGACTTCTCCTTGCTGGCCCAAGGAGAAGTCACCAGGAGAAACGGCCTGGGTGAGCCCGGGGCGAGGCAAAAGCTAGGGGCCGTCGGGGCCAGCAAGGTGCGCCCGGCTCTTAGAGGAGCTACAGCGGCTACACCGCGGGCGCTCGGGAACCGGGGCCAGGGTGGCGCCCTGCCGCGTGGAGGCTGAGGGTGGGCGAGGCGCAGCGAGCCGGTCCATCGCCTCGGTCATCGAGCGCTCGCGGAGTAGCGGCTGTAGCTCCTCTGGAAGCGACCGCCTCGCCCGGCAAGGCGCAGCGGGACCTAGCTCTTGTCCCGAGTTGCCCCAGGCCATTTCTCTTGGTGACTTCTCTGGGCCCGCAAGGAGAAGTGACCCGCTGGCCGGCAGGGCAGCGGAAGCCCACCGCAGGCGAGCCCGCTCGCGGCAAGGCCACGGGAGAACGACACACCCCTGCAAGCAGGCCTCTTGCAAACGCGCCAAGCCTCCTGCGAAGCACAAAGAAAAGAGCATCGCGAGCAAGCCCGCTCTACCGGCACGAGGCGGGCAACGGGTCCATGGGCGAGCCGGCCAGGGAGGCCGTGAAAGGCCGCCGCGCGTGAGCGCACGAACCACCACTGTCGCGAGCACCCGCCCCTCGCCTCTCCCCGGAGGAGGGACGGCGCAATCGGCCAGGGTGAGGCCAGCCAGGGCAAGGCTCGGCCAGCGCCAGGGCCGAGTCGGCCAGCTGGGCAGGCAGGGAGCGGCGAGGGCGAGACTCAGCCCAGGCGCCGCGCGATCGCGTAGAACACCAGGTTGCCCAGGCCGGTCGCGATCGCCAGCACGGCCACCAGGCCGGGCGTCAGGTCCTGCCAGCCGAAGGCCTGGATCAGCCCGAAGCCGGCGCCGAGCGCGACCAGCACCACACCCCAGTGCAGCGAGGAGTGCCGCCGGCGCAGCTCTTCGCTCTGCAGGACCGACCGCACCAATTCCTCTGAGCCGCCGACGGCGACCATCTGCCGGCGCACGCGTGCGTCCACGACGACCTTGATGGCGTAGGTGATGCAGACGAAGAGGGTGATCGGGATGAGGATCTCGAGATTCATGGCGACTCCGGGTGGGTGGGTTCGCCCCATGAGAGACGGGCAGGGGACCGGCGGTTGCATTCGGGGGCACTTGCAACCGTTTCGCCCGGACGCGTATCCCAGGAACGATGGATGCCTGCAGCCCGCCCAATCCGGACCGCGATCTGGTCGACGCCGTGCTCGGCGGTACGCCGGGGGCGTTCGAGCGCCTGGTCCACACCTATCAGGGCCTGTGCTGGCACATCGTCTACCGCATGGTGCGCGACCCGGAGGATGCGCGGGAGCTGTGCCAGGAGACCTTCCTGCGCGTGCACCAGTGCCTGCACCAGTACCGGCAGGAGAGCGCGCTGAAATCCTGGATCGCGCAGGTGGCCTATTCGATCGCGCTGCGCCACCTGCAGCGCAAGCGCATCCCGCTGGCCGAGGCGGAAACCGGCGACGGGCCGTCGCTGCTGGAGAACCTCGGCGACGGGTTCGACCTGGAAGAGACCTTCGGCGACGCGCAGGTGGCGCACCGCCTGCATGCGGCGATCGACGCGCTGCCGCCGGTGCAGCGCGCCGTGCTCACGCTCTACCATCTGGAAGAGGCCAGCATCCCCGAGATCGCCACGATCACCGGGCTGGCCACCGGCACCATCAAGAGCCATCTGTTCCGCGCACGCCTGCGCCTTCGCGAGATACTCGAAGGCCGGCTGGGAGTTGCCGTATGAACCGCGAACCCCGTCTTCCCGATACCGCTGGCGAGTTCGACCCGCTCGAGTGGGCCGCGCAGGAACGCGCACTGGCCGAGGAACGCGCCGGGCTGCCCCCGGTGGCCGGCGAGCCGCGGTTGCGCAGTTACCGGTTGATGGCACGCGTGCTGGCGCAGCCGCCGCAGGAGGAGCTGCCGGCGGATTTCGCGTGGTGCACGGCGCAGCGGGCCGAACGTGCGGCCGCCGCCAGGCGCTCGGCGGACGCACGCTTCGAACGCAACCTGCAGCTGCTGCTCGTGCTCGTGTTCGCCGCGACCGGATCCGGCGCGCTGATGGCCTACGCCGGCGCCTGGCTGCCCTCGTTCGACGGGGGCGCCGTCGCCGGCCTGCTGGCCAGACCGTGGCTGTGGGCGCTGGCGGCATGCCTGGGTCTGTCCCGGCTGTACGACCGCTGGTGGTGGCGCAACCTCCTCGGCTGAACGGGCCCGCAGCCGGCTAGCCCAGAGGTCATGCACGCGCCGTTGGCATTTCGCCGCTATCGTGAGCGCCTGTTTCTCGGCGGAGGGAATGACATGCAAGCGATGCGATGGATGGTGGCGGCCGCGCTGGTCTGCGGTTCGGCGGTGAGCGCGAGCGCCTTTGCGGCGGCGATGCAGCAGGCCAAGGCACCGGCCGGCCCTGCGGCGGGCGTGGACCTGGCCGGCATGGACCGTTCGGTACAACCGGGCGACGACTTCGACGCCTATGCCAACGGCACCTGGCGCAGGAACGTGGTGATCCCCGCCGACCGCGCCAGCACGGGCATCTTCCTGCAGGTCTTCCAGAAGGCCGAGAAGCGCAATGCGCAGATCATCCGCGAGGCTGGCGCCGGCCATCCGGCCGCCGGCAGCAACGAGCGCAAGATCGCGGACTACTACGCCGCCTTCATGAACGAGGCCGCGATCGAGAAGGCCGGCCTGTCGCCGCTCAAGCCCGAGCTGGACAAGATCGCCGCGATCCGCAGCCGTACCGACCTCTCGCGCGTGCTCGGCGGCCAGGTGCGCGCCGACGTCGATCCGATCAACGCCACCAACTGGGATACCGAGCACCTGTTCGGCGTGTTCGTCACGCAGGGTCTGGAGGATCCCGAGCACAACATGGCCTATCTGCTGCAGGGCGGCCTGGGCATGCCCAACCGCGACTACTACCTGCAGAACGACAAGGAGATGGCCGGCTTCCGCGACAAGTACCAGGCCTACGTCGCCGCCACCCTCCAGCGCGCGGGCGTCGCCGACGCGCAGGCCAAGGCGCGCGCGATCTTCGGGCTGGAAATGAAGATCGCCAAGGCGCAGGAGAGCCTGGTCGATAGCGAGGACGTGCACAAGGCCAACAACCCCTGGCCGATCGGCGACTACGCGAGCAGGGCGCCGGGCATCGACTGGGATGCGTTCTTCCAGGCCGCCGGCCTGTCCGGCCAGAAGGTGGTCGACGCCTGGCAGCCGGAGGCGATCCGCGGCCTGTCCGCACTGGTCGCCAGCGAACCGCTTCAGACCTGGAAGGACTACCTCACCTTCCACACCATCAACGAGAGCGCCGGCCTGCTGCCCAAGGCCTATGCCGACGCCAGCTTCGAGTTCTACGGCCACACGCTGACCGGGACGCCGAAGCAGCGCGACCGATGGAAGCGCGCCATCAGCGCGGTCAACAATGACCTCGGCGACGCGGTCGGCCAGATCTACGTCAGGAAGTACTTCCCCGCCTCGTCCAAGGCGGAAGTGCAGCAGATGGTCAAGAACATCCTGGCCGCGTTCGACGAGCGGGTCGATTCGCTGGACTGGATGACCCCGGCCACCAAGCGGAAGGCGAAGGCCAAGATCGAGTCGCTCAAGGTGGGCGTGGGCTATCCGGAAACCTGGCGCGACTACGGCGCGCTCGAGATCCGCCCGGACGACGCGCTGGGCAACCACCTGCGCGCGGTGGCCTACGAATACCGCCACCAGCTGGCCAAGCTGGGCCGGCCGGTCGACCGCGGCGAATGGTGGATGACTCCGCAGACGGTGAACGCGGTGAACCTGCCGCTGCAGAACGCGCTGAATTTCCCGGCGGCGATCCTCGAGGCGCCGTTCTTCAGTCCGGGTGCCGATCCGGCCGCCAACTACGGCTCCATCGGCGCGGTGATCGGCCACGAGATCAGCCACAGCTTCGACAACACCGGCGCCGAATTCGACGCGCAGGGCCGGCTGGCGAACTGGTGGACGCTGGAGGACGAGGCGCACTTCAAGGCCGCCGGGCAGAAGCTGGTGGCGCAGTACGACGCCTACGAACCGCTGCCCGGGCTGCACATCAACGGCCAGCAGACGCTGGGCGAGAACATTGCCGACGTCTCGGGCCTGACCATCGCCTGGATCGCCTACCACAAGTCGCTGGGCGGCAAGCCGGCGCCGGTGATCGACGGCCCGAGCGGCGACCAGCGCTTCTTCCTGGCCTATGCGCAGTCCTGGCGCACCAAGACCCGCCCGGCGGCGCTGCGCCAGCAGGTGATCACCGACGGGCACGCGCCGGGGCGCTTCCGTGCCCAGACCGTGCGCAACATCGATGCCTGGTACCAGGCGTTCGACCCGAAGCCGGGCCAGAAGCTCTACCTGGACCCGCAGCAGCGGGTGAAGATCTGGTAAGCCGCGGCGGCCCCCCGGGGCCGCCCGAGCGCTCGCCGGACAGCAAAAAGGCCCCGTCCGGGGCCTTTTTGCCGCGCGTCCGGTCCGAAGCGCTTACCAGGTACGCACGTCCGCCACACCGGCGGTGAAGCTCTGCATGTCCGAGGAGTAGCGGAACAGGCGGCCGAGGTCGAAGTCGACCGACTGGCCCGGGGCGATGTTGGCGGTGCCGGCCGGCCAGCCCTTCTTGCTCACCAGCACCTTGCCGCTGGCGTCCTTAGCCTCGATGGCGATCTGGGCGGCAGCGGCCTCGGCGCAGTGGTTCACCAGCTGGCCCTTCAGGCTCAGGCGCCCGGAGGCAGCGCTGATCTTGAAATCCTGTACGGTGAAGTCGGTCGGCGAGCAGGCGGCGTGGGCGGCCATGGGGACGGCGAGGAACAGGGCGGAGGCGAGCAGGATCTTCATGGCGGATTCCGTTGCGGCTAGGGGCGTCGACAGGAGGTGACGACCTAGGAATCGGCCACGGCCGGGAAATCTTTAGCCCTGCACGGCGACGGCGCGCGCCTCGCGGGCGTGTTCCAGGAACCACAGCCCCGCGAACAGCTTCGGATCGATCGAATAACCCTCGGCCGCCCGCGCGAACAGCCAGGCGCCGGCCTCGCGGCGCGGGACCTCGTGCACCAGGATGTTCTCGGTCTCGTCGCCGCCGCCGGCACCGACCCGGACCAGATCCCAGGCGCGCACGAAGGCGATCATCTCGGTGCTCATGCCAGACGAGGAGGGGCCTTCGTGGATGAACTCCACGCGGCCGCAGCGGTAGCCGGTTTCTTCCTCCAGCTCCCGCGCGGCGGCGTTCAGCACGCTTTCCTCGGGCTGGTCGGCCAGGTCGCCCACCAGCCCGGCCGGCATCTCGATGGTGTTCTTGAGGATGGAGACGCGGTACTGCTCGACGAACAGCACGCGGTCCTCCGGCGTGACCGCCACGATGATCACCGCGCCGCCCGGGTTGTTGCGTTCGGCGAACTCCCAGCGGCCACGCCGGCGCAGGCTCAGCCAGCGGCCTTCGTAGAGGGTCTCGACCGGGGCGCGGGCGTCGGGGGGGAGGGACATGGCGTCAGGGTTCATCCGGGCATGGTGCCGCGGGCGATCGCCGGACTCAACCGCCGTAGCCGCGTGGGCGTGTCGCGCCTGCCCCGGGGCCGGATCAACCCTCCGCCAGCGCCCGCAAACGGCTGCGCGTCAGCGGGCCGAACCGCAACCGATCGCAGAGTGCCTCCAGCCCGTCGCCGCGCCCGCGGCGTCGCAACGCATCGGCGGTGGGCGCCACCGGCGCATCGAGCGCGATGCGGGTGAGCCGCCGGTACAGCAGCGCCCGCTCCGCGTGCTCGCGCAGCCTCGCGGCGCAGGCGGCGGCGCCGCGCAGGCGCAGGAAGGGCACCTCGTCCACCCGCTCCAGCAGTGCATCCAGGCTGCCGAAATGGGCGAGCAGGGCAGCCGCCGTCTTGGCGCCGATGCCGGGCACGCCCGGGATGTTGTCCACGGCGTCGCCGCACAGCGCCAGGTAGTCGGCCACCTGGTGCGGGTGCACGCCGAGCTTGTCGTGCACGCCGGCCGGGCCCCAGCGCTGGTTGCGGGCGAAATCCCACTGCTCGTCGCGCTCACCCAGCAGCTGGCCGAAGTCCTTGTCCGCCGAGACGATGACGCTGGCCAGGCCGTGGCCGCGCAGGCTCCACAGCGTGCTGCCGATCAGGTCGTCGGCCTCGTAGCTGTGGTCGATCAGCACGCTGACGCCGAGCGCCTCGGTGATCGCCCGGCACAGCACGAACTGGCGCTCCAGTTCCGGCGGCGGCAGCTCGCGGTTGGCCTTGTAGGCGGGGTAGATGGCGTTGCGGAAGGAACTGTTGAGCGAGGCGTCGAACGCCACCGCCACGTGCTCGGCGCGGCTCTTTTCCAGCAGCTCGCACAGGAAACGGGTGAAGCCGTGCACCGCGTTGACCGGGTGGCCGTCGGCGTCGTGGAACTGGTCCGGCATCGAGTGCCAGGCGCGGAATACGTACAGGCTGCCGTCGACCAGGTGGACGGCGCCGGCGCTCACGGCGTCCATGGGCTGAGCACGTCCTCCACGCGCGGGCGTTCGCGGTCCGGCACCTCGATCTGCGGCGTGCCGATGTGCACGAAGCCGACCACCCGCTCGTTCGGCGCCAGCCGCAGCAGCGCCGCCACCTCCGCGTCGTACGCCGCCCAGCCGGTCAGCCATTGCCCGCCGTAGCCGAGCGCGTGCGCGCCGAGCAGCAGGTTGTACGCGACGCAGCCGGCGGCGATCTGCTGCTCGATCGGCGGCACCTTGCTGCCCTCGGTGGTTCGCGCGATCACCACCAGCACCAGCGGCGCGAAGTCGTAGCGGGTGCGTTCCTTCTCGCGCTTGGCGTCGGAGAGCTCCGGATCGCGTGCCAGTGCCCGCGCCGCCAGCCGTTCGCCGAACACCCGCTTGGCCTCGCCGCGCAGCTCGATCAACCGGAACGGCACCAGCTTGCCGTGGTCCGGCACCCGCACCGCCGCCTCGATCAGCGCGTGCAGCTCGGCGCCCTCGGGGCCCGGCGCACCGAGCTGGCGCGACGGGATCGAATGGCGCTGGAGGAGCAGATCGAGCGGAGCGGGCATGAAGGCAGCGGAAGCGGACAGGTCGTCGATGATAACCGTCCCGGGAGCGGCGCGCCGGCGAGCCGGCTGCTTTTCAGGTGGCGGCGGGCAGGCGGAACGAACCGGGCAGGAGGGCGCCGACCGTGGTTTCCTGCACCGCGCCGGCGAGGTTGCCCAGCAGCACCGGCATGTCCTCGTCGCACAGTTCGGCCATCACCTGGCGACAGGCGCCGCAGGGGCTGACCGGGCCGGGTGTGTCCGCGGTGACCGCCAGCGTGGCGAAGTCGCCCGGCCGGCAGCCTGCTGCCACGGCCGCGAACAGGGCGGTCCGCTCGGCGCAGTTGCACAGGCCGTAGGCGGCGTTCTCGACGTTGCAGCCGGTGAAGCGGCGGCCATCGCGGGTCAGCAGGGCGGCGCCGACGCGGAAGTTCGAATACGGCGCGTAGGCCTGCTCGCGCGCCTTGCGGGCCAGCTGCAGCAGCGGGTCGTTGGCGGGAAGCGGTAACGGTGTGGACATCGGGATCTCCTTCAAAGACCCCGTGCGCGCCGGAGCACGGCGCTGCCGGTGGGCCAGTCTACTGCGGGCGGCGCGGCGCCGGTCAAGCGGGCTCCGCCGGCCTGTGCCGACTGGGCTAGGATGTGCGCCGGGCCACGGGGGAGCCGTATGCCGACAACTGTGGGCGCATTGCGCGAGGTGGCCGCCGGCGAGCGGCGGGTGGCAATCACGCCGGAAGTGGCGAAGAAGCTCGCCGGCCACGGCGTACGCGTGCTGCTGGAGCACGGCGCCGGCGTGGCCGCCGGATTCCCCGACCGGGCCTACGCCGGTGCGGAGTTCGCGCCGGCCTCGCAGGTGCTCGCGCAGGCCGACCTGCTCGCCTGCGTGTTGCCGCCGGACGAGGCGGCGCTGGCCCAGTTGCGCGAGGGCGCAACGGTGGTCGGCCAACTGCGGCCGCACGGCGCGGCGGCGCGCATCGTCGCCCTGGGCAAGCGCAAGCTCACCGCCTTCGCGCTGGAACTGCTGCCGCGCACCACGCGCGCGCAGGCGATGGACGTGCTGAGTTCCCAGGCCGCGGTGGCCGGTTACCGCGCCATGCTGATCGCGGCCGAAGCCTGCCCGAAGTTCTTTCCCATGCTGACCACCGCGGCCGGCACCATCCGGCCCTCGCGCGTGCTGGTGATCGGCGCCGGCGTGGCCGGACTGCAGGCGATCGCGACCGCGCGCCGGCTCGGCGCGCAGACCGAGGGCTACGACGTGCGGCCGGAGACGCGCGAACAGGTGCAGTCGTTGGGTGCCCGGTTCCTCGACCTGGGGGTCAGCGCGGCCGGCAGCGGCGGCTACGCCCGCGAGCTTTCGGCGCAGGAGCGCGATGCGCAGCAGCGGGCGCTGGCCGAGCACCTGAAGACGGTGGACGTGATCGTGACCACTGCGGCGGTGCCCGGCCGCCCGGCGCCGAAGATCCTGTCCGCCGCCATGGTCGAAGGCATGAAACCCGGCGCGTTGATCGTCGACCTCGCCGCCGAGAGCGGCGGCAACTGCGAACTGACCCGGCCCGGGGAGCGCGTCGAGCATGCGGGGGTCGTGGTCCTGGGTCCGCTGAACCTCCCTGCCGGCGCGCCGCAGCACGCCTCGGAGATGTACGCGCGCAACGTCTACAACTTCATCGAGCCCATGCTGAAGGACGGAACGCTGGAACCGGACTTCCGCGACGAACTGGTCGAGCGCACCTGCGTGAGCCGCGGCGGCGAGCCGCACTTCCACAGCTGATGGCGGGGGCGCGGGCGTTCGCGTCCGGCCCGCCCACCGGGTTATCTTCGGCGCGTTTACCCTGGGAACCGGGAACATGACAGGCAGGCGGGCAGGGGCGAGGGAGCGGATGCATGCCGGCGGCGCTTGACCGCGAGGCGCCGGTCACGCGCGAGGATGCGCTGGCGGCGATCCGCGCATCGCTCGCCCGCGGGTCGGCCACGCCCACGCTGGGCACGGACGATCGCGAGAGCTACCTGCGCATGCAGGCCGAACGGTTGCTCGAGGCGCTGATCGAACCGGTGCCGGTGAAGGTCGTCGCGCAGACCTTCGACCATGGACTGCTGTGGCTGCTCGAGCGGCAGCCGGCTTTCGCCGTGGCCCGCGAGGGCAGGCAATGGCTGGGCTTCCTGCCGCGGGCCGGCGAGTTCTTCCTGGCCTGCGGCCGCGCCGAGGACGCGCTGATCGCGCTGGGTTTCCACTCGGACGACGTCCTGGCCGAGTGGCTGGGTTAGCGAGGCATCCTGCCCGCACCCGCTCAGTGCGAAGGCGGTGGCGGGCCGTGCGGCGGCCCCGGGGACGAGCCGGGCGGCGGGCGATCGAGCTCCTGCAGGCGCTGTTCGATGGACTGCGCGTGCCACTGGCGCAGCAGCCGTTCGCGCTGGTCCGGCGGCATGTGCTGGAAGCGCTCGTAGGCCTCGTGCAGGCGTTCGCGCTGGTCGGGCGGCAGGCGGTGGAACTTGCGCATGTTCTCCCGCGCGCGCTCACGCTCTTCCGGCGTCATCTGCTGCCAGCGCGCGATGCGCTGGCGGATTTCCTCACGCCGGTCGGGCGGCAGGGTGACCCAGCGCTCGGCGCGCTGCAGCATGTGCTGCTGCTTGCGCGGCGGCAGGCGGTCCCAGCGGTCGCGCAGCGGCGCCAGCACGTCGCGCTGGGCCGGGTCCAGGCTGCGCCAGGGGCGCGGCGGTGGCGGTGCGGATGCCGCGCCCGGCGGCGGTGGCGCGTGCTGCGCGTGCAGCGGCGCGAGGCCGGCCAGGGCGAGAAGCAGGCATGCGGTAACGGGTCGGATCATCGGTCAGTGCCGTGCGGCGGTGCGGTCGTTGGCCGCCAGCCAGCCGTAGAAATCGAGGTTCTGGTACAGCTGCGGATCGGCGCTGTCGGCGTCCGGCGGCAGGTCGGTGTCGGCGTCGAGCGCCGGGGCCTGCATGGCGCGTTGCGGCGCGGACGGCGCGTGCCGCAGCGGTTGCCAGATCATCAGCATGGCCAGCGCGAGCACCGCGAACGCCCCGGCGGGCAGCAGCAGGCGCGAGGGAAGGCGCAGCGGCGCGGTATGGCGCGCGGCCAGCGCGGCCCGGCGCGCCGCGCGCAGCCGCTCGGCGGTGGCCGGATCAAGTTGCCGGCTCGCCTCCTGGTACAGCGCGCGGGCGCGGCGGGCGAGCTTGTCGGGATCGGGCGTCATCGCCAGTCCTCCAGTTGGTCGCGCAGATGATGCATGGCACGCGACAGGTGGGTTTTCACGCTGCCTTCGGAGCAGCCCATGGCCTTGGCCGTGTCGGCCACGTCCAGGCCTTCGAGCATGCGCAGCAGGAACGCTTCGCGCTGCCGTTGCGGCAGGTTCCGCACGGCCGCGGAGATGTCGTTCCAGGCCTTGCTGTCCTGCAGCCGCTGCAGCGGGCCGGGCGCGTTGTCGGCGGGCTCCCAGGCAGGCAATTCCTCGCCCTCGTCGTCGCGGCCGCCGAGCCAGCCGACCACGATCGAGCGCACCTTGCGCCGCCGCTGCAGGTCGACGATGCGCCGGCGCAGGATGCCCCAGAACAGCGGCGTCCATTCCTGCGCGGGCTTGTCGCCGTAGTGCTTGACCAGCCGCAGCATGGCGTCCTGCACCGCGTCGAGCGCGTCCTCGCGGTGTCCCAGCTGCAGTTCGGCCAGGCGGAACGCGCGCCGTTCCACGTCGGCCAGGAACGCGTCCAGCGTGGCCGGCACGGCGCGCGCGTCCGTCGCCAGCAGCTCGCTGTCGAGGGTGCCGGCTAGGCTGTTCATGGGGTCGAGATCCGCGTCATCGGCAGGCAGGCCCGGTCGGGGGTCGATCGGATGCATCAACGCGGCAGGCTCGCACGGGTTGACGCCCGCCCGTATGATGGGTTCCGTCGAACGGGCGCGCGAACAGGGGATGGGGTCATGCTCGACGGGTTCCTGGCGCTGTACGTGTTCATGCTGGCGGCCTTTACCGGCTACGAGATCATCGCGCGGGTGCCGGTGATCCTGCACACGCCGCTGATGTCCGGTTCCAACTTCGTTCACGGCATCGTGCTGGTGGGGGCCATGATCGCGCTGGGCCATGCGCAGACGCCGCTGGAGATCGGCATCGGCTTCGCCGGGGTGCTGCTGGGCGCCGGCAACGCGGCGGGCGGCTACGTGGTCACCGAGCGGATGCTGGAGATGTTCAAGTCCAGCCGTCCGGGCGGGGAGGCGCGCTGATGGCCTGGCTGCCCGGGGCGATCAAGGCCTGCTATTTCCTCGCCGCACTGCTGTTCATCCTCGGACTCAAGCGCATGAGTTCGCCGCGTACGGCCCGCGGCGGCATCGTCTGGGCCGGCGTGGGCATGGCGCTCGCGGTGGCGGCGACCTTCGCGCTGCCGGGGCTCGCGCATCGGGGCCCGATGCTCGCGGCGGTACTGCTGGGCACCGCGGTGGCGTGGTGGTCCGGCCGGCGCGTGGCGATGACCGCGATGCCGCAGATGGTGGCGCTCTACAACGGCATGGGCGGCGGCGCGGCAGCGGCGATCGGTGGCGCCGAACTGGTGGGCTACGTCGGCACGGCGATCACGCTGCTCGACGGCGGCCGGTTCACCGCCGACGGCCAGGCACCCGGGACCACGCAGCTCGCGCTGGCCGTGCTGGGGGCGCTGATCGGCGCGGTGAGCTTCTCCGGCTCGCTGGTCGCCTTCGCCAAGCTGCAGGGCTGGCTGGACCGGCGCTTCGTGTTCCGCGGCCAGCGCGCGCTCAACCTGCTGGTGTTCGCGCTCGCGGTGGCGGCCGGCGTGGCGCTGGCGTCGGGCCTGCTGGCGCCGGGGCTGATCGCCGGGTTCTTCGCGCTGGCGCTGCTGTTCGGGCTGATGATGACGCTGCCGATCGGCGGCGCCGACATGCCGGTGGTGATCTCGCTGTACAACGCCTTCACTGGCCTGGCGGTGGCCTTCGAGGGCTTCGTGCTGGGCAACGAGGCGATGATCATCGCCGGCACGGTGGTGGGCGCGGCGGGCACCCTGCTGACCCAGCTGATGGCGAAGGCGATGAACCGCTCGCTGGGCAACGTGCTGTTCGGCAGTTTCGGGGGTGCCGGCGGCGGCACGCAGGGGATCGGCGGCGCACAGAAGCCGATCGAGGCCTCCGATGCGGCGGTAATGATGGCCTACGCCGAGCGGGTGGTGATCGTGCCCGGCTACGGCATGGCGGTGGCGCAGGCGCAGCACAAGGTGTGGGAGTTCGCGCGGTTGCTGATCGACCGTGGCGTGAAGGTGCGCTTCGCGATCCATCCGGTCGCCGGCCGCATGCCGGGCCACATGAACGTGCTGCTCGCCGAGGCGGGCGTGCCGTACGACCTGATCGCGGACATGGACGAGATCAACCCGGAGTTCCCCGGCACCGACGTGGCGCTGGTGATCGGCGCCAACGACGTGGTCAATCCGGTGGCCAAGACGGATCCGGCCTCGCCGATCTACGGCATGCCCATCCTCGACGTGGCGGCGGCCAGGCACGTCGTCGTGGTCAAGCGCGGCAAGGGTACCGGCTTCGCCGGCATCGAGAACGCGCTGTTCTATGCGGACAACGCGCGCATGCTCTACGGCGATGGGCAGGCGGTGGCGGCGGAACTGGTGGCGGCGCTCAAGGCGCTGGATGCCTGAGCGGGGCGGTGCGGTCAGATCGAGCGTCCAGCGCTCACGACTGCGGGCGAGGCTGCCGCCAGGCGATCCACGCCGCCAGCAGCGCCCCGGCGAACGCGAAGCCGATGTCGGCCGGGCGCAGCGCCAGCCGCGCCAGCGCGAGCAGCATCATGGGACCTGCCTCGCGCATGGCATCCAGCAGGCCGATGCCGAGTGTTCCGGCCACGCGCACGGCGGCGGTGAGCATCGCCACGTAGACCCCCGCAAGCACGGTGGCGCCGGCGGCGAGTGCGGCGGCCAGGCGGCCGGGAGAACGGATCCACGCGCGCACGGCCAGCCCCAGCAGCCAGCCGGCCGGCAGCGCCAGCGCGGGCAGCGGCCGTTGCAGCGCCATCGTGGGCAGCATCCACACGGCCCCGGCGGCCAGGCCGAGCATGGCCGTACTGAAGGCGGCGAACAGCGGGGAGATCAGGCGCACGGGCGGCGACCGCAAGGCAGGTGATCGGGACTCATGCGCTTCCTGGGCGAACGAAACCGACATGATAACCGGCCGCGTCCGCTGGGACGGCGCGCACCGTTCCTTGAGAATCGGCCACGCGGGCCTGATCTTGACCGGCGGGGCATGCCGCGGCGCGGCATAATAGAGCGTTCCCCCCGCGGCTCGCCGCGGCCTCGACGACAGCGGCAGGATCGGCATGAGCGGTTTCAGTCTGAGCAGCGAACCCTTCACCCTGGAGCGCGACTGCGAAGCGGTGATGGTGCCCCAGGGCGAGACCGTCATGCTGCCGGCCGGGCAGATCGGCTACATCACCCAGGCCCTGGGTGGCAGCTTCACCGTGTACGTCGAAGGGAACCTGTTCCGCGTCGCAGGAAAAGACGCCGACGCGCTGGGCAAGGAGCCGCCACCGCCGATCGAGCTGGCTGCCGACGCCAGCGACGAGGACGTGGAAAAGCTCGTCTGGCAGCAACTGCGCACGGTGTTCGATCCGGAGATCCCGATCAACGTGGTCGAGCTGGGGCTCGTGTACGACGTCGCGATCGAGCCGGCCGGCCAGGGCAACCGCAAGGTCTACGTCAAGATGACTCTGACCGCGCCCGGGTGCGGCATGGGCGACATTCTCGTGGACGACGTGCGCACCAAGCTGGAGCTGATCCCGACCGTCGCCGAAGCCGACGTGGATCTCGTGTTCGATCCGCCGTGGAACCATTCGATGATGTCGGACGCGGCGAAGCTCGAAACCGGCATGCTCTGATCGCGCGCTCCGCGCGGCGCAACCTTCTCCCTCCCTGACGAACCCGTGCGCCGTTGCGCGGCGCGCGCGCGTCGTCGCGCGTTGCCGTGACGCGGTTTTCGCGCGCGCGTAACACGCACGATCACACATCCGATGCCTAGGAAATTTTCACCCTTGACCCCCTCGCAACTTCTTTCTTATCGTCGACGAATCCGTTGGCGGGGAGGTTGACGGATGGTCCTGCGGCGGCGCCAGGGGAGTCCCGCGCCGCACTCGCATGATGAGCCCGCGTACTGCCCTCTCAGGGACGAAAAGGGGGAGAAGCAGCGCGTGTCGGTATGCAGCCAGGACCGCTAGGCAAGCCACTGGCGCCGTGCCTGCACGGCAACGTTACGCATGGGGTCCGCGCGACCGCATCAGGGTCGTTCGTCCCCACGAATCAGGGAGTACCGAAATGCCCAGCACTATCCGTCTCAAACTTCTGGCAGCGGCGATCGGCATGGCGACCGCGTCGGTCGCGGTCGCCGCCAACACCGAGCACGTGCATGTCCAGAACCTCGGCGCGGTGCCGGCCGGCAGTCTCGCGCAGCGCCTGAACCTGGGTGCCGACATGTCGCTGTCCGCACGCAGCACGGCGCACCTGCCCAATGGGCGGCAGGTGGTGCGCCAGCAGCAGATGTACCGCGGGGTACCGGTCTACGGCCGCAGCATCGCCGTGGTCCAGGACGCGCAAGGCAACGTGCTGCATGCCACCGGCGACGTCATGAAGCTGCCGGCCAACCTGGCCGCGCCGTTGTCGGTGACCCCGCGCCTGAGCGCGGCGCAGGCGATCGACGCGCTCAAGTCGCACGCGCACACGCTGCTGGCGAATGCGCCGGTCAGCAACCAGAAGGCGGATCTGTTCGTCTACCCGCAGGACAACGGTTCACCGCGTCTGGTGTACCGCACGTCCTATTTCGTCGGCGGCGACCATCCGAGCCGCCCGACCGCGATCATCGACGCCAACAGCGGCGCCGTGATCAAGAGCTGGGATGGCCTGACCGACGCCACCGCCAACGGCCCGGGCGGCAACCAGAAGACCGGCAGGTACTACTACGGCACCGACTACGCGGCGCTGGACGTTACCCAGTCGGGCAGCACCTGCTACCTGCAGAACGCCAACGTCAAGACCAACAACCTGCACCAGGGCACCGGCCCGGGCACGCTGGTCAGCTTCACCTGTCCCACCAGCGATACCGACGCCATCAACGGCGCGTATTCGCCGGTCAACGACGCGCACCACTTCGGCGGTGTCGTGCACGACATGTACCAGGCCTACACCGGCGCGCCGCCGCTGAACATGCAGCTGGTCATGAACGTGCACTACAAGAGCCAGTACGAGAACGCGTTCTGGAACGGCTCGGCGATGTATTTCGGCGACGGTGCCAGCACGTTCTATCCGCTGGTCTCGCTGGACGTGACCAGCCACGAGATCAGCCACGGCTACACCGAACAGAACTCCAACCTGGAGTACAGCGGCCAGTCGGGCGGCATGAACGAGGCGTACTCGGACATCGCCGGCGAGGCGGCCGAGTTCTATGACCGCGGCAGCAACGACTTCCTGGTCGGCCAGGAGATCTTCAAGGCCAGCGGCGCGCTGCGCTACATGTGCAACCCGCCGCAGGACGGCGGCTCGATCGACAACGCGTCCCAGTACTACAACGGCCTGGACGTGCACTACTCCTCGGGCGTTTACAACAAGGCGTTCTGCCTGCTCGCCAAGACCACCGGCTGGGACACCAAGAAGGCGTTCCAGGTGTTCGCGCTGGCCAACAAGTCCTACTGGACGGCCACCGAAACCTTCAACTCCGGCGCCTGTGGGGTGGAGTCGGCGGCCACCGATCTCGGCTACAGCGCTGCCGACGTCGCGGCCGCCTTCACCCAGGTGGGCGTGACCTGCCCGAGTGGCGGCGGTGGCGGTGGCGGCGGCACGACCGCGCTGCAGAACGGCGTGCCGGTGAGCGGCGTGTCCGGCGCGGCGGGCGCGGACAACGACTTCACCATCCAGGTGCCGGCCGGCGCCACCAACCTGGTGATGTCGATCTCCGGCGGCACCGGCGATGCCGACCTCTACACCAAGTTCGGCTCGGCCCCGACCACCAGCAGCTACGATTGCCGCCCCTACCTCACCGGCAACAATGAAAGCTGCTCGGTGTCCGCGCCGCAGGCCGGCACCTACTACATCAAGGTGCACGGTTACTCCTCGTACTCCGGCGTGACCGTGAAGGCGTCCTTCAGCACCGGCGGCGGTGGCGGTGGCGGCAGCAGCCAGCTGCTCGGCAACACCGGCTTCGAGACCGGCTCGGCCGCGCCCTGGAGCGCCAGCTCGGGCGTGATCGACAACAGCAGCAGCGAGCCGGCGCATACCGGTTCGTGGAAGGCCTGGCTGGACGGCTACGGCAGCAGCCATACCGACACGCTGTCGCAGCAGGTGAGCATCCCGAGCGGCAAGACCTCGGCGACGCTGCAGTACTACCTGCACATCGACACCGCCGAGACGACCACCTCGACCGCGTACGACAAGCTGTACGTGCGGGTGTACAACACCTCGGGCACGCTGCTGGGCACGCTGGCGACGTTCTCGAACCTGAACAAGGTCTCCGGCTATGCCGTGCACACGGCGAACATGTCCAGCTACATCGGGCAGACGGTGGTGCTGAAGTTCACCGGCACCGAGGACTCCTCGCTGCAGACCTCGTTCGTGCTCGACGACGTCACCCTGACCGTGCAGTAGGCGAGCGGCAGGGGGCCGTCACCCGGGCGGCCTTCTCCCGGCGGTGCATGCATCGCCCTCGCGACGCCCGGCACTTCGGTGCCGGGCGTTTTTGCGTCTACGGCATGTATCTGCAGGCCACCGCTCCGGCGCTGCATGTGCCCTGAAAGGCTCCGCGGGTGCGCCGCTCCGGCGATTTACATTTGTCTGTGGATATTCACGCAATTATTTGCACAGATAATCAGCAAGTAAATACGATTTTAATGACCGCGAGATGAATTTCTTGGATTAATTCCAATTGACCGCGTGATAATCGCGAACCTATGGTTCCGTTGGCCGGCGAAGAATCGCCGGTGTTCCCGCCTGGCGCCTGCGAGGGGGCGGCGCCAGCCCCGGACAACGACGCGGTACGCCTGCCGACGGAGCGGCTGGCGGCTGTCCGGCGCGGCGGAACGGGGGTAACTCAATGGAGCCGCATTGCTGCGGCATTGGCACGCATGGGGTCCAAACGGCCGCATCGAGGTCGTTTGCGCCCTGAAAAACCTATCGGGGATTTACATGGCAAATCATTTTCGTCTGAGGATGCTGGCGGTCGCCGTCGGCATGGCGGTCACCACGTGGGCGGGCGCCACCGGCAGCAACGCGATGGTCGCGACGCTGACCCACGCACCCAAGCTGCGCCAGGGTGAGGCGGTCGTCGGGCCGCTGAGCGCGACGCAGCCGTTGCATATCGAAGTGGCGCTCAAGCTGCGCAACCAGGCGCAGCTGCAGAGCTTCCTCGCCGCTGCGCGCTCGCCCAGCATGCTGATCGCGCAGCGCACGATGAGCCCGCAGCAGTTCGCCGCCGACCATGCGCCGACCGCCGCGCAGGCCGAGGCGGTGGCGAAGTACCTGCGCGACGCCGGCTTCACCAACGTGCAGGTCGCACCGAACCACCTGCTGGTTTCGGCCGACGGCACGGCCGACGTGGCCAGCGCCGCCTTCGGCACCGAGTTCGCCCAGGTGCGCGACCAGCACGGCCGCGCCGCCTTCATGAACACCACCGACGCGCACATGCCGGCGGCGCTGGCCGACAGCGTGCTGTCGATCATCGGCCTGCAGAACGTGCATCGGCCGCACACCTTCGTGCAGTACCGCCAGAGCGGCCTGACCACGCAGTCGGTGGCCGGCCACAACCCGGTGGACTTCTCGGCGATCTACGGCGGCACCGGAGTGCAGAACGCGGCCGGCGTCAACGTCGGCATCATCACCCAGGGCGCGATCAGCCAGACGATCACCGACCTGAACACCTTCACCTCGCGCAACGGCCTGCCGACGGTCACCACGCAGACCATCAACACCAATGGCACCAGCTCCGATACCAGCGGCCTGGGCGAGTGGAACCTCGACAGTCAGGACATCGTGGGCGCTGCCGGCGGCCAAGTCGGCAAGATCACCTTCTACAACATCCCGACGCTCTCCAACGCCAACCTCACCGCCGACATCAACCGCATCGTGTCGGACAACCAGGCGAAGATCATCAACGTCTCGCTGGGCGAGTGCGAGACCTACACGCAGCAGGATGGTTCGGCCGCGGCCGATGACCAGGCCTTCCAGCAGGCCACCGCGCAAGGCCAGACCTTCTCGGTGTCTTCCGGCGACTCCGGCGCCGACGAATGCGGCGACGGCGGCATCACCCCCAGCTATCCGGCGAGTTCCCCCTACGTCGTCGCGGTGGGCGGCACCACGCTCAACACCTCCGGCACCAGCTGGACCGGCGAGACGGTGTGGAACGGCACGGGCGGCAGCCCGAGCACTTTCGAAGCCAAGCCGAGCTGGCAGGGCACGGTGGTGTCCGGCACCAAGCGCGGCGTGCCCGACATCGCCTTCGACGCGGACCCGAACAGCGGTGCGCTGGTCATCGTCAACGGCGGCACCCAGCAGATCGGTGGCACCAGCCTGGCCGCACCCATCTTCTCGGGCATCTGGGCGCGCATGCTGGCGGCCAAGGGCACCAGTCTGGGCTTTGCCGCGCCGCTGATCTACCAGCTGCCCTCGACCGCCTTCCACGACGTCACCTCGGGCAGCAACGGCGGTGAGTCCGCGACGGCAGGTTGGGACTACACCACCGGCTTCGGCAGCATGATCATCAACAACGTGCTCAGCAGCCTGGGTGGTGGCGGCGGCGGTGGCGGTGGCGGCAGCAGCCAGCTGCTCGGCAACACCGGCTTCGAGACCGGCTCGGCCGCGCCCTGGAGCGCCAGCTCGGGCGTGATCGACAACAGCAGCAGCGAGCCGGCGCATACCGGTTCGTGGAAGGCCTGGCTGGACGGCTACGGCAGCAGCCATACCGACACGCTGTCGCAGCAGGTGAGCATCCCGAGCGGCAAGACCTCGGCGACGCTGCAGTACTACCTGCACATCGACACCGCCGAGACGACCACCTCGACCGCGTACGACAAGCTGTACGTGCGGGTGTACAACACCTCGGGCACGCTGCTGGGCACGCTGGCGACGTTCTCGAACCTGAACAAGGTCTCCGGCTATGCCGTGCACACGGCGAACATGTCCAGCTACATCGGGCAGACGGTGGTGCTGAAGTTCACCGGCACCGAGGACTCCTCGCTGCAGACCTCGTTCGTGCTCGACGACGTCACCCTGACCGTGCAGTAAGGCAAGAACGCCGAGGGGCCGCACGCGCGGCCCCTCGGACGAATCCGCCTGGGCAGGCCTCAGGCCTGTTCGAAGCGGTTGGCGTCGCGGTTCTTGCGCACCTTCGCCGGGTCCCAGACGCGTCCGTTCATGGTGATGTAGACGCCGTCGGGCAGGGTCTGCACGGCGGCCACCGCGCAGCCGATGTTGAACACCGCATCCGAGCCCTGGAACCGCGCCGGATTGAGCGCACCCGTCAACACGATCACCTTGCCCGGAATGGAGGCCAGTTCGCGCGCGGTCTCCACCATGGTGTCGGTGCCGTGGGTGACCAGCACGTGCCGGTGCGGCTGAGCCTCGATGGTCGAACGGATCAGCGCGCGGTCCTCCGCGGTCATGTGCAGGCTGTCCTTGCGCAGGATCGGGATCACGTCGAACCCGAACGCCACCCCGAGCTGGCCGAGGATCTCGCCGATCTGCGGCGCACCGATCTTGTAGTCCGACTTGTCGTCGAAGTAGATCTTGTCGATGGTGCCGCCGGTGGTGACGATGGTCAGATGCTGCATGGGGGCTCGGCCGGATGGGAGGCGCGTAGTTTAGCGGTTCGGGCGTCGCGGGGAGGCGCCGGCCGGCGATCCCGCCGAAGCCGGGCGGATGCCGAAGCGCGTCGTCACAGCAACAGCCGCGTATCGGCCGCATCCGCCCCCACCAGCCGATCCAGCCCATGCGCCACGAAGCGCCGCAGTGCCGCCCCCAGGCGCATGTCGCCGCGCTCGCGCGCGAAGGTGGACTGGCGGGCCAGCAGGGCTGCGGCGGCACAGCGGGCGAGGGTAATCGCCGACCCGCGCGCCGCGGCTTCCAGCGCGCCGCGTTCGCCGGCCAGCGCCTGCGCCTGACGCGTGGCCGCCTCGAGCGTGGCGTGGACGGCCGCCACCGCGTCCGGTTCATGGCTGTCCGCGACCCAGCCCGCGACGGCCGTGCGCAGCGCGGGCAGCCCCTCGTCGAGCGCGCGCAGGCTGTCCAGCGCAAGCACGTTGGTGGTGCCTTCCCAGATCGAGTAGACCTGCGCATCGCGCAGCAGCTGCGGCAGGCCGGTGTCCTCGATGTAACCGGCGCCACCGAAGCATTCCAGCGCCTCGGAGCACAGCGCCACCGCCAGCTTCCCGGTCCACAGCTTGGCCAGCGGCGTGAGCAGGCGCAGCAACGCGGGTTCGTGCGGGGCGGCCTGGGCCTGCTCCACGCGGCCGAGCAGCTGCACCACTTCGAAAGCGAGCGCGAAGGCGCCCTCGAACTCCGCGCGCATGCCGGCCAGGGTCTGCGCATGCAGCGGCTGTTCGATCAACGGCCGGCCGAAGGCCTCGCGCCGCGCCGCGTAGTCGCAGGCCAGCGCCAGCGCACGGGCCATGCTCGCGACCGCGCACACCGCGTTCCAGGTGCGGGTGACGTTGAGCATCGGCGCGACCTGGCGCACGCCATGGGCCAGCTCGCCCAGCGGCCAGGCGGGCAGCCCGTCGAGGTGGATCTCCGCGGTGGGGAGTTCGCGCGTGCCCAGCTTGTCCTTGAGCCGGTCGACCACCAGCTGCGGCTTGCGCCCGCTGCCGTCCATGGTCTCGACGTAGAACAGCGCGAGCGCCGCGGTGCCTTCGCCGGCGCCCTCGGGGCGCGCCAGCGCCAGCGCCGCTTCGCCGACCACTGCCGAGCTGAACCACTTGCGCCCGTACAGCCGCCACTGCCCGTCGGCGTCCCGCCGCGCGACGGTGCCGGTGCGGCCGACGTCCGAGCCGCCGGTCGTCTCGGTCATCCATTGGCCGCTCAGCCAGAACGCGGCCGGGTCGCGGCTGAGGAAATGCGGCAGCGCGCGCTCGATCAGCGCCCTGTTGCCGCAGGCCTCGAGCGCCGCGATGGCGCCATCGGTCATCGCCAGGGGGCAGGTGTAGAACTCGCTGGCCAGGTGGTAGAGGTAGACCCGCGCGAACTGCTCCAGTCGCGCATGCGCGTGCGGCGCGTGGCCGGCGGCCAGGATGCCGTAGCGGGTGGCCAGTTGCGGCCCCTCCTGCCAGGCGGCGGTCAGTTCGATGCGGTCCACCCGGCGGCCCCAGGCGTCCCAGCGGGTCAGCACCGGCGTCTTGGGCGTGCTGCGGCGGGCGCGCTCCCAGGCGAACTGCGCGTAGTCGCCCAGCGCATCGAGGTCGGCATCCAGCGCAGCGCGGCGATCGGCCGGCATCGCCCGGTCCAGCAGGGCCAGCAGCGTACGGTCGTTGCGGTAGGGATGGACCAGCTGCGGCGCGGGTTGCAGGAAATCCATGGCGCGCTCCGGTGGTTCGGTATGCGCGAGTATAGGCAGCCGGTCGCGAGCGGACGTCGTCGTTTCGCCAGCGCTCCGGGACGGTGGCGCCGCCGTCGCGCACCGCGTATGCCGGCTGCGCTCAGCCGGCCGGTTTCCTGCGCTTGACCCCCGCGCCCAGGGCCAGGATCAGCATCAGCGTCAGGCCGATCTCGGCCAGCGCCAGCCACTTCTCGGTCGGCGCGCTCCAGGCTTCGGCCACCCCGTGGCAGAAGAAGAACAGGCTGAGGATGCCCACCCACAGGAGCGCGCGGCGCAGGTCGGGGAGCGCGGCGAAAGGCAGCAACAGCGGTATCACGGTGACGCCCAGCACCAGCCAGGTGGGCAGGTGTTCCGGGCGGGCCAGCCAGCCGTGCCACAGCAGTTGCAGGCCGATCAGCGCGAACCAGGCGGCGCCTCCGATCCGGTAGGGCAAGGGCACGGCCGGGTTCATGCCGGCGTCGCCAGCTTGCGGGCGACCCCGGCCAGGCGACGGCCCAGCGCGCGGGCCAGCTCGCGCTCGTGCTCGCTGATCGGGTTGTCGCCCTTGAGGCCGGCCACGTGGCTGGCGCCGTAGGGCGTGCCGCCGCTGGCGGTGGCGTTGAGCGCCGGCTCGGTGTAGGGGATGCCGAGCAGCAGCATGCCGTGATGCAGCAACGGCAGCGCCATGGAGAGCAGGGTCGACTCCTGCCCGCCGTGCATGGTGCTGGTGGAGGTGAACACCGCCGCCGGCTTGCCGGCCAGGGTGCCGCTGGCCCATTCCGCGCCGGTCGCGTCCAGGAAATGCTTGAGCGGCGCGGCCATGTTGCCGAAACGGGTCGGGCTGCCCAGTGCGAGGCCGGCGCATTCGGCCAGATCCTCGCGGCGCACGTAGGGCGCGCCCTCGTCGGGCTCCGGCGGTTGCGCCACCTCGGTGACCGGCGCCACCGGCGGCACCTGGCGCAGTCGTGCCTCCAGGCCCGCCTCCTCCACGCCGCGCGCGACCAGTCGCGCGAGCTGGGCGGTATGGCCGCTGCGGCTGTAGTACAGAACCAGAATGGTGTGCGGCATGGCGTTCCGATCGGTTGGGCGTTCACCGGTGATCGGGTAGTGTAGCGGCCGCCTTCCGCTTGATGGTGCCGCCAATGGCCTGGCGTATCGATCGCGACCGCACGCTCAGCTTCAGCCGCTTCATCTGGCAGCGGTTCATCGACGACAAGTGCTTCGAGACGGCCGGCGCGCTGTCCTACACCACGCTGGTCTCGCTGGTGCCGCTGATGGTCGCGGTGCTGGCGATGTTCTCGGTGTTCCCGGTGTTCGCGCCGGCGCGCAACATGGTGCTCGACTTCGTGTTCAGCAACTTCGTGCCGGCCGCCGGCCAGAAGGTGCAGGCGACGCTGGAGCAGTTCGCCGCGAACGCCGAGGGCCTGACCGGCGCGAGCATCCTGGTGATGCTGTTCAGTGCGCTGTCGATGATGGTCAGCATCGAGGACCGGCTCAACCGCATCTGGCGCGTGCACCAGCCGCGTGCCTGGGGCTCGCGCCTGCTGCTGTACTGGGCGGCGTTGACGCTGGGACCGATCCTGGTCGTCGGCGGCATCGCGGTGACGTCCTACGTGACGGCGCTGCCGCTGCTGGCCGGCGCCTACACGCAGCTGGGCATCGGCCAGCGGCTGCTGGGCGTGTTGCCCTTCGCGGTGGCCTTCGTGACGCTCTGGCTGATGTACGGCACGGTGCCCAACTGCAAGGTGCGTCGTACCGACGCGGCGATCGGCGCGTTGCTGGCCGCGGTGCTGTTCGAGATCGCCCGCGTGAGCTTCACCCAGTTCGTCAGCCGCGGTTCCTACACGCAGATCTACGGCGCGCTGGCGACCATTCCGATCTTCCTGCTGTGGATCTACCTTTCCTGGGTGATCGCCATCCTCGGCGCCTCGGTGGCCGCCTCGCTGTCGGCCTACGAATACCACGCGCCGGCCCAGACGCTGCCCGAGGGCGCCGAGTTCCTCGGCCTGATGGTGGTGCTGCGGCATTTCGTCGAGGCGCAGCGGCAGGGCTGCAGCGTGGACCCGGCCACGGTGCGCCTGCAGGAGCCCTACCTGCGCAGCGCGGCGATCGCGGCCTATTTCGAGGACCTGCAGCGCGCCGACCTGATCCAGCGCGGCGAGGCCGGCGGCTGGCTGCTCAGCCGCAGCCTCGACAGCACCGACCTGTTGCGGGTGTATCGTCACACCGGCTACCGGCTGCCGTTGCGGCCCATGGAAGAAGCGGACGCCCTGGGCATCCAGCTGCCTGCGACGCTGATCGAACTGCTCGCCGAGGTGGCGCGCATGCTCGACGCCACCCTCGGCACGCGGCTGGACCAGGCCTTTCCTCCCTCCCCGAACGAACCGGAACACGCTACCCCATGAAGATTTCGAGCCTCCTCCTCCTCGCCGTGCTGTCGCTCGCCGCCGTCGCGCCCGTGCGGGCGGCGATGCCGGCGCAGCCAGCCCTGAAGGTCACCACGCTGGACGGCAAGCCGTACGACCTGGCCGCGCAGCGCGGACACTGGGTAATCGTCAACTTCTGGGCGACCTGGTGCGTGCCGTGCATCAAGGAGATGCCGGACATCTCGCGCTTCGTGGCCGAGCACGCCAACGTGCGCGCGATCGGCCTCGCCTACGAGGACAGCGACAGGGCGGACATCCAGGCCTTCCTCGCCAAGCATCCGGTCAGCTACCCGATCGCCCAGGTCACCCTGGACAACGCGCCGAAGGACTTCGACGAACCGCGCGGCCTGCCCACCACCTACCTGATCGCGCCCGACGGGCACGTCGCCAAACGTTTCGTGGGGCCGGTGACCCCGCAGTCGCTGGGCGCGGCCATCGGCGCAGGCCAATGACATGGCGGCCGCGCGCTTCCTGATCAGCGGACGCGTGCAGGGCGTGTTCTACCGCGCCGGCGCGCGCAACGAGGCGTTGCGCCTGGGCCTGACCGGCCACGCGCGCAACCTGCCCGACGGCTGCGTCGAGGTGGTCGCCCACGGCGAGCCCGCCGCGCTGGACGCGCTGGAGCGCTGGCTGTGGCAGGGGCCGCCCGCGGCGAAGGTGGACCGCGTCGAGCGCTCGACCTGCGCCGGGGAGGCGCCGCGCGGGTTCGTCACCGGCTGAGCGCCGGTCGCTAGAAATCCAGGTCGATCGGCGGGCGGCCGATGCGCTGGCGGGTGCCGATCGCCTGCAGGACGCGGTGGAAATCGTCGGCGAAGCCGGCCACGTCGAACAAGGGCGAGAGCGTGCGCCGCGCGAACACGCGTGCACGCAGGTCGGCCAGGGCCTCCCGGTCCCGGCCCAGCCGCACCGCCGTCGCCACGAACGCATCCGCGCCTTCGGCCACCAGCTCGGGCAGGTGGGCATGCGACAGCAAGCTGGCGGCGACGCGACCGGCGAAGGTCGCGCCGGCGCAGGTCAGCAGCGGGCAGCCGGCCGCGAGCGCATCGGCCGCCGTGGCATGGGCGCTGCAGGGCAGGGTATCCAGGCACAGGTCGGCCAGCGCGAAGCGGGCGAGGTGCTCGGCGTGCGGCAGCGGCGGCAGGAACACCAGCCGCTCCGGCGCCACGTCGTGCGCACTGGCAGCCGCGCGCAGGCGCGCGGCCGTGCCTTCGGTGCCGGCGCGCAGCCACAGCACGCTGTCGGGCACCTCGCGCAGGATCCGCATGAAGCGGGCGAACGTGTCCGGATTGAGTTTCGCGGTCGCGTTGAAGCAGGCGAACACCACGCCGGCGTCGGGCAGGCCGCATTCCGGGCGCGAGGGGGGCAGGGCCGGCGTGCGGCCCGGGTCCACCGGCAGGAAGCAGCGCGGCAGGCGCAGCACCTTCTCGCTGTAGCCGTCGCGGTGCGACGCGGGCAGCGTCACCCGGTCGGCGAGGAGGTAATCCATCCACGGCGCGCCGCTGGTGCCGGGGTAGGCCAGCCAGCCGACCTGTACCGGCGCCGGGCGCAGCGCGAACAGCTCCGCGTGGGTGCGCGGACCGTAGCCGGTGAGGTCCAGCAGCACCTCGATACCGAGTGCGTGGATACGGGTGGCCGCGCGTGCCGGAGGCAGGCCCTCGATGGCATGCAGCGACGCGGCGGCGGCCAGCCGCCGGCGGATCACGCTGCCGTCGTCGGCGGTGCTGGCGAACAGGTGCAGCTCCAGGCCGCCGACGGCGGCGAGGGCTTCCACCACCGGCACCACCGCGCGGCCCACCCAATGATCGCCGAAACCGTCGGACACCAGCCCGACGCGGACCGGCGCCTTCGGCGACGGGCGCGGCCGGGCGAACGCCAGTTCGCGACGCAAGGGGGAAAGGTGCTCCTCGATACGCGCCGCGAAACGGGTGGTCGCCTGGTGCTGGACCGTCCGGTCGAACGGCTCGAACAGCAGCGACAGCGGCAGGATGCCGGGCCGGCCGGCGGCTACGGCGTCGCGCAGCCGCGCGGTCAGCGCGAGCTGCTCGCGCCAGTCGGCGAGGCGACGACGGGCGAACGCGAGGCGGCTCAGTGCGGGGCCGGAGTCCGGCGCGAGGCGCAGCGCCCGCGCATAGGCCTCGGCGGCCTCGGCGAGGCGCCCGGCCTCCTCCAGCATGAGTCCTGCCTGGAACGCGTGACGCGCCTGGCGGGGTGCCAGCCGTTCGGCTTCCAGCCAGGCCGCGGCAGCCTCGTCGAGCCGGCCCAGCGCACGCAGTACGTGGCCTAGCAGGGCGCGTGCCACGTCCGCCTCCGGTGCCAGCCGCACGGCTGCGCGGGCGTGCTCCAAGGCCTGCTCGTTCGCTCCCAGTTCCAGTTCCGCCTCGGCCAGGTGCAGGCACAGCGCCGGGTGCTGCGGCGCGGCCCGCAGCGCCTGGGCGAACGCCTCGCGCGCCTCTTCGTAGCGGGCCGCGGCCATCAGCGCCATGCCCAGCACCTGCAGCACGCCGGGATGACCGGGGTGGCGCGGCAGCGTCGCGCGCAGCCGCTCGATGGCGGCCTGCGGCTGGCCTTCCTCCAGTGCCAACTGGGCCAGGTTGCATTGCACCTCGAGGCTGCCGGGTGCCAGTTCGGCCGCGCGGTGCAGGGCGGCGCGCGCCTCGCGCGCTCGCCCCAGCTGGAGCAGCGCCACGCCGTGCAGCCGGACCAGGTCCCCGGCCAACGGAAAATCGTGTCGCGCACGCGCGGCGAGAGCCTCGGCCTCCTGCGCGGCGCCCTGTTGCAGCAGCTGCGCCAGGCGCCTGAGCACGGCCTCCAGTTCGGCACGTGCGCTCACGTTCATGAGGCCAGACTCTTCAGTTCGTCGGCCTGGTGCTCGCGGGTGAGCGTGTCGACCAGTTCGTCCAGGTCGCCGGCGAGGATCTCGGGCAGGCGGTACAGCGTCAGGTTGATGCGGTGGTCGGTGATGCGTCCCTGCGGGAAGTTGTAGGTGCGGATGCGCTGGCTGCGGTCGCCGGAGCCCACCTGCAGGCGGCGCTCCTGCGCCTGCGCGGCGGTCTGCTTGGCTTGCGCCTCGTCGAGCAGGCGCGCCTTCAGCAGCGAGAGCGCGCGGGCGCGGTTCTTGTGCTGGCTGCGCTCGTCCTGGCACTCGACCACGATGCCGGTGGGCAGGTGGGTGATGCGGATGGCCGAATCGGTCTTGTTGACGTGCTGGCCGCCGGCGCCGGAGGCGCGGAAGGTGTCGGTCTTCAGGTCAGCGGGATTGATCTCGATGTCGTCGATCTCGTCCATCTCCGGCAGGATCGCCACGGTCGCCGCGGAGGTGTGGATGCGGCCCTGCGACTCGGTTTCCGGCACGCGCTGCACGCGGTGCGTGCCCGATTCGAACTTCAGCCGCGAGTAGGCGCCCTTGCCCTCGACGCGCGCGACGATCTCCTTGTAGCCGCCGTGCTCGCCCGGGTTCTCGCTGAGCACCTCGACGTGCCAGCGCCGCCGTTCGGCATAGCGCGCATACATGCGGAACAGGTCGCCGGCGAACAACGCGGCCTCGTCGCCGCCGGTGCCGGCACGTACCTCCAGGAACAGGTTGGCCTCGTCGCGCGGGTCCTTGGGCAGCAGCAGGATCTGCAGCTCGCCTTCCAGTTCCGCCAGGCGCGTCTCGAGGCGTGCCACGTCGTCCGCCGCCATGTCGCGCAGCTCGGGGTCGGCGAGCATGGCGCGGGTGTCGGCCAGTTCGCGGTCGGTCCGGTCGCGCTCGCGCAGCGCCACGGCCACCGGCGCGATCTGCGCGTACTCGCGCGACAGTTCGCGGAAGCGGGCGGCGTCGGCGAGCACGTCGGGCTGGGCCAGCAGCAGGCCGATCTCCTCGTGGCGCTCGGCCAGGGCTTCGAGTTTGCGGCGGATCGTCGGGGTCATGGCGGCAAGGGTGGCACGAGTGGGAAGCGGCCGGCACCTGCCGGCCCGAGGCACGGGAGCGGCAGCCAGCCGCCCTGGCTACTCGTCCCGTGCTTCCGCCTCGCCGTACAGCCGCCCGGCCGCGTGCAGCAGGTCCAGGTCGCCGTTCAGCGCCGCCTCCCGCAGGCGCGCGCTGGGATGGTGCAGCAGCTTGTTGGTGAGCGTGTTGGCGAGGAAGGCCAGCGCCTCTTCCGGCGGCCTGCCGCGGGCCAGCATCGCCTGCGCCTTGGCCAGCACCTCGTCGCGGTAGCGCTCGGCGTGCTGGCGCAGGTCGACCGCCGGATTGCGCAGGGTCAGCGCGCGGCGCCAGGCCATGTAGCGCTCCACCTGCAGGTCGATGATCGCCTCGGCCTCGCGCGCGGCGGCCTCGCGCGAGCGGCGGTTGTCGTCGATCACCTGGCGCAGGTCGTCGATGCCGTAGAGATAGACGTCCTCCAGCCCGGCCACGTCCGGCTCGATGTCGCGCGGCACGGCGATGTCCACCATGAACATCGGCCGGCGCTTCCGCGCCGCCACGGCCTGCTCGACCATCGCGCGGGTCACCACCGGCTGGCGCGCGGCGGTGGAGGCGATCACGATGTCGGCCTCGGCCAGGTGCTGTGGCAGGTCGGCCAGCGCGATCGCGTAGCCGCCGTAGCGGCTGGCCAGCTCCTGCGCGTTCTCCAGCGTGCGGTTGGCCACGATCAGCCGGCGCACCTGCTTGTCGGCCAGGTGGCGCGCGGCCAGCTCGATGGTGTCGCCGGCGCCGATCAGCAGCACGCAGGCCTGCTTGAGGTCGGTGAACACCTGTTCGGCCAGCCGCACCGCGGTGAACGCCACCGAAACCGTGTGCGCGCCGATGCGGGTGTCGGTGCGCACGCGCTTGGCGACCTGGAAGGTGCTCTGCAGCAGCCGGTCGAGTGGCGCGCCGAGCGCCTGCGCCTCGCGCGCGAGCTGGTAGGCGTCCTTGACCTGGCCCAGGATCTGCGGCTCGCCCAGCACCATCGAATCCAGCCCGGTGGCTACGCGGAACATGTGGCGCACCGCGGCGTCCTCGTCGTGCCGGTAGAGGAACTCGTCCAGCTTGCCCGGGGTCAAGCAATGGTGCCGGTTGAGCCAGTCCTGCGGCACCTGCTCGGCGCCGGCGGCCACGCCGACGTAGAGCTCGGTGCGGTTGCAGGTGGAAAGGATCAGCGCCTCCTCCACCCCCGGCTCCCGGCGCAGTTCGCGCAGCGCGGCGCCGGCGGCGTCCGCGTCGAACGCCACCTGCTCGCGCAGGCTGACCGGCGCGGTGAGGTGATTGAGCCCGAGGGCGATCAGCGGCATGGCGTGGAATGCGAATTGACGACGGGGTATCCGCGGCGGCGTAGGCTAAGCTTCCGGTACCTGGCGCGATCGGGTACGGCCGGGACAGACCATCGGACGAGGACTAGTGTGCTGAGCGTGAAAGGCAAGTTCAAGCAACTGCGGCATTTTGCAGGCACGGCCGCGGCTGCGCTGGCCCTCGCCGCATGCGCCGGCCTGCCCCACGGGAAGGCGGCCGCGCCGGCGTCCCGGCAACCGCTGGACCGGCTGACCGTGGTCACGCCCGACGCCGAGCACGACGTGCTGGCGCAGTTGCTCGCCGGGGAAATGGCGCTGACCCGCAACGACCTCAAGGACGCGTCCACCCGCTACGACCGCGCAATGGCGATCTCGGACGACCCGAAGGTAGCCCAGCGTGCGGTGGAGCTGGCGCTGGCGGTGCACGACGAGCCGGCGGCGCGGCGCGCGATCGCGCGCTGGCAGGCGCTCGGCGCCGGCACCGCGGACCTCGCCCAGGCGCGCGCCGAACTGGCGCTGGCCACCGGCGACACGGCCGGCGCCCGCGAACAGCTCGAACGGCTGATCGGCAGCGGCGACCCGCACGCCTGGCGCCGCTTCGGCCGCGTGCTGATCGGCGCGCGCGACCCCGCCCAGGCCGGCCAGTTGCTGGAAGCCCTGGCCACCCCCGAGCGGCTGCCTGCCGAGCCGCAGGCCTGGCTGGCCATGAGCGAGCTCGGCGACAAGCTCGGGCGCACGCGGTATGCCGCCATGGTGGCAGCTGCGGCGGTGGCCCGCTTCCACGATGCCGAGACCTACGCATGGGCGGCGCAGATGAAGTTCAAGGCCGGCGACCGCCAGGGCGCCGCCGCCCTGCTCAGGCAGGCGCTGGCCCGTTCGCCGAACGACGTGCGGTTGCGCCTGAGCTATGCCAGCCTGCTCAGCCAGGGTGGCGACTACGCGGCCGCGTCCAGGCTGCTGGACAAGGGGCCGCAGAGCGCCGAGACCTACGCCCTGCGCGCCGCGCTCGCGGCGCAGGCGCACGACCGCAAGGCGATCGCACAACTGTACGCCCAGCTGCAGCGCGCCCCCGCCGATGTCCGCGAGAGCAATGCCTTCCTGCTCGGCCAGCTGGCCGAGATGCAGGACCGCAAGGACGAGGCGCTGGCCTGGTACGACCAGGTCGGCGACGACGATCCGCACGCGTTCGACGCCGACCTGCGCAGTGCGGTGATCCTGCACGCGCAGGGCAAGGTCGCCGACGCCCACGCCCTGCTCGAGCAGCTGGAGACCGCCTACCTGGACCAGCCGGAGGAGCTGCGCCGCGCCTGGCAGGCCGACGCCGAGCTGTACATGCGCGAGGAACACTACCTGGAGGCCGCCAGGGCCTACGACCACGCCCTGCAGGTGCTGCCGGACGACCCAGGCCTGCTCTACGGCCGCGGCCTGGCGTTCGCGGAAGCGGGCAAGATCGATCAGGCCGTGGCCGACTTCCGCCACTTGCTGAAGTTGCGGCCGAACGACGTCGACGCCAGCAACGCGCTCGGTTACACCCTGGCCGACGCCGGTCGCGACCTGCCGGAGGCGAAGAAGCTGATCGAGGTCGCGCGCGCGGCCAAGCCGCACGATCCCGCCATCGCCGATTCCTGGGGCTGGCTGCAGTATCGCCTGGGCCACCTGGACGAGGCGGCACGCGCGCTGCGCCAGGCCTGGAACGCGGCCAAGGATGCCGACGTGGGCGTGCACCTGGGCGAGGTGCTGTGGAAGCTCGGCAAACGCGACGACGCGCGCCACGTGTTCGAACAGGTGCGCAAGCTGGATCCGCACAACGCCAATCTGCGCGAAACCGTGCAGCGCCTCGAGCCATGAAACGATTTCTTCTTCCCTGCGCGGCAGCCGGCCTGCTGCTGGCCGGCTGCGCGCCGGCGCCCGTGCGCCGTGCGCCCGACCAGGCCGCGCTCGCGGCGCAGGCCGCGCGCGAGGAGCGGTTGGCCGGCGTGGACCGGTGGACGCTGGAAGGCCACCTGGCGGTCTCCGACGGCCGCGACGGCGGCAGCGGCAGCCTGACCTGGACGCAGGACGGCGAGCGCTACGATTTCGAGCTGCGCGCGCCGATCACCGGCAAGAGCTTCCGCCTGCGTGGCGGCCCGGACGGCGCCCGGCTGGAAGGCGTCGAGGGCGGCACGCTGCATGGGGCGGACGCCGAGACGCTGATGCGCAAGGCGCTGGGCTGGGAGGTGCCGCTGGCCGACCTGCGCGCCTGGGTGCTGGGCCTGCGTGCGCCCGGTCCGGCGCGCCTTCGGTTCGGCGAGCACGACCTGCCGTCGCTGCTGGAGCAGGACGGCTGGACGGTCGACTATCGCGCCTGGGACCTGGCCCGGCAGCCGCCGTTGCCGCAGAAGGTCTTCGCCAGCCGGCCGCCGTACAGGGTCAAGCTGTCGATCGACAGCTTCCGGCTCGACCCGGTGCCATGTGCCGACTGCGGACGCTGACGCCGTGGCGGTGAACATCGTGCGCGCCACACCGGCGCAGGTGCCCGCGTTGTGCACGATCGAGCGCGCGGCGGTGGAGCTGTTCCGCGGCCACCCGGCCTGGCCCTCCTATGCCGCCGTGGCGATCCCGCCCGACGTCCTCGAGGCGTCGGTCGCCCGCGGCCTGGTGTGGGTGGCGCTGGGAGGGCAGGGCGAGCCCATCGGCTTCGTCTGGCTGGACGACGAATCCGGCGACGACGCGGTCGGCATCGCCGAGATCGACGTGCTGCCCGCGCACGGCCGTCGCGGCGTGGGCGCGGCGCTGCTGGAGCACGCCTGCGCCTGGGCCCGCGCCGCGGGCTACCGGCGCGTCGACCTGGGTACGCTGGCCGACGTGCCGTGGAACGCCCCGTTCTACGCCCGGCACGGCTTCCGCATCGTGGACAAGAGCGACCCCGCGTTCGCCCATGCCCGCGCGCGCGATCGCGAGAACGGCTTTCCCGACGCGCTGCGGGTGTTCATGTCGCGTCCGCTGCCGCCGCCTGCGGTGTCCGAGTGGACGGTCTGGCCCGCGCCGGCCAAGCTGAACCTGTTCCTGCGCATCCTCGGCCGCCGCGCGGACGGTTACCACGAACTGCAGACGGTCTTCCGGCTGCTCGACTGGGGCGACGAGCTGCGTCTGCGCGTGCGCGCCGACGGCGACGTCGTCCGTACGAACGCATTGCCGGGCGTGCCGGCCGAAGCCGACCTGGCGGTGCGCGCGGCGCGCCTGCTGCAGGCGGAAACCGGGACCACCGCCGGCGCCGAGATCGCGCTGGACAAGCGCCTCCCGATGGGCGGCGGCCTGGGCGGCGGCAGTTCCGACGCCGCCAGCGTGCTGGTCGCGCTCAACCACCTGTGGGGCTGCGGCCTGGACGAGGACGCGCTGGCCGGGCTGGGCCGCCGGCTCGGCGCGGACGTGCCGGTGTTCGTGCGCGGGCGTTCCGCCTGGGCCGAGGGCATCGGCGAGCGGCTCGCCCCGGTCGCCCTGCCGCGGCGCTGGTACGTGGTGCTCGACCCCGGCGAGCACGTGCCCACCGCGGCGCTGTTTCAAGCGCCTGAATTGACACGAAATGCACCGCCGGCGACAATTTCGTCCTTTGCTTCCGGCGAAACGGCGGAGAACGCGTTCGAGCCGGTCGTGCGAGCGCGACACCCGAAGGTGGCCGCCGCGCTGGACTGGCTCTCGCGCTTCGGCCGCGCCCGGCTTTCCGGCAGCGGTGGGTGCGTGTTCCTGGAGACCGCCTCGCTCGCGCAGGCGCGAAAGGTGGTGCGGCGGTGTCCTCCCGCGTTCGTGGCGCAGCTGGCCGAGGGGGTGGCCGTGTCGCCCCTGCACCGGAGCCTGGCGCGCCATCGTCGGCGGGCAGGATAGCCGGCGGACCATGGATGGTCCGCCCGCCGTCGGTCGCGCAAGCGATCGGCGGCGGAGGCAAGTCCGGACCTGTGCCGGACTTGCCGACCCGGGCGGCCGCCAGGATGGCGGACGCGCGGGGTCAATACTGGGGCGTCGCCAAGCTGGTTAAGGCACGGGATTTTGATTCCCGCATGCGCAGGTTCGAATCCTGCCGCCCCAGCCATTCATGAATGGCTCTTTGAGGAATCAACGTGGACACGTCCACCCCGATGCTCTTCACCGGCAATGCCCATCGCGCCCTCGCCGAGGACGTCGCGCAGCGACTCGGCGTGCCGCTGGGCAAGGCGCTGGTAGGCAAGTTCAGCGACGGCGAGGTCCAGATCGAGATCGAGGAGAACGTCCGCCGCCAGGAAGTGTTCGTGCTGCAGCCGACCGGCGCGCCGAGCGCGGAGAACCTCATCGAGCTGCTCGCCCTGGTCGATGCGCTCAAGCGCGCCTCGGCCGCCAGCGTGACCGCGGTGATGCCGTACTTCGGCTACGCGCGGCAGGACCGGCGCCCGCGCTCGGCGCGCGTGCCGATCACCGCCAAGCTGGTGGCCAAGCTGATCGGCACCGCCGGCGTCGACCGCGTGCTCACGGTCGACCTGCACGCCGACCAGATCCAGGGCTTCTTCGACCTTCCGGTGGACAACGTCTACGCCTCGCCGCTGCTGCTGGCGGACATCTGGCGCAACCACTCGATGGACGACCTGATCGTGGTCAGCCCGGACGTGGGGGGCGTGGTGCGCGCGCGCGCCATCGCCAAGCGGCTGGACGACGCGGACCTGGCGATCATCGACAAGCGCCGTCCCAAGGCCAACGTCGCCACGGTGATGAACATCATCGGCGAAGTGGACGGCAAGACCTGCGTGCTGGTGGACGACATCGTCGACACCGCCGGCACGCTGTGCGCCGCGGCCGCCGCGCTGAAGGAGCGCGGTGCCCGCAAGGTGGTGGCCTACTGCGTGCATCCGGTGCTCTCGGGTCCGGCGATCGGCAACATCGAGAACTCCCAGCTCGACCAGCTGGTGGTCACCAACACACTGCCGCTGCGCCCCGAGGCGCAGAGCTGCACCAAGATCCGCCAGCTCTCGGTCGCCGAGCTGCTGGCGGAGACCATTCGCCGCATCGCCTTCGGCGAATCGGTGAGTTCGCTGTACGTGGATTGAGGTTCGCAAGCCGCCCGGGACGGACGGGTGGTGGATCTTCGGCTTTGCGCGGCACGGATTGCCGCGTGGAAGTAATGGGCTTCCCTGGTCGCGGGGAAGTCACCCGTCCGCCGCGAGGCGGGCAAACACAACCTAGGTAGCAACAGACAATGGTCCAGACTCACGAAATCAAGGCCCAGAGCCGTACGGACGCAGGGAAAGGTGCGAGCCGCCGCCTGCGCCGTGCCTCGATGGTGCCTGCCGTCATCTACGGTGCCGGCCAGCCGCCGGAAAACATCCAGATCGAGCACAACACCATCCTGCTCGCCGCCAAGCACGAGTGGTTCTTCTCCTCGATCCTCGACCTGAACGTCGACGGCAAGGTGCAGAAGGTGCTGGTGCGCGACTGGCAGAAGCACCCGTTCAAGCAGCAGATGCTGCACATGGACTTCCTGCGCATCAACGAGAACGAGGCGGTGCGCGTGAACGTGCCGCTGCACTTCCTCAACCAGGAGAAGTCCCCGGCCGGCAAGACCTCCGGCGTAGTGATCTCGCACAACCTCACGGAAGTGGAAGTCTCCTGCCTGCCCAAGGACCTGCCCGAGTTCATCGAGCTGGACCTGGCCGATCTCAAGCCGGGCGACATCGTCCATCTGTCGCAGATCAAGCTGCCCAAGGGCGTGGACGTTCCCGCGCTGCACCTGGGTGCCGACCACGACATCGCCGTGGTGACCGCCAACGCGGTGAAGGAAGAGGCCGAGCCCGCCGCCGAGGCGGCGGCCCCCGAGGCCGAAGCCAAGCCGGCCGAGAAGAAGTAAGCCCGTGGCGACCCCGCACCTGCGCGTGCGGGGTCGCCAGCGGACGGCGGACGCATGGCCGGACTCAAGCTCATCGTCGGCCTGGGCAATCCCGGTGCCGAATACCTCAGGACCCGGCACAACGCCGGGTTCTGGTTTGTGGACGCGCTGGCCTCGGGCCAGGGCGAACGCTTCGGCTTCGACGGCAAGCTGCACGGCGAGGCCTGTCGCGTGCGCATCGGCGGCGACAGCGTGTGGCTGCTCAAGCCGTCCACCTTCATGAACAAGAGCGGCATCGCGGTCGCCTCCGCGCTGCGCTACTACAAGATCCAGCCGGACGAATGCCTCGTCGCGCATGACGAGCTGGACCTGCCGGCCGGCACCGTGCGGATGAAGTTCGACGGCGGCCACGGCGGCCAGAACGGCCTGCGCGACACGATCCAGCATCTGGGCCACGGCAAGTTCCACCGCCTGCGCATCGGCATCGGCCATCCCGGCCACAAGGACAAGGTCACGCCCTGGGTGCTCGGCAAGCCGTCGGCGCAGGACGAGGACGCCATCCTCGACGGCATCGCACGCGCGCTCGACGTGCTGCCGCTCGCGGTGGCGGGGCAGTTCGACAAGGCGATGCAGCAACTGCACACCGCGGGAGCGGGGGCCGGGGGACGGGGAACGTGAGCGCGCCTGGCAAGAGCCGCGCCGTTCCCCTTTCCTGATCCCGCGTTCCCTGTTCCCCATTCCCTGTTCCCGGAGCTACCCATGGGCATCAAATGCGGCATCGTCGGCCTGCCCAACGTCGGCAAGTCCACCCTGTTCAACGCGCTGACCAAGGCGGGCATCGCCGCCGCCAACTTCCCGTTCTGCACGATCGAGCCGAACGTGGGCGTCGTGCCCGTGCCCGACCCGCGCCTCAACGCGCTGGCGGAGATCGTCAAGCCACAGAAAGTCGTGCCCACGGCGGTGGAGTTCGTGGACATCGCCGGCCTGGTCGCCGGCGCGTCCAAGGGTGAAGGCCTGGGCAACAAGTTCCTGGCGCACATCCGCGAGGTCGACGCGATCGCCCACGTCGTGCGCTGCTTCGAGCACGGCGACATCGTGCACGTGGCCGGCAAGGTCGACCCGATCGCCGACATCGAGACCATCGACACCGAGCTCGCGCTGGCGGACCTCGATTCGGTGGAGAAGGCGCTCAACCGGGCCGAGCGCGCGGCCAAGGCCAACGACAAGGACGCGCTGGCGAGGAAGCCGGTGCTGCAGAAGCTCGCCGCCGCGCTCAACGAAGGCAGGTCGGCGCGCAGTGCGGGCCTGGACGAGCAGGAGCGGGCGCTGGTGCGCGACCTGTTCCTGCTCACGCTCAAGCCGCTGATGTACATCGCCAACGTGCGCGAGGACGGCTTCGAGAACAACCCGCATCTGGACGCCGTGCGCGCCCGGGCCGCGGAAGAGGGCGCCGAGGTGGTGCCGGTGTGCGCCGCGATCGAGGAGGAACTGGCGCAGCTCGACGACGCCGACCGCGACGAGTTCCTCAAGGACCTGGGGCTGGACGAGCCCGGCTTGAACCGCGTGATCCGCGCCGGCTACAAGCTGCTCGACCTGCAGACCTACTTCACCGCAGGCGTCAAGGAAGTGCGCGCCTGGACGGTGAAGAAGGGCGCCACCGCGCCGCAGGCGGCCGGCGTGATCCATACCGACTTCGAGCGTGGCTTCATCCGCGCCGAGACCGTCTCGTACGAGGATTTCATCCAGTACAAGGGCGAGGCCGGGGCCGCGGCGGCCGGTCGTCTGCGCAAGGAAGGCAAGGACTACGTGGTCAAGGACGGCGACGTACTGCACTTCCTGTTCAACGTCTGATCCGCGGACCGATACACCCTGTCCCCGTCGGGGGAAGGTGGCTCGCGCCGGCGCCTCATGCATCGACCGCGCGGCTGCCGCAGACTAGGGTGCCGCCCAGCCCGAGTCCGCCATGTCTTCGAACGCCGTACGCCTGCGCCTGGGACTTCCCGACGACGCGCCCGCCATCAGCCGGCTCGCGCGCCGCGTGGCGAGCCGCTGGATCCTGCCCGACCAGCCGCCGGACGCCGGCCAGGCCCTGCTCCGGCGCCTGGGCGCGCGGGCGTTGCGCCAGAACATCCGTGACGGCCAGCGCTTCCACCTGGCCTGGCTGGGCGGGGTGCTGGTGGGGTTCGCGGCGATGCGCGACGACAGCCACCTGGTGCAGTTCTTCGTGAGTACGCGTTACCAGGGGCGCGGCATCGCGCGGCGCCTGTGGCAGCGGACCATGGACGACGCCATCCGTCGCGCCGGCACGCATCGCTTCACCCTCAACGCCACCCGTTGCGCGGTGCCGGTGTATCGCCGTTTCGGTTTCGTGGCGACCGGGCCGGAACGGCCCTCGCCCACCGGCGTGCTGACCACGCCCATGGTGCTCGAGGCGGCGCCCGGGCGGCAGGCATAATCGCGTCCTCTCCACCGACAGGACCGCCCATGCCAGGCCAGCAGAACGAAGTCACCTTCCGCTTTCTCGCCCAGCCGACCGACGTCAACTTCGGCGGCAAGGTGCACGGCGGGATGGCGATGAAGTGGATCGACCAGGCCGGCTACGCCTGCGCGGTCGGCTGGAGCGGTGCGTATTGCGTGACCGTGTCGGTCAGCGGCATCCAGTTCATCGCGCCGATCCTGATCGGTGACCTGGTCACCGTGCGGGCGCGGCTGATCCACACCGGCACCAGCAGCATGCACCTGGCGGTCGACGTGCTGGCGCAGGACCTGCGCAAGGGCGAGCAACGCCTGGCCACCAGTTGCGTGATGGTGTTCGTCGCGCTGGATGCGCCGGACGGGAAGCCTACGCCGGTGCCGCGCTGGGAGCCCCGCAGCGCCGAGGACCGCCAGTTGCAGGACTACGCGCGCCGCTTGATGGAGCTGTCCAAGGCGATGGAGCGTGACGTGGCGGCGCTGCGGCCCGAAGATTCGCGCTCGAGCTGAGCCGGGCGGTCCCGTCCGGGTGGCGCCCGCCACAGGTGCCGTTCCAGCCAGCGCGGACTGGTCAGCGGGCCGAGCAGGCCGGCGGCCGGCGCGCTGGCGAGCAGGCGCACCAGCAGCCAGGCGGCCAGCAGCAGCGTCGGCGCGACCAGCAGGGCCGGCACGCCTGCGGCGAGCCAGCCGAACACGCCGGCGGCCGCCGCCGCCTTCACCACGAAGCCGTGCGCCAGGTAGGCCTGCAGGCTGCGCGAGCCGACCGGGGTCAGCCGGAACCCGCGGCGCGGCACCAGCGCCAGGAGGGCCGCGCTGCCGGCCACCCCGGCGGCCAGCCGCAGCAGCCGCCACAGCGCGCCGGCGGCATCGTTCACGCCCAGCGCGGCGTAGCCGTTGCTGCCGTAGAGCCAGCGCGGGTCGGGCACGGCGCCAGCGGCCGCGCCCAGCGCCAGCAGTGTCGCCACCGCCAGCATGCAGGGTACCGGCCCGCGCAGGCGCTCGCGCCAGGCCGGCGCATGCAGGTAGCCGAGTACGAAGAAGGGGAAGAACGCCGCGGTGCGCGAAAGCGACATGCGGTAGCCCACGTCGTCGGCCCAGCCCGCGGCCAGCGCCAGCGCGCAGGCCAGCATCAGCGGCCGGCGCAGCCGCACGAACAGCGGCATCAGCAGTCGCCACGCCGCCAGGCTGGGCAGGTACCAGAGCAGCCAGTACGGTGTGGTGACGCCCTTCGGTCCCGCGTCCGGCCAGCCGGGGACATGCGCGGCCAGGGCATACAGGCCCTGGAACAGCAGGTACGGCAACAGCAGGCGGAAGGCGATCCGCTTGAGCAGCCGCACGTCCACCTCGGCGCGCGCCACCGCGCCGGACAGGAACACGAATGCCGGCATGTGGAACAGGTACAGGAAGCGGTACAGCGCATCCAGCGACGCCACGCCGCGCAGCGGCTCCAGGCAGTGGCCGAACACCACCAGCGTGATCAGCGCCAGCCGCGCGTTGTCCATCCACGGGTCGCGGGCGGGCGGGTCGGGCAGGGCGCGCTCGGGCGCGGCAGCGGGAGATCGGGGAAACGGCGCCATCGGCCCGACTTCACCGTATCGCGGGTTCAGGCGGCGTGCCCGCAGCGTCGTCGCAAGGTGCGGACCGCATGCGGGCGGGCCGCGGAAAGTGCGCACGGAACGCAGTCGGGTCGTCGCGAACTGTTGACACATCCGCGGGCGCTCGCGAAAATAGGCGTTCTTTGTTGGAGGGATACCCAAGCGGCCAACGGGGGCAGACTGTAAATCTGCTGGCTTACGCCTTCGGTGGTTCGAATCCACCTCCCTCCACCATCAGACGAGTTCCGCGCAGGCGTTACACCAGGCGGGAGTAGTTCAATGGTAGAACCTCAGCCTTCCAAGCTGATGGTGCGGGTTCGATTCCCGTCTCCCGCTCCATTGATCTCGTCTCCGGAAAGTTTCGCTCATGTAGCTCAGTCGGTAGAGCACTTCCTTGGTAAGGAAGAGGTCACAGGTTCGATTCCTGTCATGAGCACCATCTCACGCGGCTGCCGCTGGTCGTCCCCGGCCTCGGCAGTTTTTCTCTTTCATTGACTCCATCGGGGTTTAGCGCGCATGGCAAAGGGTAAATTCGAACGCACCAAGCCGCACGTGAACGTGGGCACGATCGGTCACGTGGACCACGGCAAGACGACGCTGACGGCGGCGCTGACCAAGGTGGGGGCCGAGCGTTTCGGTGGCGAATTCAAGGCCTACGACGCGATCGACGCGGCGCCGGAAGAGAAGGCGCGCGGCATCACGATCTCGACGGCGCACGTGGAATACGAGTCGCCGACGCGCCACTACGCGCACGTGGACTGCCCGGGCCATGCCGACTACGTGAAGAACATGATCACGGGTGCGGCGCAGATGGACGGCGCGATTCTGGTGTGCTCGGCCGCCGACGGCCCGATGCCGCAGACGCGCGAGCACATCCTGCTGTCGCGCCAGGTGGGCGTGCCGTACATCGTGGTGTTCCTGAACAAGGCGGACATGGTGGACGACGCCGAGCTGCTCGAGCTGGTCGAGATGGAAGTGCGCGAGCTGCTGAGCAAGTACGACTTCCCGGGCGACGACACGCCGATCATCAAGGGTTCGGCGCTGAAGGCGCTGGAAGGCGACCAGTCGGAGATCGGCGTGCCGGCGATCATCAAGCTGGTGGACGCGCTGGACAGCTACATCCCCGAGCCGGTGCGCGCGATCGACAAGCCGTTCCTGATGCCGGTGGAAGACGTGTTCTCGATCTCCGGCCGCGGCACGGTGGTGACCGGTCGTATCGAGCGCGGCGTGATCAAGGTGGGTGACGAAGTGGAAATCGTCGGCATCCGCCCGACGCAGAAGACCACCGTGACCGGCGTGGAGATGTTCCGCAAGCTGCTGGACCAGGGTCAGGCGGGCGACAACGCGGGCCTGCTGCTGCGCGGTCTGAAGCGTGACGAGGTGGAGCGTGGGCAGGTGCTGGCCAAGCCCGGCTCGATCACCCCGCACACGGACTTCGAGGCCGAGGTGTACGTGCTGTCGAAGGACGAGGGTGGCCGTCACACGCCGTTCTTCAAGGGCTACCGTCCGCAGTTCTATTTCCGCACCACCGACGTGACCGGTGCGGTGACGCTGCCGGAAGGCGTCGAGATGGTGATGCCGGGCGACAACGTGAAGATGACGGTGAGCCTGATCCACCCGATCGCGATGGACGAAGGCCTGCGCTTCGCGATCCGCGAGGGCGGCCGCACCGTCGGCGCCGGCGTGGTGGCCAAGATCATCAAGTAAGCTGTACACAACGGAAACCGGGGCCGGTATCGCGAGCGCGCTGCGCCAGGCGACACCGGCTCCCGCTTCCGATCCCGTTTCACAGATACGCCAGTAGCTCAATTGGCAGAGCAGCGGTCTCCAAAACCGCAGGTTGGGGGTTCGAGTCCCTCCTGGCGTGCCATCTTTCGAGGACCGATGACGGGTGCGGGTGGTGTCGATCGGCCGATCCGGCCTCGGCGTTCCCCTCTCCCGGTCACTGCGATGAATACCAAGGCAGAACAGCCACGCGGCACGAGCGCCGCGGATATCGGCAAGCTGGTACTGGCCACGCTGGTGCTGGTGGCGGGCATCGTTGCCTACTCCTGGTTCGAGAACACCGTGGCCGCCTCCGTGCGCCTGATCGGCGTGCTGGCGGCGCTGGTGGCGGCGCTGGCGATCGGAGCGTTCACTGCCCCGGGCCGCCGCGTGCGCAACTTCATCGCCGAATCGCAGTTCGAGATGCGCAAGGTCGTGTGGCCGACGCGCGACGAAACCCTCAAGACGACGCTGGTCATCATCGCCGTCGTCATCGTCCTGTCGCTGCTGCTGGGCCTGATCGACCTGATCCTCAAGTCGGTCGTGCTGGACTGGCTGCTCAAACTCGGTTCGTAAGGAGTGGCCATGAGCAAGCGTTGGTATGTCGTACACGCCTATTCGGGCTTCGAGAACCAGGTCCGCAAGTCGCTCTCCGAGCGCATCGCGCGCGCGGGCATGGAGGAAAAGTTCGGCGAAGTGCTGGTGCCGACCGAGGAAGTGATCGAGATGCGCGGCGGCCAGAAGCGCCGCAGCGAGCGCAAGTTCTTCCCCGGCTACGTGCTGGTGCAGATCGAGACCGATACCGAGGGCAAGGCGCCGCGGATCGACGACGAATGCTGGCACTTGGTCAAGGAGACGCCCAAGGTGATGGGCTTCATCGGCGGCACCGCCGACCGTCCGTTGCCGATCCGCGACAGCGAGGCCGAGGCCATCCTGAGTCGCGTGCGCGAGGGCGTGGAAAAGCCCAAGCCCAAGGTGCTGTTCGAGCCGGGCGAGATGGTCCGCGTCACCGAGGGCCCGTTCAACGATTTCAACGGCGTGGTCGAGGAAGTCAACTACGAGAAGAGCCGCCTGCGCGTGGCGGTGCTGATCTTCGGCCGCTCGACCCCGGTCGAGCTCGAGTTCGGCCAGGTCGAGAAGGCCTGATGGCCCGTTTCCTCTCCCTTGCCAGGGAGGGGATCGAGGTGAGGGGCGGGAGCTGGCGGCAATCCCGGTAGCGCCGCGTCCGTCGGCAAGGGCCGCCCCTCGAATCCGTCGTCCTCCCGGGAGGGGCGGGTCGCACTGGCCCGCCACTTGCTTAAAACTTGATCACTCCTTAAACTACGCGGTTCCACGCCGAAGTCCTTCGACTCGGCGTGTTCGTTTTTCGAAGGCCCGCACGGACGGCGGGCTCTCCACCGCACGGACGGCAAGCAGGCGAGGAGCCGCAAGGCGCCAGCACTCGCAAGGAAAATCCCCATGGCAAAGAAAGTCGTCGGTTACATCAAGCTGCAGGTCAAGGCCGGGCAGGCCAACCCTTCGCCGCCGGTCGGTCCGGCGCTGGGCCAGCGTGGCCTGAACATCATGGAGTTCTGCAAGGCGTTCAACGCCGCCACGCAGAAGATGGAGCCGGGTCTGCCGATCCCGGTGATCATCACGGCCTACTCGGACCGCAGCTTCACCTTCATCACCAAGACCCCGCCCGCCACCGTGCTGATCAAGAAGGTCACCGGTGTCGCCAAGGGTTCGTCCAAGCCCAACACCGACAAGGTCGGCAAGATCACCCGCAAGCAGCTGGAAGACGTCGCGAAGCAGAAGGAGCCGGATCTGACGGCTGCCGATCTGGACGCCGCGGTGCGCACCATCGCCGGTAGTGCGCGCAGCATGGGCCTGGTGGTGGAGGGTTAAGACATGGCGAAGATCACCAAGCGTATGAAGGCCGCCCAGGCTGCGGTGCAGCCAGGCAAGGTCTACGGCCTCGAAGAGGCCCTGAACATCGTCAAGAACAACGCCAAGGCCAAGTTCGTCGAGTCCGTCGACGTGGCCGTGCGCCTCGGCATCGACGCCAAGAAGTCGGACCAGGGCGTGCGCGGCTCCTCGCTGCTGCCGCACGGTACCGGCAAGACGGTCAAGGTCGCCGTGTTCTGCCCGCCGGGCGAGAAGGCCGAGGCCGCCAAGGCCGCCGGCGCCGACGCGGTCGGCATGGAAGACCTGGCCGAGCGCATGCAGGGCGGCGACCTGGACTTCGGTCGCGTGATCGCGACGCCGGACGCCATGCGCGTGGTCGGCAAGCTCGGTCAGCTGCTCGGTCCGCGTGGCCTGATGCCGAACCCGAAGGACGGTTCGGTCACCGCCGACGTCGCCACGGCGGTGAAGAACGCCAAGGCCGGCCAGGTGAAGTTCCGCAACGACAAGGCGGGCATCATCCACGCCACCATCGGCAAGGTCAGCTTCGACGCCGCGCAGCTCGCCGACAACCTCAACGCGCTGATCGCCGACCTGATGAAGGCCAAGCCGGCTGCGGCCAAGGGCCAGTACCTGCAGAAGGTCGCCCTGTCCAGCACGATGGGCGTGGGCGTGCCGGTCGACACCGCGTCGCTGAACACCGGCGCGAAGTAAGCAGTTCAAGTCCTTCGCGACCGGTTCGGGCGCGAAGGCACGTTTTTGAGGGCAGCCCCGGCCACGTGGCCGGGGTCGCCGTCAAAGACCGCAGGCGCGGTCCGCGCGCGACGACGACGGGCAGGGAGCTCGCCACTGGCAGGGAATCGCCGTCGCCGCCCGCCTCGACCGCTTAATCGGCCGCAAGGCCAGCCGGCGTAGATGGTGCCGCCCTTCTCTGGAATGCACGTTCTGGAAAGGCCACCACCCGGGATGCGCCGCATCCCCGACGTCATGGACGGCGTCGCTCAGGACCGCACGCGGCAGGAGCCGTAAGCGGAGTTCCAAATGGAGGAGTGCAATGGCTCTCAATCTGTCCCAGAAGCAAGAAGTAGTCGCCGAGCTGGCAGACGTCGCCGCCAAGGCCCACTCCTTGGTCGCCGCCGAGTACGCGGGCACCACGGTCGAGCAGATGACCGCGATGCGCAAGAAGGCCCGCGAGTCGGGCGTGTTCCTGAAAGTCGTCAAGAACACGCTGGTGTCGCGCGCCGTGGCCGGTACCGAGTTCGAGGTCGTCAAGGACGCCCTGACCGGTCCGCTGCTGTACGCGTTCTCGACCGAGGAGCCCGGTGCCGCCGGGCGTCTGATCAAGGAATTCGCCAAGACCAACGACAAGCTCAAGCCGCGGCTGGTCTCGGTGGAGGGCAAGCTGCTGCCCGCCGAGCACGTCGACGTGCTGGCCTCGCTGCCGACCCGCGAGCAGGCGCTCGCGATGCTGGCCCGCGTGCTGGCCGAGCCGGCTTCGATGTTCGCCCGTGTGGTCAAGGCCGTGGCCGACAAGCAGGGTGGCGGCGAAGCCGCCGCGCAAGCCCCTGCCGAAGCCTGATCCGCCGACCCTTTCCAAACGACTTTATTTTCCAGAGGTAGAAACACATGTCCCTGACCAACGAACAGATCGTTGAAGCCGTCGCCGCCAAGTCGCTGATGGAAGTGATGGACCTGGTGAAGGCCATCGAAGAGAAGTTCGGCGTCACCGCCGCCGCCCCGGTCATGATGGCCGCCGGCCCGGCCGCCGCCGCCCCGGCCGCCGAAGAGAAGACCGAGTTCGACGTGGTCCTGATCAACGCCGGCGACAAGAAGGTCGACGTGATCAAGGCCGTGCGCGCGATCACCGGCCTGGGCCTGAAGGAAGCGAAGGACCTCACCGAGGCCGGTGGCGTCCTGAAGGAAGGCGTGTCGAAGGAAGACGCCGAGAAGTTCAAGAAGGATCTGGAAGCCGCCGGCGCCAAGGTCGAGCTGAAGTAATTGGCGCCTTGCGCGCCGTCAGTTTGGTCTAGCGTCACGCAAGCCTGGGGGCGAAAGCCCCCGGGCTTTGCCCGTTGCGGAAGGGCATCCGCTGCAAGGGTCGCAGGGCACCGCGATCCGGGTTCCAAGGACAGAAGGCAAGACTGAGAGGCACCGGCCGTGCGCCGGCTTCTGATTCCTGTCTTTTGCCGTATGCCGGCGGCGCGCCCGCCGGATGCGCCATCGAAATTTTTCATCATTAGCCGGTGTGTGCACCACCGGCGCCACTGCGAACCGAGGCGTCACCCCATGACCTACTCGTTTACCGAGAAGAAGCGCATCCGCAAGGATTTCGGCAAGCGCCCGCCCGTGCTGGGCGTGCCCAACCTGCTGACCATCCAGACCGATTCCTACCGTGAGTTCCTGCAGGAACACGTCGCGCCCAGGCAGCGCGAGGACAAGGGTCTGCACGCCGCGCTGAAGTCGGTGTTCCCGATCGTGAGCTATTCGGGCAACGCCGCCCTCGAGTACGTGGACTACCGCCTGGGCGAGCCTGCGTTCGACGAGCGCGAGTGCCGCAACCGCGGCATGACCTTCGGCGCGCCGCTGCGCGTCACCGTGCGCCTGGTGATCTACGACAAGGACAGCCCGGCCTCGAAGAAGGCGGTCAAGTACGTGAAGGAGCAGGAGGTCTACATGGGCGAGATCCCGCTCATGACCGAGACCGGCACCTTCATCATCAACGGCACCGAGCGCGTGATCGTCTCGCAGCTGCATCGCTCGCCGGGCGTGTTCTTCGACCATGACCGCGGCAAGACCCACAGCTCGGGCAAACTGCTGTTCTCCGCGCGCGTGATCCCCTACCGCGGCTCCTGGCTGGACTTCGAGTTCGACCCGAAGGATGCGCTGTTCACCCGTATCGACCGTCGCCGCAAGCTGCCGGTGACGGTGCTGCTGCGCGCGCTCGGCTACAGCAACGAGGAGATGCTCGCCATCTTCTTCGAGCACAACGTGTTCCACCTGGGCAAGAAGGGCGGCACCACGCTCGAGCTGGTCGCCGAGCGCCTGCGCGGCGAGACGCTGACCTTCGACCTGGCGGTCGGCGGCAAGGTGCTGGTCGAGGCCGGCAAGCGCATCACCGCGCGCCACGTGCGCCAGCTCGCGGCCGAGAACATCACCGCGCTGGAGGTGCCGGACGACTATCCGGTCGGCCGCATCCTGGCGATCGACATCGTCGACCCGAAGACCGGCGAGCTGCTGGCCTCGGCCAACGACGAGATCACCGCCGAGCAGCTGGAAGCCTTTCGCAAGGCCGGCATCGAACGCTTGCCGACGCTGTACGTGAACGACCTGGACCGTGGCGCGTACATCTCGCACACCCTGCGCATCGACAACACCAAGACGCAGCTCGAGGCGCTGGTGGAGATCTACCGCATGATGCGCCCGGGCGAGCCGCCGACCAAGGACGCCGCGCAGAACCTGTTCTTCAACCTGTTCTTCACCTTCGACCGCTACGACCTGTCGGCGGTCGGCCGCATGAAGTTCAACCGCCGCGTCGGCCGCCAGGAGATCGAGGGCCCCGGCGTGCTGTACGACTACAAGTACTTCGCCGAGCGCAAGGAAGAGGCCGCGCAGGAGCTGGTCGCCAAGCTGGGCGACCAGTCCGACATCCTGGCCGTGCTCAAGGTGCTGATCGACATCAAGAATGGCCACGGCACCGTGGACGACATCGACCACCTGGGCAACCGTCGCGTGCGCTCGGTCGGCGAGATGGCGGAGAACACCTTCCGCATCGGCCTGGTGCGCGTGGAGCGCGCCGTGCGCGAGCGCCTGTCGCTGGCCGAGTCCGAGGGCCTGACCCCGCAGGAGCTGATCAACGCCAAGCCGGTCGCCGCGGCGGTGAAGGAGTTCTTCGGCTCCTCGCAGCTGTCACAGTTCATGGACCAGAACAACCCGCTGTCGGAAGTGACCCACAAGCGCCGCGTCTCGGCGCTCGGCCCGGGCGGCCTGACCCGCGAGCGCGCCGGCTTCGAGGTGCGCGACGTGCATCCGACCCATTACGGCCGCGTCTGCACCATCGAGACGCCGGAAGGCCCGAACATCGGCCTGATCAACTCGCTGGCCGTGTACGCCCGCACCAACCAGTACGGCTTCCTGGAGACGCCGTACCGCAAGGTCGAGAACGGCAAGGTGACCGACAAGGTCGATTACCTGTCCGCGATCGAGGAAGGCGACCACGTCATCGCCCAGGCGAACTCGCCGCTCAACAAGGACGGCAGCTTCACCGAGGACTTCGTGTCGTGCCGCTTCCGCGGCGAATCGGAGCTGCGCCCGGCGAAGGAAGTGGACTACATGGACGTGTCGCCGATGCAGACCGTGTCGGTCGCGGCGGCGCTGGTGCCGTTCCTGGAGCACGACGACGCGAACCGCGCGCTGATGGGCGCCAACATGCAGCGCCAGGCGGTGCCGACGCTGCGTTCGCAGACACCGCTGGTCGGTACCGGCATCGAGCGCGCGGTGGCGCGCGACTCGGGCGTCATCGTCAGCGCCAAGCGCGGCGGCGTGATCGACCAGGTCGACGCGGCGCGCATCGTGGTGCGCGTGAACGAGGAAGAGGTCGGCGACAACGACGCCGGCGTCGACATCTACACGCTGACCAAGTACACCCGCTCCAACCAGAACACCAACCTCAACCAGCGCCCGCTGGTGAACGTCGGTGACGTGGTGGCCAAGGGCGACACGCTGGCGGACGGCTCGTCCACGGACCTCGGCGAGCTCGCGCTCGGCCAGAACATGCTGATCGCCTTCATGCCGTGGAACGGCTACAACTTCGAGGACTCGATCCTGCTCTCCGAGCGGGTCGTGCAGGAGGACCGCTACACCTCGATCCACATCGAGGAGCTGTCCTGCATCGCGCGCGACACCAAGCTGGGCGCGGAGGAAATCACCGCCGACATCCCGAACGTGGGTGAGCAGGCCCTTGCCCGACTCGACGAGTCCGGCATCGTGTACATCGGCGCCGAGGTGAAGGCGGGCGACATCCTGGTCGGCAAGGTCACGCCCAAGGGCGAGAGCCAGCTGACGCCGGAGGAGAAGCTGCTGCGCGCGATCTTCGGCGAGAAGGCGTCCGACGTGAAGGACAGCTCGCTGCGCGTGCCGCCGGGCATGGACGGCACCGTCATCGACGTGCAGGTGTTCACCCGCGACGGCATCGAGAAGGACAAGCGCGCCAAGCAGATCGAGGAGATGGAGATCAAGCGGATCCGCAAGGACTTCGATGATCAGTTCCGCATCCTTGAGGGCGCGATCTACAACCGCATGCGCGCGCAGCTGGTCGGCAGGACCGCGATGAGCGGTCCGGGCGGCCTCAAGCGCGGCACCGAGATCACCGACGCCTACCTGGACGGCCTGAAGAAGGACGACTGGTTCAAGATCAACGTCAAGGACGAGGAGGTCACCGAGTTCCTCGAGCGCGCGGCCGAGCAGGTCAAGCGCCACAAGGAGGAGTTCGACCGGCGCTTCAAGGAGAAGCAGGCCAAGATCACCCAGGGCGACGACCTCGCGCCGGGCGTGCTGAAGATGGTCAAGGTGTTCCTGGCCGTGAAGCGCCGCATCCAGCCGGGCGACAAGATGGCTGGCCGCCACGGCAACAAGGGCGTGGTGTCCAACGTGGTGCCGGTCGAGGACATGCCGTTCATGGCCGACGGCACGCCGGTGGACATCGTGCTGAACCCGCTGGGCGTGCCTTCGCGTATGAACATCGGCCAGATCCTCGAGGTGCACCTGGGCTGGGCCGCCAAGGGCCTGGGCAAGAAGATCCAGAAGATGCTCGAGGCGCAGGAGAAGGTGGGCAAGATCCGCGAGTTCCTGGATCAGGTCTACAACCATCACGTGGCGGGGGCGACCCAGCACGTGGATCTGAAGTCGCTGACCGACGACGAGATCCGCACGCTGGCGACCAACCTGCAGGAAGGCGTGCCGATGGCGACGCCGGTGTTCGACGGCGCCGAGGAGACCGAGATCAAGGCGATGCTGAAGCTGGCGGATCTGCCCGAATCGGGCCAGACCACGCTGTACGACGGCCGCACCGGCGAGGCGTTCGATCGCCCGGTGACCGTGGGCTACATGCATTACCTGAAGCTCAACCACCTGGTCGACGACAAGATGCACGCGCGTTCCACCGGCCCGTACTCGCTGGTCACCCAGCAGCCGCTGGGCGGCAAGGCGCAGTTCGGCGGCCAGCGCTTCGGTGAGATGGAAGTCTGGGCGCTGGAAGCCTACGGCGCGGCCTACACCCTGCAGGAAATGCTGACGGTGAAGTCCGACGACGTGCAGGGCCGCAACCAGATGTACAAGAACATCGTCGACGGCAACCACGAGATGGCAGCCGGCATGCCGGAATCCTTCAACGTGCTGGTGAAGGAAATCCGCTCGCTCGGCATCGACATCGACCTGGAAGAGGCGAAGTGATCGACGGGCCCGCGTGGCGGGCCCCGTCCCTCTCCCTGTGAATCACGGACCCTCGACCCAAAGCATTCGCTCCGATCGGAGACACCCATGAAAGACCTGCTCAACCTTTTCAACCAGCAGCGCACCACGCCCGACTTCGACGCGATCAAGATCGCGCTGGCGTCGCCGGAGCTGATCCGCTCGTGGTCGTACGGCGAGGTGAAGAAGCCCGAGACGATCAACTACCGCACCTTCAAGCCGGAGCGCGACGGCCTGTTCTGCGCGGCCATCTTCGGCCCGGTCAAGGACTACGAGTGCCTGTGCGGCAAGTACAAGCGCATGAAGCACCGCGGCGTGGTCTGCGAGAAGTGCGGCACGGAAGTGACCCTGGCCAAGGTGCGCCGCGAGCGCATGGGCCACATCGAGCTGGCCAGCCCGACCGCGCACATCTGGTTCCTCAAGTCGCTGCCTTCGCGCATCGGCCTGATGCTGGACATGACCCTGCGCGACATCGAGCGCATCCTCTATTTCGAGGCCTACGTGGTGATCGATCCGGGCCTGACTGCGCTCGAGCGCGGCCAGCTGCTCAGCGAGGACCAGTACCTGGAAGCCACCGAGGAGCACGGCGACGAGTTCGACGCCCGCATGGGCGCCGAGGCGGTCTACGAGCTGCTCAAGTCGATCGACCTGCAGGGCGAGGTGATCCGCCTCAAGGAAGAGATCGCCTCGACCAACTCCGAGACCAAGCTCAAGCGCCTGACCAAGCGCGTCAAGCTGATCGAGGCCTTCATCGAGTCGGGCAACCGGCCCGAGTGGATGGTCATGACCGTGCTGCCGGTGCTGCCGCCGGACCTGCGTCCGCTGGTGCCGCTGGACGGCGGCCGCTTCGCGACCTCCGACCTCAACGACCTCTATCGCCGCGTCATCAACCGCAACAACCGCCTCAAGCGCCTGCTCGAGCTCAATGCGCCCGACATCATCGTGCGCAACGAGAAGCGCATGCTGCAGGAGTCGGTCGACGCGCTGCTGGACAACGGCCGTCGCGGCCGTGCCATCACCGGCACCAACAAGCGCGCGCTGAAGTCGCTGGCCGACATGATCAAGGGCAAGCAGGGCCGGTTCCGCCAGAACCTGCTCGGCAAGCGCGTGGACTACTCCGGCCGCTCGGTGATCGTGGTCGGTCCGACGCTGCGTCTGCACCAGTGCGGCCTGCCCAAGAAGATGGCGCTGGAGCTGTTCAAGCCGTTCATCTTCGCCAAGCTGCAGGCCCGCGGCGAGGCCACCACCATCAAGGCGGCCAAGAAGCTGGTCGAGCGCGAAGAGCCGATGGTGTGGGACATCCTGGAAGAGGTGATCCGCGAGCACCCGGTGCTGCTCAACCGTGCGCCGACCCTGCATCGTCTGGGCATCCAGGCGTTCGAGCCGAAGCTGATCGAAGGCAAGGCGATCCAGCTGCATCCGCTGGTCTGTACCGCCTTCAACGCGGACTTCGACGGCGACCAGATGGCCGTGCACGTGCCGCTCTCGATCGAGGCGCAGCTGGAAGCGCGCGCCCTGATGATGGCGACCAACAACATCCTCTCGCCCGCCAACGGCGAGCCGATCATCGTGCCGACCCAGGACGTGGTGCTGGGCCTGTACTACATGACCCGCGAACTGGTGAACGCCAAGGGCACCGGCATGGTGTTCTCGGGCATCTCCGAGGTGCGCCGCGCCTACGACAACCGCGCGGTCGAGCTGCACGCCCGGGTCAAGGTGCGCATGAAGCAGGTGACCATCGGCGAGGATGGCGAGCGCAGCACCAGCACCTCGCTGGTGGAGACCACCGTGGGCCGCGCGCTGCTGGCCGAGATCATGCCAGAGGGCCTGCCCTTCGAGCTGGCCAACACGGAGCTGACCAAGAAGAACATCTCGCGCCTGATCAATGCCTGCTACCGCCGCCTGGGCCTGAAGGACACGGTGATCTTCGCGGACCAGCTGATGTACACCGGCTTCCGCTTCGCCACCCGTGCGGGCATCTCGATCGGCATCGATGACATGATCATCCCGGCCGAGAAGAAGGCGATCCTGGAAGAGGCCGAGAAGGAAGTGGTCGAGATCCAGGAGCAGTACCAGTCAGGCCTGGTCACCGCCGGCGAGCGCTACAACAAGGTGGTCGACATCTGGTCGCGCACCAACGAGCTGGTCGCCAAGGCGATGATCGACGGCATCGGCACCGAGAAGGTGACCGACGCCGAGGGCAAGACCGTCGCGCAGAAGTCGATGAACTCGCTGTACATCATGGCCGACTCCGGCGCGCGCGGTAGCGTGGCGCAGATCCGCCAGCTGGCCGGCATGCGCGGCCTGATGGCCCGCCCGGACGGCTCGATCATCGAGACGCCGATCAAGGCCAACTTCCGCGAAGGCCTGAACGTGCTGCAGTACTTCAACTCGACCCACGGCGCCCGCAAGGGCCTGGCGGACACCGCGTTGAAGACGGCGAACTCCGGCTACCTGACCCGCCGCCTGGTCGACGTGGCGCAGGACGTGGTGGTCACCGAGAACGACTGCGGCACCGAGAACGGCATCCTGATGCAGCCGATCGTCGAGGGCGGCGACGTGGTCGAGCCGCTGCGCGAACGCGTGCTGGGTCGCGTGGTGGTCGAGGACGTGTACGGCCCGGGCAACGACGAGGATCCGATCGTCACCCGCGACACGCTGCTGGACGAGACCCTGGTCGAGAAGCTGGACAAGGCCGGCGTGCAGTCGGTCAAGGTCCGCTCGCCGATCACCTGCGAGGCCAGCCACGGCGTGTGCGCGCTGTGCTACGGCCGCGACCTGGCCCGTGGCCACCTGGTCAACATGGGCGAGGCCGTGGGCGTGGTCGCCGCGCAGTCGATCGGCGAGCCGGGCACGCAGCTGACCATGCGTACCTTCCACATCGGTGGCGCCGCCTCCCGTGCCGCCGCGGTGGACAACGTCTCGGTCAAGACCACCGGCACGCTGAAGTTCAACAACCTCAAGACCGTGCAGCACGCGCAGGGCCACCTGGTGGCGGTGTCGCGTTCGGGCGAGGTGTCGGTGATCGACGCCAACGGCCGCGAGCGCGAGCGCTACAAGGTGCCGTACGGCGCCACCATCGCGGTCAAGGACGGCGATCCGGTCAAGGCCGGCCAGACCGTGGCTAACTGGGATCCGCACACCCACCCGATCGTCTCGGAGGTGGCCGGTACCGTGCGCTTCATCGACTTCATCGATGGCGTCACCGTGCAGAGCCAGACCGACGAGCTGACCGGCCTGGAGTCGGCGGTGGTGACCGATCCGAAGCGCCGCGGCACCGCGGCCAAGGATCTGCGCCCGATCGTGCGCCTGGAAGACGCCAAGGGCCGCGAGCTCAAGCTGCCGGGCACCGACGTGCCGGCGCAGTACATGCTGCCGGCCGGCGCGATCGTGTCGATCCAGAATGGCGTGGAAGTGGGCGTGGGCGACGTCATCGCGCGTATCCCGCAGGAAACCTCCAAGACCCGCGACATCACCGGCGGTCTGCCGCGCGTGGCCGATCTGTTCGAAGCGCGCAAGCCGAAGGAGCCGGCGATCCTGGCCGAGCGCTCCGGCGTGGTCAGCTTCGGCAAGGACACCAAGGGCAAGCAGCGCCTGATCATCAAGGACGCCGACGGCAACGAGCACGAGGAGCTGATCCCGAAGTGGCGTCAGGTCATCGTGTTCGAGGGCGAGCACGTGGAGAAGGGCGAGACCGTGGTCGACGGCGAGCCCAATCCGCACGACATCCTGCGCCTGCTGGGCGTGGAGCCGCTGGCGGCCTACCTGGTCAAGGAGATCCAGGACGTCTACCGCCTGCAGGGCGTGAAGATCAACGACAAGCACATCGAAGCGATCATTCGCCAGATGCTGCGCAAGGTCGAGATCACCGACCCGGGCGACAGCCACTACCTGCGCGGCGAACAGGTCGAGCGCGTGCGGATCAACGAGGAGAACGAGCGGGCCATCAAGCGTGGCGAGCGTCCGGCCGAGTACCAGTCGGTGCTGCTGGGCATCACCAAGGCCTCGCTGGCGACCGAGTCGTTCATCTCGGCGGCCTCCTTCCAGGAGACCACCCGCGTGCTGACCGAGGCGGCCGTCCGTGGCACCCGCGATACCTTGCGGGGGCTCAAGGAAAATGTTATTGTCGGCCGTCTGATTCCGGCGGGTACGGGTCTGGCGTACCACGCGCAGCGTCGTCGCCAGGGCGGGTTGACCGCTTCGGAGCTGGAAACCCTTTCCGGTTCCTCCTCCGCGACGACGTTCGCGGAAGCCACTGCCGGTAGCGATGAAGGTGCCGAGTAAGCCCTTGGGCTGCGCTCGCTGACATACGAAATGAGGTGCAGGGACGCGCCTCGTGTTCGGGTCATGGACGACAGGGCGTCGCCTTGCCTGGTGCAGGGCGCCCATGTTAAATTCCCGCTTCTTGGCAGACCGAGTTTCGGTCTGCCTTTATGTTTCTCAGGAAAAGCTTCGCATGACGACAGTCAACCAGTTGGTGCGCAAGAACCGCAGCCCGAAGACCTACAAGAGCGCTTCGCCGGCCCTGCAGAGCAGCCCGCAGCGTCGTGGCGTCTGCACGCGCGTGTACACGACCACCCCGAAGAAGCCGAACTCGGCGTTGCGCAAGGTCGCCAAGGTGCGCCTGACCAACGGTTACGAGGTCATCAGCTACATCGGCGGCGAGGGCCACAACCTGCAGGAGCACTCGGTCGTGCTGATCCGCGGTGGCCGTGTGAAGGACCTGCCGGGCGTGCGCTACCACACCGTGCGCGGCAGCCTCGACTGCGCCGGCGTGACCAAGCGCCGCCAGGCCCGCTCCAAGTACGGCGCCAAGCGCCCGAAGAAGTAACCCATTTGATCTCCGCGGCCAGGACGGCTGCGTCTTCAGGCGGACAGGAAGGTCCGCGAAAAATCACGGACTCCAAACATGTCGCGTAAAGGTTCCCATCCCGCCCGCCTGGTGCTGCCCGATCCCAAGCACGGCAGCCAGCTGATCGCCCGCTTCATCAACATGGTGATGAAGAGCGGCAAGAAGTCGGTCGCCGAGAGCATCGTCTATGGCGCCCTGACCCATCTGGGCGAAAAGCACGCCGAGCCGGTGGCTCTGGTGGAGAAGGCGCTGGGCAACGTCGCCCCGGCCGTCGAGGTGAAGTCCCGCCGCGTCGGTGGCGCTACCTACCAGGTGCCGGTCGAAGTGCGCCCGGGCCGCCGCATGGCGCTGGCGATGCGCTGGGTGATCGATGCGGCGCGCAAGCGCGGCGAGACCTCGATGCCACGCAAGCTCGCGGCCGAGCTGCTGGAGGCTTCGGAGAACCGCGGCGGCGCGATCAAGAAGCGCGAGGAAACCCACCGCATGGCGGAAGCCAACAAGGCATTCTCGCACTACCGCTGGTAACGGTCCGGCGCCCTGCCGCGGACCGCGGCGGGACGTCTCCGCTGCGGCGGATGCCGGCATCCGGCCGCCCCGTGGCGGCGAGGACGATCCGCCACTCGTGGCGGACTCTTATTAAATGAAGCGCGGCCCGGACGGCCGCAGCAATCAGGGCAGGGTCGCCCGGTAAAGGTATATATCCATGGCACGCACCACTCCCATCGAGCGCTACCGCAACTTCGGCATCATGGCCCACATCGATGCCGGCAAGACCACCACCACGGAGCGCATCCTGTTCTACACCGGTGTCAGTCACAAGATTGGCGAGGTGCACGACGGTGCGGCCACCATGGACTGGATGGAGCAGGAGCAGGAGCGCGGCATCACCATCACTTCCGCGGCCACCACGGCGTTCTGGAAGGGCATGGACCGCTCGCTGCCCGAGCACCGCTTCAACATCATCGACACTCCCGGGCACGTCGACTTCACCATCGAAGTCGAGCGTTCGTTGCGCGTGCTCGACGGCGCCGTGTTCGTGCTGTGCGCCGTGGGTGGCGTCCAGCCGCAGTCCGAGACCGTCTGGCGCCAGGCCAACAAGTACAAGGTGCCGCGCCTCGCGTTCGTCAACAAGATGGACCGCACCGGCGCGAACTTCTACAAGGTCGTCGACCAGCTGAAGGCGCGCCTGGGTGCCAACCCGGTGCCGATGCAGGTGCCGATCGGCGCCGAGGACAACTTCGAGGGCGTGATCGACCTGCTCAAGATGAAGGCGATCATCTGGGACATGGAGTCCCAGGGCATGAAGTTCGAGTACCAGGACATCCCGGCCAACCTCGCGGACAAGGCCGCCGAGGCGCGCAGTTTCATGGTCGAGTCGGCCGCCGAGGCGACCGAGGAGCTGATGAACAAGTACCTCGAAGAGGGCGACCTCTCCGAGGCCGAGATCGTCGGCGGCCTGCGCCAGCGCACGCTGTCCAGCGAAATCATCCCGGTCTACTGCGGCACCGCCTTCAAGAACAAGGGCGTGCAGGCGATGCTGGACGCGGTGGTCAACCTGCTGCCGTCGCCGGCCGATCGTCCGCCGGTGACCGGCGTGGACGAGAACGAGAACGAGGCGACCCGCAAGGCGGACGACAATGCGCCGTTCTCCGCGCTCGCGTTCAAGATCATGACCGACCCGTTCGTGGGCTCGCTGACCTTCTTCCGTGTCTACTCGGGCACGCTGAACGCCGGCGACCAGGTCTACAACCCGGTCAAGTCGAAGAAGGAGCGCATCGGCCGCATCCTGCAGATGCACGCGAACGAGCGCCAGGAGATCAAGGAAGTCCGCGCCGGCGACATCGCCGCGGCGGTCGGCCTGAAGGACGTCACCACCGGCGACACGCTGTGCGCGATGGACCACGTGATCACCCTGGAGCGCATGACGTTCCCCGAGCCGGTGATCTCGATGGCGGTCGAGCCCAAGACCAAGTCCGACCAGGAGAAGATGGGCATCGCCCTCGGCCGCCTGGCCGCGGAGGATCCGTCCTTCCGTGTGCGCACCGACGAGGAATCGGGCCAGACCATCATCTCCGGCATGGGCGAGCTGCACCTGGACATCATCGTCGACCGCATGCGTCGCGAGTTCAACGTCGAGGCGAACGTCGGCAAGCCGCAGGTGGCGTACCGCGAGACCATCCGCAAGAGCGACGTCAAGTCCGACTACAAGCACGCCAAGCAGTCGGGCGGCAAGGGCCAGTACGGCCACGTGGTGATCGAGCTGTCGCCGATGACCGACGAGGACAAGAAGAATCCGGACGTCAAGGACGATTTCCTGTTCATCAACGAGATCACCGGTGGCGTGATCCCGAAGGAATTCATTCCTTCGGTGGAGAAGGGCCTGCGCGAGACCATCACCAGTGGTCCGCTGGCCGGCTTCCCGGTGGTGGGCGTGAAGGTCAAGCTGGTCTTCGGTTCGTACCACGACGTCGACTCGTCCGAGATGGCGTTCAAGCTGGCCGCCTCGATGGCCTTCAAGGAAGGCTTCCGCAAAGCCGATCCGGTCCTGCTCGAGCCGATCATGAAGGTCGAGGTGGTGACGCCGGAGGAGTACGTCGGCGACGTGATGGGCGACCTGAGCCGCCGTCGCGGCCTGCTGCAGGGCCAGGACGACACGCCCTCGGGCAAGACCATCAACGCGATGGTGCCGCTGGGCGAGATGTTCGGCTACGCCACCGCGATCCGCTCGCTGACCCAGGGTCGTGCGACGTTCACGATGGAGTTCGATCACTACGCCGAGGCGCCGAGCAACATCGCCGAGCAGGTGATCAAGAAGGCTTGACGGGAGCGATCGTCCTGATCGCGAGAGCAAGATCAAAAAGCGGCCATTCGTGGCCGCACTCTTGAAAGAGAGCAGTGCGGCCCGAGCGGTCGCGTAAGTGAAACGACGCGGCCTGGTGCCGCACTGACGAACGGTTCTATCTAGAGGTCTCAAGTCATGGCAAAGGGTAAATTCGAACGCACCAAGCCGCACGTGAACGTGGGCACGATCGGTCACGTGGACCACGGCAAGACGACGCTGACGGCGGCGCTGACCA